>NZ_JNAC01000035.1:0-293923 GCF_000722555.1 Sphingobium sp. DC-2 | reverse complement strand
GGGTCCCTTTTGCGCGCCGATTGGGGGTACCGATTGGACGCCGATTGACAATGATGACCGCGCCGTCGACGATCAGGCCGAAATCGAGCGCGCCCAGGCTCATCAGGTTGGCCGAGACTCCACCGCGCAGCATGCCGAAGCTGGTCAGCAGCATGGTGATCGGGATCACCAGCGCCGCGATCAGCGCCGCGCGGAAATTGCCGAGCAGCACGAACAGGACGACGATGACCAGCAGCGCGCCTTCGGCAAGGTTCTTCGCCACCGTCTTGATCGTGGACTCAACCAGCGCCGTGCGGTCCAGCACCGGCTGGACCACCACATCGGTCGGCAGCGAGGCGTTGATCTCCTCCAGCCGTCCGGCGACGGCGGTCGCCACCGTCCGGCTGTTCTCGCCGATCCGCATGATCGCCGTGCCGACGACCACCTCCTGCCCATTCTCCGAGGCCGAGCCATAGCGGATCGCTTGCCCCAGGCGCACCTGCGCCACCTGGTCCAGCCGGATCGGCACGCCCGCACGCGTGGCGATGACGGTGCTTGCCAACTCGCCCAGATTGCGGATGCGCGCGTCCGAGCGGACGGCCAGCCCTTCGCCGCCGCGATCCACGACCCCGGCGCCGATGCCGGCATTGTTCTCCTCCAGCGCGCGGGCCAGATCGGACAGGTTCATGCCGAGCGCGGCGAGGCGCTGCACGTCGGGCACGACCTGGAACTGCTTCACATAGCCGCCGATCGCATCGACCCCGGCGAGGCCCGGCGTATTCCTGAGCAGCGGGGCGACGATCCAGTCCTGCGCGGTGCGCAGATAGGTCGCCTGGTCGGCTTCGGTGACGAGCCGGTCGCCTTCGGGCGTGATGTAGCTGCCGTCCGGCTGGATGCCCGGCTCGCCGGGCTTATGCGTGTCTTCCGGCCGATGCTGGAAGTGAACGGTCCACATATAGACTTCGCCCAGGCCCGTGGCGATCGGCCCCATTGTCGGGACCACCCCCTCGGGCAGGCTCTCCTCGGCGACCCGCAACCGCTCGGCGACCTGCTGGCGCGCGAAATAGATGTCGGTGGAGTCGCTGAACACCGCCGTCACCTGGGCAAAGCCGTTGCGACTCAGCGAGCGCGTGTATTCGAGGCCGGGAACCCCGGCGAGCGCGTTTTCGATCGGAAAGGCGACCTGCTTCTCGACCAGTTCGGGCGAGAGCGCCGGCGCGGTGACGTTCACCTGCACCTGGTTGTTGGTGATGTCGGGAACGGCGTCGATCGGCAGCCGGGACAGCGCCCAGCCGCCAACCCCCATGGCGATCAGCGTAAGCAGCAGGACGAGCCAGCGCCGCTCGACGGAGAATGTGACGATGCGGTCGATCATGATCAGTGCCCGTGCTCCGCTTCGCCCTTGCCGAGCTCGGCCTTCAGGGTGAAGCTGTTGGCACCGGCGAGCTGTTCGTCGCCGGTGAGGCCCGAAGCCACGACGATATTGTCGCCGCTCGGCGCGCCGAGCGTGACCGGGTTGGCCCTGAAGCCATGCGCGGTGCGCACGAACACCGTCGAGCGGCCTTCGACGGTCTGCACCGCGCTTTGCGGGACCAGCACCGCGCCGGTGCCGCTGTCGGCCAGCCGGATCGAGGCGGTCACCGGCTCGCCGACACGCCATTGGCCCGAGCGGTTGTCGATGACCGCGATCACCGTGGCGAGCCGCGTCGCCTCGTCGAGAATCGGCGAGACGAAGCTCACCCGCGCCGCCGACCTGCGGTCCCCGGCGACGATCTCGATCGCCGATCCGGGTCGCACCTTGCCGGCATCGGCCGGAGAGAGGGCGAGGGTTACCGCTACATGCGAGAGGTCGGCGACCCTGAACAGCTCGGCGTCGGCCGCGACCGTCTGCCCCAGAGTCACGCTGCGCGCGATCACCTGGCCGGGCAGTGGCGAGGCGATGCCGACGCGGTTGAGCGCGCCCACGCGGCCGCCGGCAGCGGCGGCCTGCTGCTGCGCGAGGCGCAGCGCGATCCGCGCTTCGGCCGCCGCCGTGCGCGCGGCGATCAGGTCCTGCTCGGGCGAGACCTGCTGGTCGAACAGCCGCTGCTCCCTGCGCAGGTTCGATTCGGCGAGTTCCAGCCGCGCTCGAGCCGCCTCGATCCCGGCGTTAAGCGAGGCCGCCTCGCGGCTTTCGATCACCGCCAGCGTTTGCCCGCGCCCGATCGATTGGCCGAGATTGCGGGTGAGGGCAACGACGCGCCCGCCGATCGCGGCCGACACCACCTGCATGCGCTGCGGATCGCCTTCGATCGTCGCCGGCAGCGTCAGCGCCCCGCCGCCGCCGCGCATCGCGCGGACCAGTTCGATGCCCGCGGCGCGTATCTGCTGCGGCGTCAGCGCGATCTCGCCTGATTCGCCATGGCCTTGCTCCTCGGCTTCGGCCGTATTCTGGTCCTTGGGTACGGACTCACCGCCCGAGCAGCCCGCGACCAACAATGCGGCCAGCATGAGCGGCAGGGCCGCCCCAAAACGGTTCTTCATGGTCTGTCCCCCTGAATGGCGGGCGCGCGTGCGGTCAGCCGCTCGAGCTGCGCCTGGGCGATGTGGTAGGCGAGTAGCGCGTCGATCGCGGCGGCGCGGGTCTCGGCAAGCGTGCGCTCGGCATCGAGCAGGTCGAGCTGGCCGAACTTGCCTTCCCGGTAGCCGATGCGGGCGATCCGCGCCGCTTCCTCGGCGGCCGCCAACGCGGGACCGCTGGCGGCCGTGGCGCTGGTGGCGCCGTTGGCGGCATCGGCCTGCGCGCGGGCGATGGCCTGCTCGACCTCCAGCGCGGTGACCCGGCGCTGCGCTTCGGCCCGCTTCCGCTCGGCCGCCGCTTGCGACAGCGCCGCGCCGCCATTGTCGAACAGCGGCAGCGGGATCGACAGGCTGAAGACCGCCGCCATGTCCCCCGTCGCCTCGAACCGGCGGGCACCGGCACCGACCGTCAGGTCGGGCACCCGCTGCGAACGGGCAAGCCGGACCCCGGCGGTGGCGATGGCTAGGTCGGCCTCGGTCGCGGCCAACGCCAGGGTGCCGCCGCTCTCGATCGGACGGAGCGGGCCGGCAGCGGCCACGGTCACCTGCGCGAACCAGCCGGCATCAAGCTCGCCCGTGACCGGCTGTCCGACGATCCGCGACAGGCTGTAGCGCGCGATCTCGACCGCGCGCGCCTCGCGCGCCAGTGCCGCCTCGGCATTGATCCGGGCGACATCCGCGCGCCGGACCTCGACGGGCGAGGCGCGGCCCGCCTGGACGCGGACCTGCGCGGCACGCAGCGCGTCGGCGGCGATCCGCACCTGGTCGCGCGCGGTTACCAGCCGCCGCTCCGCAGCGGCGGCCTCGGCATAGGCGCGAATGACCGCAAGTCGAAGATCGGCTTGCGCGATCACCGCCTGAATAGCGGCGCGGCCGGTGTGCGCATCGGCGGCCGCGATCCGGGCGGCACGCTTGCCGCCAAGTTCGACCGGCAACGTCAGCGAGGTGGTCGCCTCCAGGCTGTCGATCCCGCTATAGAGGCCGGAGCCGGTGACGTTCTCGGCTTCCACAGTGATGCTCGGGTTGGGGCGCAGCCCCGCGACGCGGCGTCCGGCTTCCGCCGCCTGAATGTCCGCCGAGGCGGCTTCAAGCGACGGGGACGCTGCGCCCGCCAGTTCGAGCGCTCGGCCGAGGGTGAATGATGGGTTGGCTTCCGCCGACGGTGGCTCTTGAGCCTGCGCGACGCTCGCGCAAGCCATCGCGGCCAACAGAGCCGCGGGCAATCGGTGCATGATAGAAGACTCCTGACGATTCCAGAAAGCCCCGGTGAAGGGGTCAGGTCGGAATCGTCAGGCCTTGGGAGGGCGGAGCGCCGGGTCCATGCCCGACGAAACGAGACCCCTGGCGTTGCCGATGGGAGGCAGCGACGCACTCAGCGACAAGTTCGCGCTGAGATCGTCGTCTACCGGTGCCGCAACCTGATGATGCCCGTGGCATCCGCCATGCTGATGTGGTGTGGCTTTGTTATCGTCCGAGGGAGCTCGATCGCTACCGCCGCCATCGCGGGCGAGGTCAGGCACGACGTCCGCGTCAACGCAGACAACGACTGACTCCGCGGCATGCGCGATGGCACCCGCCGTCAATGACAGCGCGACAAAGCACATCAAGATCGCGGCCAGGGTGCGGACCATTTACAACTCCTGGCACGGAAGTGCCGCTTTGAACATCTTGGGGCAGACTGCACCACCAGGTCGTTGGGCATGGCCTCCCCGGAGGTCGATATCAAGCGCTGATCTGCCCGGTTCTGGGTGGTTCGATCGACCAATATTTTGAACCACGCAGGAGGAATGGAATTGGCTAGGAAGCGTAAGCCAAGGTTGGGGTCGAGGGCCTGAATCCCTTCGCCGCTACAGATTCTTGTTGAAATCGACAAACTTGGAAGATCGCCCTTCGGCCTCTCATCCAAATGTCAAATCAGTTGCGCCATTCGCACGCGCCGGCGTAATCTCTCTTAACCTTCCAGAAACCGCTGAATGCGAGCATTGCACCTATGTCCATCTCTGCGATCATGGAACAACCGGCAGTGCCTGGCGACAAGCGCAAGGACGTCCGCTGGCGTATTCGTCTGGAACTGCCGGGCTCGCTCGACCAGGGGACAAATGTCGTCATACACGACCTGTCCACGGCGGGCATGCTGATCGAGACGGAGGCACGGCTGGATATTGGGCAGGTTGTCACCGTGTCCTTACCCGAAGCAGATAACAGGGCGGCGCGTGTCGTATGGCGTGACGGCGCGCTTTTCGGCTGCCGTTTCGAAGAGCCGCTGCCACAGGCGGCTGTCAGCGCCACGAAGCTGCGGAGCGCTGTTGCCGCGCCGCCGGTGGAAAAGGAGGAGGCATTGGCCGACCGGCTTCTCCGCCTGCGCCGGGCATCCGGGCTGAGCCGGGCAGCGCTGTCGGAGCGGACCGGCTTCAGCAAGCCGAGCATCTGGGCCTGGGAAACGGGGAAGACGGTTCCACGCCGTTCAAACCTGCTGGTTTTGGCGGATATCTTCGGCCTGACCGAGCAACAGCTTTCGCGCGGTGAAGGCACCGTCATGGCTACCGCCGCGCCAAGGCAGGAGCCTGAACAGCGTTCCAACACGCTGCATGATGCGATCGATCAAGCCCGAAGCCGGATAGCGGCCATCGCGGGCGTCGAGCCGTCGATGGTGCACATCTCCATCGACTTTTGATCATCTCTGCCAGTGGCGAAGGCCCTGGAACTTCGGGCAGTGGCTCAGTGTAAGGAGGCTGGCGGCGGCTTCCCTCAGCGGTTTGACCAGTGGAGGGGCGGCCGTTACGGCCACCCCTGCGTCCATCATTCCGCTGCCGGAAGGTAGATTTCCCCGCCCTTGCTTTTGAACGCCTCGCTCATTTCGGCCATGCCTTTTTCCGCGTCCTCTACGGCCAGGAACTGATCGCTCGGCTGGTTCTGCTTGGCGGCGAAGTCCCTCACTTCCTGCGTGATCTTCATCGAGCAGAATTTGGGGCCGCACATGGAGCAGAAATGCGCGGTCTTCGCGCCTTCGGCAGGTAGCGTCTGGTCGTGATATTGTTCCGCCGTATCGGGGTCGAGCGACAGGTTGAACTGGTCGCGCCAGCGGAATTCGAAGCGCGCGCGGCTGAGCGCATCGTCGCGGACCTTGGCGGCGGGGTGGCCCTTGGCAAGGTCGGCGGCGTGAGCGGCTAGCTTGTAGGTGACGACGCCCACCTTCACGTCATCGCGGTCCGGCAGGCCCAGATGCTCCTTGGGCGTGACGTAACAGAGCATCGCCGTGCCGTACCAGCCGATCATCGCCGCGCCGATGCCGCTGGTGATATGGTCATAGCCCGGCGCGATATCGGTGGTGAGCGGCCCGAGCGTGTAGAAGGGCGCCTCGCCGCAGGCTTCAAGCTGCTTGTCCATATTCTGCTTGATCTTGTGCATGGGCACATGGCCCGGCCCTTCGATCATCACCTGCACATCCTGTTCCCAGGCGCGCTTCGTGAGCTCGCCCAGCGTGTATAGTTCGGCGAACTGTGCCTCATCATTGGCGTCGGCGATCGAACCGGGACGCAGGCCGTCGCCCAGCGAATAGGCGATGTCATAGGCCTTCATGATCTCGGTGATCTCGTCGAAATGCTCGTAGAGGAAGCTTTCCTTGTGATGAGCGAGGCACCATTTCGCCATGATCGACCCGCCGCGCGAGACGATGCCAGTGACGCGCTTCGCCGTCATCGGGATATAGGGCAGGCGAACGCCCGCATGGATGGTGAAATAGTCGACCCCCTGTTCCGCCTGTTCGATGAGGGTGTCGCGGAAAATCTCCCAGGTCAGTTCCTCGGCAATGCCGCCGACCTTCTCCAGCGCCTGATAGATGGGCACGGTGCCGATCGGGACCGGCGAGTTGCGCATGATCCATTCGCGGGTGTCGTGGATGTTGCGGCCGGTGCTGAGGTCCATCACCGTGTCCGCGCCCCAGCGGATCGACCAGACCAGCTTGTCGACTTCGCTCGCAACGTCGGAGGCCACGGCGCTGTTGCCGATATTGGCGTTGATCTTTACCAGAAAATTGCGGCCGATCGCCATCGGCTCGCTTTCAGGATGATTGATGTTGGACGGGATGATCGCCCGGCCGCGCGCGACCTCGTCACGGACGAATTCGGGCGTCACATAGTCGGGGATCGACGCGCCCCAATCCTGGCCGTCGCGCACATATTCGGCGAGGCGGGCGCGGCCCAGATTCTCGCGCTCCGCCACATATTCCATTTCCGGCGTGATGATGCCCCGGCGGGCATAGTGCATCTGCGACACATTCATGCCGGGCTTGGCGCGCAGCGGGCGCTTCACGACATTGGGGAAGGGCTGGACACCGCCTGAACGATCCGGCCCCTTTAGGCCGTTATCCTCCGGCCTGATCGCGCGGGCGTCATATTCCTCGACATCGCCGCGGCCGATGATCCAGTCGCGGCGCAGCGCGGGCAGACCCGCCATGATGTCGATGCGCGCATCAGGATCGGTATAGGGGCCGGACGTGTCATAGACGCGCACCGGCGGCTCGCCGCTGCCCGGTTCCAAGTCGATCTCACGCATGGCGACCTTGAGCGGGCCGACATGAATCTTGCGACTGCCCCGGATGGGGCCGGTCGTCACGCGCATTTCGGTGCGGGCAGGAATATCGGCCATGTTGGTTCCTTTCAGGCGATGACGGTGGCGCGGCCGGTAAGGCCAGCGAGGAAGAGGAGGATGCCCAGCACGATAGAAACGGCCGCCCAGGCGCGGGTGAAGTTCAACGACCAGCGGCCGATCCTGATGAGCGGCGCGGGTACGGCGAGCAGCAGCGCGCCTTCGATGAGCGCGATGTAGCCGATCAGGCTGACGATCACGGCCAGCGGGTCGGTCCAGATGCTGTGGATCAGGACAAGGGCGGCGCCGACCGCGAAGACGGGAAAGCCGAGCGCGATGACGAGGCCGGGCGAGCGCTCCAGATCGTCCATCATCGCCCGCCAGCGCGCGGGCGCGACCAGACCGCCAATGCCTACGACCATCATGTATAGCCCGATGGCTTCGGCCAGGCGCAGGGTCAGAACGGAAATCGTGTCCATGGCAGTCCGTCCTCCTCTTCGTCGCGGGGCGGAAGAAGGGCGCGGATTGCTCGTGACAAACCGTCCCTCCCTACGCCGGTTTTAGCCGGATCAGGTTCAGCGGGTCGCGGCCACGTCAGCCGCCTCTCAACCGCCTGTGAGCGGTCCCCCGGGGATATGTCCCGAATAGCCCATGGCGCGCGTGAGGGAAAGCCCCTGCGCGACACATACCTGCGATAGGAGCGCTGGACAGCGGCCATGCATTTACGCAGTGATGAAAGCCATGAAGCATCCCGATCTCACCACACGGCAGGGGCGCAAGGCGTGGCGGCACGACATGCGGATGATCGCGGTCAGGCCGCGCCGCTACGGACTGTGGCTGCTGACCGCCGGATTCCTGCTGCTGCTGACGCCATCCGCGCTCGACGTGCACAGCCTGTTCGGGCTGTGGCCGCCGATGCTGGGGGCGCTCTGCATGCTTGCGGGAGCGCCCTTGCTGGCGGCGAGCGTCCTGCTGCGGCGGCGCTATGTGCGGCAGCGCCTTGCCAGCCCCGCCCTGATCGACAGGATCAAAGCCGAATGATTTTGAAGAGGATGATGACGATGGTTTCCGCCACCCTGCTCGCTGCCGCTGGTGCGCCCGTTCCCGCCCCGGCCGACGATCCCTATGTCTGGCTGGAGGATTGGACCGGCCCGCGCGCGATGCAGTGGGTGGAGGCGGAAAACAAGGCGACCGTCGCGACGTTGCAGGGGGATCGCCGCTACAAGGCCTTTTACGAACAGGCGCTTTCCATTGCGTCGGCCAAGGACCGGATCGCCATGCCGATGATGATCGGCGGCCGCATCTTCAATTTCTGGCGCGATGCCGATCACCCACAGGGCATCTGGCGCGTCACCAGCGAAGAAGATTATACGTCGGCGCAGCCCCGCTGGCAGACCGTGCTCGATCTCGACGCGCTGTCGAAGGCGGAAGGCCGGAAGTGGGTGTGGAAGGGCGCGAGCATCCTCGATCCGCAAGAACGGCTGGCGCTCATCCATCTGTCGGACGGCGGTGAGGACGCCGTGTCCCTGCGCGAATTCGACCTGGAAGCGGGACGATTCGTGGAGGGCGGCTTCAACGTGCCGGTGTCGAAGCAGAATGTGGACTGGCGTGATCAGGACACGCTGCTGCTGGCGCGCGACTGGGGCGAAGGCACGATGACCGCGTCGGGTTATCCCTTCGTCGTTAAGGCGCTGAAGCGGGGCGCGCCTTTGAGCGAGGCGGTCGAGGTGTATCGCGGTTCCCCGGCGGATCAGTTGGGCGTCTATCCCATGGTCCTGTCCGATGGCGACGGGAACCGCGCCGCCTTCCTGGTCCGGGGCGTGACCTTCTTCGGCAACGAGACCTATCTGCTGACGCCTGAGGGCGCGAAGAAGCTGCCCTTGCCCGCCAGGAGCAGCCTGCAAGGATTGATGCAGGGCCAATTGCTGATCCAGACCAGCGAGCCATGGGTGAGCGGCGGCGTGACCGTGCCCGCGGGCACGCTGGCCAGCGTGCCGCTCGGCGACCTGAAGGCGGGAGGAGTGCTGACGCCGCGCATCCTGTTCGCGCCCAACGCCCGCCAGTCGATAGACGGCGTGGCGGCGACGCGAAGCCGTGTGGTCGTGACCATCAATGACAATGTGCGCGGCCGGGTGCTGACCTTCGCCTCCGGCGCGGACGGCTGGACGTCTGAGCCGGTGAAGCTGCCGGACAATGCGACGATCAGCACCGTGGCGGCCACGCACCGGAACGATCGTGTGTATCTGAGCGTCGCGGGCTTCCTTGCGCCAACGACCCTGTGGGCGATGAACGCGGCGGATCCCGCCCCGGCGCAGGTCAAGGCCATGCCCGCCCGCTTCGATGCTTCGGGGCTGGTGGTCGAACAATATGAGGCGGTTTCGAGTGATGGGACGAAGGTCCCCTACTTCATCATCCACCGCAAGGACATGAAGCGCGACGGATCGACACCGGCGATCATGACCGCCTATGGCGGCTTCGAAATCTCCCTGACGCCAAGCTACGCCGCCATCATGGGCAAGCTGTGGCTGGAGCGGGGCAACAGCTTCATCGTCGCCAATATCCGCGGCGGCGGGGAGTTCGGACCGGCCTGGCATGAGGCGGGGCGCAAGACGAAGCGGCAGATCATCTATGATGACTTCGCCGCCGTGGCGCGCGACATTTTCGCGCGCGGCCTGTCCTCTCCATCAAAATTCGGCATTTATGGCGGATCGAATGGCGGACTGCTGATGGGCGTGCAGTTCAACCAGCATCCCAACCTCTGGAAAGCGGTCGCCATCCAGGTGCCGCTGCTCGACATGGTGCGTTATGAGCAGATCGCGGCAGGCGCTTCCTGGGTCGATGAATATGGCAGCGTCACGGTGCCGGAGGAAAAGGCGTTTCTGGAAAGGATTTCGCCCTACCGGAACATCCGCAAGGGCGTGACATATCCCACGCCCTATATCTGGACCACGACCAAGGACGACCGGGTCGGTCCCCAGCATGCGCGCAAGTTCGCCGCCCGGCTCAAGGAATTCGGCCTGCCCTATCTCTTCTACGAGGACATGGCGGGCGGCCATTCCGGCGACGCCGACATAGAGCAGAGCGCGCGATTGCAGGCGATGCAGATGGTCTATTTCGCGCGGGAACTGGAAGGCGAGTAGCACAACGGTCCGGCACCCGCGCCTTCGCGCGCGTACGTGCGGGGAGGGAACAGGCGCGCCAGCGCTTGCGTCAGTCCCCTGCCCGATCGAACAACAGCTTCATGCCCGTGCGCGGCCGGATGGTGAGGCGGCTGATCGGCTCGGGCTTGAAGCCCTGCGGCACGGACAGGCGGTAGCGGCGCACCACGCTGGCGATCACCGTCATCACCTCCTGCTGGGCAAAGCCCGCCCCGACGCACACGCGCGGCCCCCGGCCGAAAGGGAACCAGGCCTGCTTCACCATCTCCGCATTGGCGGGATCGTCGAAGCGTCCGGGATCGAAGCTGTGCGGGCAGCCCCAATTATCCTTGTTGCGCTGGGTCAGCCACGGCGCGACAACCAGCATCGCGCCCTCCTCCAGCTGCTTGTCGCGCATCGGCATCGGGCAAGGCACTTCGCGGGGGAAGAAGGCGACTGGCGGATAGAGGCGCAGCGTTTCACGGAAGATGTTGCGGATGACGGCCATATCCTTGAGCATCGCGGCCGCGAGCGGCGCGCCGTCCGCCACCCTCTCCACCTCGGCGCGGGCGGCATCCTGAACATGGGCGCATTCGGCCAGCATATAGAGCGCCCAGGTCATGGTGCTCGCCGATGTTTCGTGGCCCGCCAGGAACACGGTCGAAACCTGGTCCATCACCTGTTGCAGGGTGAAGGGTTCGCCCGTTTCCGGATGCTTTGCCTGGATCAGCGATTGCAGGATGTCCTTGTGCGGCGATTCGCCCCGCTGGTGGAAGCCGTGATAGCGCGCCTCGACGATCGGCCTGAACACGTCATGGATGGCCTTGGCGGGTTTCAACGACCGCCGTTCGAACCAGCGCGCTGGAAAGCCGTAGAGCCGCAGCATCGACGCGCTGTGCGCGAACCGCTGAAACCGGCCGAAGGCGTTGTGGATGATGTTGGACCGCTGCTCGTCCAGCGCCTGCGAAAAGAGGGTGCGGAAGATGATGTCGGCCGCGACATGGGTCATCATCGGGTCGATATCGACCGGCTTGCTCCGGTCAGCGGCATCGATGCGGGCGAGCAGGTCGTCCGCCGCCGCGACCATGAGCGGCATGGACCGGTGCAGCGCCGTATGGGCGAAGGCCGGGTTCACCATCGCGCGCTGGCTTTCCCAATCCTCGCCATTGGCGGAAAAGACCGAATTGCCGATCAGCGGCGACAGGTTGCGGACCAGCTCGCGATGCTTGGGAAAGGCCGTGCCGCCGCGCAGGATCCTGTCCACCAGCGGCAGTTCGTTGGCAATGTACATGGTCTGGCCGGGCAGGCGGATTTCGCCCAGCTTCATCGTGTAGCTTTTTTCGAACAGCACATGAATCCAGCTGTGCCAGCCGCGCAGGAAGCGCTTAACGAGGCCGCGGCGGGTGCGCGGCGGCTGCGGATAGGGAGGCGTGAAATGATCGGTCACGGAATGGCCCTGAATGCGGCTATGGCTTCATCGATCGTGCGGCGGCCAGCGGTCAGGCTGACATAATCGACCGGCGACAGGCGGTCGCCCACCCGCAGATAATCGAAATGCGCCTCATATTTGTTCGACCAGCCACTATGGTAATTTTGCGGATCGTAGAAGAGGTGGAAGCGCGGTGAGAGCAGATCGACGCGCGCCGCGCATTGATCTGAGACAAGATGGACCGGATGGACATCATAATAGGCCGCGCCGTCCGGCGGCGCGGACAGGTCGATCAGGCGGAAATGCTTGTCATCCAGCGCCTTCAGATCGGCATGATACCAGCGGGCGTCCTTGCGCAGCGCGACGACGGGGACGACCTGCCCCAGGGTGAGCACGGTGAAATTCGCGGGGAGCGGCCTGTTTCCGCGCAGTTCCAGGATCCGCCGAAGGACGCTCATGGCATAGATGGTGCCGTTGCTGTGCGAAACGAAGATCACCTCGTCATAGGGGCCGTCCATCTCCTCCACGATACGCGCGGCGAACTGGTCGAGGCGAGCCTCCATCTCCGCGCCCGGCCCGCGCGCGGCGACGCTGTGGTTGTAATACATGAAGCGCAGCAGCCAGGGCACGATCAGCTTGTTGAGCAAACGGCCGGACAGCAGCGCGCTGATGCCGATGCCGATCAGCGCCGCCGCCCAGAAGGGCAACAGCAGCGACAGCAATAATGCCGGAACGAGCGCCAGAGCCAGCGGGATCAGCACCGCCAGAAGCGGCGGGTAGAGAATGGTGATGACAGGACCGGGCCGCAGCCTGCGCATGCGCCGGAACTGCATGTGCCGGGCATGAGCGCTATAGGTCGCGATGGAGCGCCAGGCGAGCAGCAGCGGATTGCGAATCCACACCTTGCCGACCAGATCCTCCCAGCGCAGAAACTCATATTCGGTTTCCACTCCGGCGCTCTGGTTGGACACGGTCCAGATCGCGGACGAAGCGGGACCGGAACGGCGCGCGCTCACCTCCACCCGTTCGCCGGACAGCCGGGCATAGCGCTCCGCCTGTTCGCGATACATCTGATGGTAGAAACGCACCCCGCGCGGATCGAAACCGCCAAGGTAGAAGACTTTACGCTTGAACTTCTGCACGGCCCTGTTCCACATCGGGCCATGACGACACCCGAACGCGACTACTGCTATTTCATAGATCACCGCAAATACAACCGAAACATCGGCTGCCGGAAGCATGACAATGCCTATGGCATCAATGGCGGCGGCAGCGAGCGGGACCGGTGGCGGGCGGATTTCGCCTTTTACCGGCACATGCGCGCCAATGGCGACCCGATGGCCCTGCCCTCGCTGCTCGCCTGCCTCGTTTTCGGCTGGTTCTGCTGGAACTATCATCCCGGCAAAGGCCTGTGGCGGGGACAGCTCTTGCGCCGCTTTGTGAAAGCGCCGAAGTGAGCGGCATGACACAGCAGCGCCATATTTCCGTGGGGCCGGTGACGATCGGCAACGACCTTCCGTTCGTCCTGATTTCCGGCCCGTGCCAGATCGAAAGCCGCGATCACGCCCTGATGATGGCGGAAAAGCTGGCGGAGGCGGCCGGAAGCGCTGGCGTGCCCTTCATCTTCAAGGCCTCTTTCGACAAGGCGAACCGGACTTCGGTTGCGGGACAGCGCGGCGTTGGAATCGACGCGGGGCTGGCGATCCTGACGGAGGTGAAGGCGCGCCTTGGCTGCCCGGTGCTGACCGACGTGCATGAGGCAGGACAGGTCGAAGCAGCGGCGCAGGCCGTGGACATCCTTCAGATCCCGGCCTTCCTCTGCCGCCAGACCGACCTGCTGCTCGCCGCAGGCCGCACCGGAGCGGTCATCAATGTGAAGAAGGGCCAGTTCCTCGCGCCCTGGGACATGGCGGCGGTGGCGCAGAAGGTCGCCTCCACCGGCAATGAACGCATCCTGCTGACCGAACGCGGCGCCAGTTTCGGATATAATGCGCTGGTCAGCGACATGCGATCGTTGCCGGTGATGGCGCAGACCGGCTATCCGGTGGTGTTCGACGCCACCCATTCGGTGCAGCAGCCCGGCGGCCTGGGATCGGCTTCGGGCGGGCAGCGGGAATTTGCGCCGGTGCTGGCGCGCAGCGCGGTCGCGGCAGGGGTCGCGGCGATCTTCGCGGAGGCGCATGACGACCCGGACAATGCGCCATCGGATGGCCCAGTCATGCTGCCGCTGAAATGGGTCGGTCCGCTGCTGGAGAAGCTCAAGGCGATCGATGAGGCGGTGAAGGGATAAGTCACTGTGCTCCCGCGAAGGCGGGAGCACATATCCTTTACGGCCGCGTCTGGCCCGTGCCGCGCACCAGCCATTTATAGGTGGTGAGCCCCTCCAGCGCCACCGGCCCGCGCGCATGGAGGCGGCCGGTCGAGATGCCGATCTCCGCGCCAAGCCCGAATTCGCCGCCATCGGCGAACTGCGTCGAAGCGTTCCACATCACGATCGCGCTGTCGACCGCGTTCAGGAAACGCTCGGCCCTCTCCGCATCCTCGGTGATGATGGCGTCGGTATGATGGCTGGCGTGGGCGGCGATATGGGCCAGCGCCTCCTCCAGGCCATCGACCATGCGCACCGACACGATGGCGTCGAGATATTCTGTATTCCAATCCTCGTCCGAAGCTGCCGTGACCCGCGCATCCATCGCCTGCACCGCCGCGTCGCCGCGCACTTCGCATTTGGCGTCGAGCAGCGCCTGCACGATGGCCGGTGCGCCGCCGAATGCCTTGTCAATCAGCACCGTCTCGGTCGCGCCGCAAATGCCGGTGCGGCGCATCTTGGCGTTGACGATCAGCTTGACCGCTATGTCAGGATCGGCCGCGCCGTCGACATAGCTGTGGTTGATCCCGTCGAGATGCGCCAGCACGGGCACCCGCGCTTCTTCCTGCACCCGCGCCACCAGGCTCTTGCCGCCGCGCGGCACGATCAGGTCGACAAAGTCGGACGCCTTGAGCAACGCGCCCACAGCGGCGCGATCGGTGGTCGGCACCAGTTGCACCACATCGGCAGGCAGGCCCGCCGCGACGATTCCCTCGATCAAGGCCGCGTGTATCGCGCGATTGCTCTCCTTCGCCTCGCTGCCGCCGCGTAGGATCACCGCGTTCCCCGCGCGCAGGCAAAGCGCGGCGGCGTCAGCGGTCACATTGGGGCGGCTTTCATAGATGATGCCGATCACGCCCAGCGGCACGCGCACGCGGGAAAGCTCCATGCCATTGGGGCGGACCTGCGTATCGATGACGCTGCCGAGCGGATTGACGAGGCTCGCCACCTGATCCACGCCCGCCGCTGTCGCTTCGACCCGGCCCTGGTCCAGCCGCAGCCGGTCAAGCATCGCAGGCGAAAGGCCGTTGGCGGCGGCATTTTCCATGTCGCGCGCATTGGCGGCCAGAATCTGCGGCGCCTGATCCCGGAGCGCCTGCGCCGCACGGCGCAGCGCGTCGATCTTCTGCGCGTCGCTGGCAGTGACGAGGACAGCAGCGGCCGAACGCGCGCGCGCGCCCATGCCGCTGATCAGCATTTCGGGAGTCTGGGTCAGGTCGTTCATGATCTTTAATGCCTTTCGCCCGCGCCCTTAGCATGAAAGGGGCGCATAGCGAAACCGGCAGAAGAATGATCCGGCCCTTGGATCAGGCCGCCTGCGCCAGCCTTTCGGTCTTGCGCGCGCGGAAGGTGCGGCAGGGCGGGATGTTGCGCCATTCCACCTGTTCGGCGACCTCATCGAACTGCGCCGACAGGAGCTGCCGGACATAGGCGGAATACTGATAGACCAGAAACTCGCCGCCGGGACGCAACGCCGCCTGCGTTTCGGCGCAGATCGCATCGCCCACGCCATCGGGCAGTGTGGAAAAGGGAATGCCGGACAGGATATAATCCGCCTGCCGATGACCCGCCTCCGCAATGAAGCGGCGGACATCGGCGGCGGACCCGTGCACCACGCGCAGGCGCGGATCGGCGATGCGCGCCTCCAGCCAGGCGACGAAATCCAGGTTGAGGTCGATCGCGATCAGAGTCGCATCCGGGTGCATCCGCTCCAATATCGTGCGGGTGAAGGTGCCCACGCCCGGACCATATTCCACGAACAGGCGCGTACGCTGCCAATCCACGCCCGACAACATGCTGTCCACCAGCGTGGATGAGGATGGGATGATCGACCCGATCATGCCGGGATGCTTCACGAACTGGCGGAAGAACATGCTCCATTGGCTGAGAAACGTTGCCGGACGATCGCCGCCGCGGGCCGATATCCTGTCTTTATTCACCGGAGTGGAGGCCATCTATCCTCGCCTGTTTGCCTTGCTCGCCCGGCCTTGCAAATAACGGCATGGCTTGCAAGCCGCTTCGCTTGGAAACCGGACCAAAAGGCCCGGCTGCCGGGGTTGGGTAGCGAACGCGCGGGGGACGGATGAGTTCAATCCGCCCCCAGCGCGCCCTTGTTCAACCGTCCCGTTCGCGGGACCGGACCATGCCCGGCGCGACGAAGCCGATCGGATCCACCCGCATGGCGCTTTGTTTCAGCTGTGACTGGATCTGCTCATATTCATGCTCCATCTCGGCAGTGACGGAGGCGCGCGTTTCCTCCAGCGCCGCCAGGAAATGATCCTGCGTCACCTTGTCCACCGACAGCGACTGGCGCAGCGCGATCAGGCCCGCGCGGCGGACCAGATCCTCCAGATCGGCGCCGGTGAAGCGCTCCGTGCGCCTTGCAAGCAGGTCCAGATCCACGTCCCCGGCCAGTGGCATTTTCGCCGTATGGATCGACAATATATGCCGCCGCCCGCTTTCATCCGGCACCGGCACATAGATCAGTTCGTCGAAACGGCCGGGCCGCAGCAGGGCAGGATCGACCAGCGTCGGACGGTTGGTCGCGCCGATGACGACGACCGACTGGAGTTCTTCCAGCCCGTCCATCTCGGCCAGGATAGTGTTGACCACCCGCTCCGTCACCTGCGGTTCGCCCAGCCCGTTGCCGCGCGCGGGCACCAGGCTGTCAAGCTCATCGATGAAGATGACCGTGGGCGCGACCTGCCGCGCGCGGTTGAAAAGGCGCGCGATCTGCTGCTCGCTCTCCCCATACCATTTGGACAGCAGGTCGCTGGACTTGGTGGCGATGAAGTTCGCCTGCGCCTCGCGCGCGACCGCCTTGGCCAGCAGCGTCTTGCCGGTGCCGGGCGGGCCGTAGAGCAGGAAGCCCTTGGCCGGACGGATGCCGATGCGGCGGAAGGCGTCAGGGTCCTTGAGCGGCAGTTCCACCCCTTCCTTGAGGCGCATCTGCGCATCGTCCAGCCCGCCAATATCGGCCCAGCCGATGTTCGGGGCCTGCACCATGACTTCGCGCATGGCCGAAGGCTGGACGCGCTTGATCGCCGCCATGAAGTCGTCGCGCGAGACGGACAGCTCCTCCAGCACGTCAGGCGGGATGGTGCCCTCCTCCAGATTGAGGCGCGGCATGAAGCGGCGCACCGTCTCGATCGCCGCTTCTCGCGTCAGCGCCGCAAGGTCAGCGCCGACGAAACCGTAGGTCATCCGCGCCAGCTCGCCCAGATCGACCCCTTCGCCCAGCGGCATGCCGCGCGTGTGGATGCCCAAAATCTCGCGCCGCCCGCGTTCATCGGGAACGCCGACGATGATTTCGCGGTCGAAACGGCCGGGTCGCCGCAGGGCCTCGTCAATCGCTTCGGGCCGATTGGTGGCGGCGATGACGACGAGGTTGGTGCGCGGCTCCAGCCCGTCCATCAGCGTCAGCAGTTGCGCGACCAGCCGCTTTTCGGTCTCGCCGGTCACATTGCCGCGCTTGGGCGCGATCGAGTCGATTTCGTCGATGAACAGGATCGACGGCGCGGATTTGGCCGCTGCCTCGAAAACTTCGCGCAGTTGCTTTTCCGACTCGCCATAGGCCGAACCCATGATCTCCGGCCCGTTGATCAGGAAGAACTCGGCCTCCGATTCATTGGCGACGGCGCGGGCAAGGCGCGTCTTGCCCGTTCCCGGCGGGCCATGGAGCAGAACGCCCTTGGGCGGATCGACGCCCAGCCGTTCGAACAGTTCAGGATAGCGCAGCGGCAGCTCGACCATCTCGCGCAGTTGATCGATCGCCTCGGCCATGCCGCCGACATCATCATAGGTGACGTCGGCGCGGCGGGACTCACGCGGCTCCTCATATTCGGCGCGCAGTTCGATTTCGGTATCGGCGTCGATATGGACATAACCCTTGGGCAGGGTGGATACGACCACCAGCCGGATCTCCTGGAGCGCATAGGCGGGCGCCGCCAGCATCTGCCGCAGATGCGGGGGCATGTCGCTGGGCGGGACCTGCTGCTGACCCGCCGTCGCGACGACATCGCCCGCGGCAAGCGGCCGCTGGAAGAAGACCCGCTTCAAGCCATCGGGGTTGCCCTGAAGCCGCAGATTATTTTGTGCAGGCGCGAACACGACGCGCTGCGCGGGCCGGGGTTCGATCTTGCGGATCTGCACGAAGTCGCCCGACCCGACGCCCGCATTGGCGCGCTGGAGCCCGTCGAGGCGGAGCACGTCAAGCCCCTCATCCTCCTTGTACGGACGCACAACCCGCGCGGGGGTCGATCGCTTTCCGGCGATCTCGACGACATCGCCTTCCGCCAGATGCAGCTCCGCCATAGCAGCCACCGGTATCCGGGCGAGGCCGCGCCCCGCATCTTCCGGCCGGGCGTTGGCTACCTGAATCTTGCGTCCTGGACTTTCCTGTTCGGCCATTGCCATCCCCATTCTTGTCGCCGCGTAACGACATAGGTAACGCCGCGCCGCTTGGAAAGGCCCGCCCCGGACACGGCGAAGAACAAAAAAAAGGCTGACCTGAAGGCCAGCCCGGAAAGTTTTAAGGAGAGGATGCCTGAAAGGCCCGTCCCTTTTGTCTCTTGCTGAATCCTTTCGCAAGTGCGAAAAGAATGAAGCAGTTGCGTTTTTTGCATCTTGCCAACTGGCGCATTTTGCTGCTCATTGGGAGAGGATAAGGCAGACAGCGAAACGGTTCGTGAGAGAGGAAGCAATGATGCGACGCAGCGGACCGCGGAAATAGATCGATAAATATGCGCAGATTGCCGCCCCTTACAGCCCTTGAGGCCTTTGTTCAGGTTGCCCGCCTTGGCTCGGTCAAGGCGGCGGCGGAAGAACTTGCCCTGTCCACGCCTGCGCTCAGCCGCCGCGTCCAGGCGCTGGAACGATTTATCGGGCGGCCCCTGTTCGATCGCAAGCATCAGGCGCTGGAGATCAACGCAGACGGGCAGCGTCTGCTGGACGACATTGCGCCCGCGCTGGATTCGCTGAGCCAGGCGCTGGAAAATATCCAGAGCGGCGGCAACCAGTTGCGGCTGCGGCTCGCGGTCATGCCGCTGTTCGCCACGCAGCGCCTGTTCCCGCATCTGGGCGCCTTGCGGCAGCGTCACCCGCAATTGCACATCGACATCGAAACCACGCCCTATGCCGTGGCGCGGCTGGGCGAAGGACTGGATGCCGCCATCGTCCTGGCGAAGGATATCGACCCGGCGCTCTATGCGCATGAGCTCGACCATGACGAGGTGTATCTGATCGGGCGCAAGGCCCTGATGGAGCCGCCAAGCGCCATCAACACACCGGCGGACCTTGCCCAGCATACCATATTGCTCCACCGCGACATGGTGCTGGCGTTCGAGGCGTGGAAGGAAGCCGTCGGCCTGCCCGACCTGCAACCCCTGGCGATCGACAATTATGATTCCGGCCAGCTGATGCTCGAAGCGGCGGCGCAGGGCCTGGGCGTTGCCGTCATGCACGCCAGCCACTTCAACGAAGCCGGTGACTCGCGGCTGGTGCGCCTGTTCCCGGACACCCATGTGGAAAGCCCTTACCGCTATTATTTCGTGTGCCGTCCCCGCGCGCTCCAGACGCGTGCGGTGCGGATCTTCCGCGACTGGCTGGTCGGGGCCGACATCTAAAAGCGGCGGCTTTCAGCCACTTGGCGCTTTTTGCTTTTCGCCGCCTTAATCATGACGGCGCCGGTCCGTTATAGGTCGCATGACTGGGGCATCATCATCACACGCGGCAATCCCGCAGCACGGCCTGACCGATCGGCTGACCCGATGGGCGCGCGGCCTTTCCACCAAGGCCGAGGCCGATCAGGACGTGGGGGAGAGCGATCCCCAGCGGGCGCGGGCGGGCAGCATCGCGCACCGGGAAATCACCCGGCGGCGCAAGCTGTACGAGGATATTGGCGACTTCCTGTTCGCCCATGACCTCGACCTCACGCCGCTGAATTTCGGCGTCGCCCATGATTATCTGACCGGCTCTCACATCGGCGTTGAAAAGGCGGTGAAGGCCGTCCTCGCCGAGCGCGGCAAGATCACCAACGGCTGGGTCGAAACGGTGGCCGCGGAGCAGCGCACCGACGAGGTAACGGCGGACGCCCTGGCCTCCATGCTGTCGCAGGTGGAGGAGAATCTGTCCCAGTTCACCGGCCTGATGACCGAGTCGCGCAATTCGGCGAAGGATTATGGCGCCGCCTTGCAGGAAGAGGTGAAGGGCCTGTCCGCCGAGGGCAATAACGAACCCGTTCTCGCCCGGCTCGTGGCGCTGACCCGGTCGATGGTGGAAAAGACCCGCCAGGTGGAAATGCAGCTGCGCAACAACCAGAAGCAGAATCTCGCGCTCAAATCCAGCTTGGAGACCGCCCGTCGCGCGGCGGAGCATGACCATCTGACCGGCCTGCCCAACCGCCGCGCCTTCGAAACGGCGCTGCGGCAGGAACTGGAACTGGCCAGGGAACGGAACGAGCAGCTGTCGGTCGCCTTCTGCGACATCGACCATTTCAAGCAGATCAACGACCTTCACGGCCATGACACGGGCGATCGCGTCCTGAAATTCGTCGCTGGCCTGCTGTCGAAGATCAGCAACGACCGCTGTCATGTCGCGCGTCACGGCGGGGAGGAGTTCGTCATGCTGTTCCGGGGCAAGACGGCGGCGGAAGCGTGCGAGGCGGTCGACGGCGTACGCGCCGACCTGTCGACCCGCAGCCTCGTCAACCGTACCAATGGCGAACGCATGGAGCGGGTGAGCTTTTCCGCGGGCGTCGCCAATGTACTGTTCTACGACGATCCCCGCGCGGCGTTGAAAGCGGCCGACCGGGCGCTCTACCTCGCCAAGGAACATGGCCGCAACCGTGTCTATCTGGCGGCGGAGGCGGACTGATCCGCCGCGCCACCCATGCGCGGCGGGGGTCTATCGGTCAGAAATCCGGCTTTTCATAATGAGCGGGCGGCGTGATCACCTCCATCCGCTCGGACAGGAGGGGGCGGAAGGACGGGCGTGACTTGAAGCCTGCATACCAGCGCTTCACCGTTTCATGCCCGGCCCAGTCGATGCCGCCCAGATAGTCGGCGACCGAAATATGCGCGGCCGCGGCTATATCGGCCAAACTCAGCGTGGCGCCCGCCATCCAGCTGCGATGGTCGAGCAGATAGTCCATATAATCCATATGAACATTGGCGCGCTTCATCGCCTCGCGCAGCACCCGCGCATCGGGCGGCGCGCGTTCGATCAGCCGCTTCTTCATCCGTTCGTGCAGCAGCGGACCGACGACGTCGCCATAGAAATTCTGGTCGAAAAAAGCGGTCAGCCGCCGCACTTCCGCCCGCCCCGCCGCCGTGCCGGAGATCAGCGGGAATTTTTCCACCGTCTCCTCGAAATATTCGCAGATCGCCTGGCTGTCGATCAGGGTCATGCCCTTGTCCTCATCCACCATCACGGGCGTGGTGCCGGCCGGATTGAGGTCCAGAAACTCGTCATGCATCATCCATGGGGATTCGCGCACCAGATCATAGCCGATCCCCTTTTCCCCCAGCAGCAGGCGCACCTTGCGGGAAAAGGGACAGAGGGGAAATTGGAAAAGCTGCCACATATCGCCCCCTGTTAAGCGGAGCCGGGCGGCGCGGAAAGCGGCAAATGGCGGCGTCCGGCGCAAAAAATTCCGACCGCTGCGGCGGAAACTCTGCGGCCGGGCCGCAATCCGCACTTCCGGTCGCCGCAATGTGGCTCTAGAGGTCTCCAGAGCGCGGAGTTCGCAACGGAAAGGATGCCTGATGTCTGACGATTTTTTCCCCGTCCCTTCTGAATGGGCCGCCTCTGCGCTGCTCGACCGGGATGGACGCGCGGCAGATTATCGTCGCTCGATCGAAGAACCCGATGCCTACTGGCTGGACCGCGCCAAGCGGCTGGACTGGGTGAATTTTCCCACCAGGACCAACGAAAGCAGCTTTGCCGAGGCTGACTTCGGCGTCAAATGGTTCGCTGACGGCGTCCTCAACGTCAGCGCCAACTGCATCGACCGGCATCTTGCGGACCGGGGTGACCAGACGGCGATCATCTGGGAACCCGATTCCCCCGATGCCCAGCCGCGCCGCTACACCTACCGCCAGGTGCATGAGGAAGTGTGCCGCCTCGCCAATGTCCTGAAAGAGGCGGGCGCGAAGAAGGGCGACCGCATCACCATATATCTGCCGATGATCCCGGAGGCCGCCTTCGCGCTGCTCGCCTGTGCCCGGATCGGCGCCATCCACAGCGTCGTCTTCGGCGGCTTTTCGCCAGAGGCACTGGCGGGCCGGATCATCGATTGCGATTCGACGCTGGTCATCACCGCCGACGAAGGCTGCCGCGCTGGCAAGAAGGTGCCGTTGAAGGCGAATGTCGACGCGGCGCTCAAGGATTGCCCCAGCGTCCGCAAGGTCGTTGTGGTGCAGGCGACCGGCGGCAACGTCGGCATGGCCGAAGGCCGCGATGTCTGGCTGCACGAAGCGGCCGCCAATGTGCCCGCCGATTGCCCGCCCGAACCCATGAATGCGGAAGACCCGCTGTTCATCCTCTATACCTCCGGTTCCACCGGCAAGCCCAAGGGCGTGCTGCACACGACCGGCGGCTATCTGCTGTGGGCCAGCCTGACCCATGAACTGTGCTTCGACTATCGCCCCGGCGACATCTACTGGTGCGCGGCGGACATCGGCTGGGTCACGGGCCACAGCTATATCGTCTATGGTCCGCTGGCGAACGGCGCGACCACGCTGATGTATGAAGGCGTGCCCAACCACCCAACGCCCAGCCGCATCTGGGAAGTGGTGGACCGCCATCAGGTGCAGACCCTGTTCACCGCACCCACCGCTCTGCGCGCGCTGATGAAGGAGGGCGACGATTATGTGACCCGCACCAGCCGCAAGTCGCTGCGCCTGCTGGGCACGGTGGGCGAGCCGATCAATCCCGAAGCGTGGCGCTGGTATCATCATGTCGTTGGCGAGGACCGCTGCCCGATCATCGATACATGGTGGCAGACGGAAACGGGGGCGGCGATGATCGCGCCGATGCCGGGGGCGACGGACCTCAAGCCCGGCTCCGCCACCCTGCCGATGCCGGGCGTGGTGCCGCAGATCGTGGATGGCGAGGGCCATGTGCTGGAAGGCGCGGCCGAAGGCAATCTGGTCATCGCGCAAAGCTGGCCGGGACAGATGCGCACTGTCTGGGGCGATCATGAGCGCTTCTTCCAAACCTACTTCACCACCTTCCCCGGCAAATATACGACCGGCGACGGGGCGCGGCGCGACGCGGACGGCTATTACTGGATCACCGGGCGCGTCGATGACGTCATCAACGTGTCGGGCCACCGCATGGGCACGGCGGAAGTCGAAAGCGCGCTGGTGCTGCATGAAGCCGTGGCCGAAGCGGCCGTGGTCGGCTTCCCCCACGACATCAAGGGTCAGGGCATCTACGCCTATGTCACGCTGAACAGCGGTGAACAGCCGGGCGAGGAACTGCGCAAGACGCTGGTCAACTGGGTCCGCTCCGAAATCGGTCCGATCGCCACGCCGGACGTCATCCAGTTCGCGCCTGGCCTGCCCAAGACCCGGTCGGGCAAGATCATGCGGCGTATCCTGCGCAAGATCGCCGAGGGCGAAGTGTCGGCGCAGGCGCTGGGCGACACCAGCACGCTCGCCGACCCGTCCGTCGTGGACGATCTGGTGGCGAACCGGCAGGGTTGAGGACGGGCGGCGGTGCTCCTGCCAAGCGGGAGCGCCGCCGAACTGTCGCGACGATTCCCCGCAATCTGAACATCACCCAACCCGTCCGGGCTGAGCTTGCCGAAGCCTTCTTCCCTGAAGAAAGCCCCCGTTCGACAGGCTCAGAGCGGCGGGAAAATCTGCACTATCCTTAGCGCGCTAAATCAACAATCTCGCCGCTCAAGCGGCCTAGACCATCTCGCCGGTCAGGAGACGCGGCAGCGCGCCTGATTCGCCCCGTGCTTCGGCCATGAAGCGGTTCTTGAGCAGAGAGGTGCGCTGCACCGCCGCCAGCCCGAACCGGCGTATTGCTGACGGAATCCGCCCTGGCACGTCGAACAGCCGGACCAGCCCGTCCATCGCGACGCTGACCGACAGCGTATCCATGCCGCGCCAACGCTGATAGCGGGTCAGCAGTTGCGCGTCGCCGGGATCAAGGCCAAGGCGCATGCCTTCCACCAGCACCTGCGTCAGCGCCGCGACGTCGCGCAGGCCAAGGTTCAGGCCCTGCCCGGCAATGGGATGAATCGCGTGCGCGCTGTCGCCGACCAGGGCAAGGCGCGTGTCGGTGATGCGGACCGCGTGATGGAAACCCAGCGGATAGGAGGAACGCGGCCCCGCCAGTGCAATTTCACCCAGAAAGCCGCCGATCCGCTTTTGCGCTTCGGCCAGCCATGCGCGTTCGGACAGTTTCAGCATCGCCGGCGCCTGGTCCGTGGGCACCGTCCATACGACCGCCGATCGCGTGCCCGGCAGCATCGGCAGCAGCGCGAAAGGGCCGCCGGGATAGAAAATCTCATAGGCCGTGTTGGCGTGCGGCACCTCATGATCGATCGCCGTCACCATCGCGGCATGCTTGTAATTCCAGCGGGTCGTGCGGATGCCCGCCGCTTCGCGCGTGGGACTGTTGCGGCCTTCGGCCCCGACCAGCAGCGCGCCGCGAATCGTCTGACCGCTGGCAAGGGTCACACTGACGCCATCGGCATTGCGATCGACATGGGCGGCTCTGTCAGGCTGGAACCGGACCAGATTGCCGCACTGCTCCGCCGTCTGCGCCAGCGCGATGCGCAGGTCGCGATTGGGAAACATGATCCCCATCACCCCGTCATCCTCGTCAGGAGCGAAGTCGAGCGCGCCGGGTTCCAGCCCGTCGCTTACCCAGATGCGATCGATCGGGCACCCCTTCCCCTCCAGCCGCTCACCCACTCCAATGGCGGACAGCATGGCATAGCTGGTAGAAGATATGGCCGAAACCCGCCCGTCAAAGCCCGCCGACGCGGTTTCCACCGGATCGGCAGGGTCGATCACGGCACAGCGCACGCCATGTCCTGACAGAGCGATGCCCAGGGTCAGCCCGACAAGGCCCCCGCCCAAGATGACGACGTCAAAGTGTTGCATGGGCTTCTTCTAGGCGCTTGGAGCGCGATTGGGAAGCGCGACGGTGCTCCTGCGCAAGGCAGGAGCACATCAGGCCAGCTTACAGCTTGCGCACCCAGCCCGAAGGATCGGCCACGGTGCCGCGCTGAATGCCGGTCAGTTCGGCGCGCAGCGCTTCGGTCACCAGCCCGCCTTCGCCGTTGCCGATGGTGAAGTCGCCCTCAACGCTCTTGACCGTGCCGATCGCGGTCACGACCGCGGCCGTGCCGCAGGCGAAGGCCTCGCGCAGCTTGCCGCTGGCGGCGTCGGCGCGCCATTGTCCGAAGCTGTAGGGCTCCTCGCGCACCTCATGCCCCTTGCTGCGGGCGAGCTTGATGATGCTGTCGCGGGTTATGCCGGGCAGGATCGTGCCGCCCAGCGGCGGCGTCACCAGCGATCCATCGTCCATCACGAAGAAGACGTTCATGCCGCCCAGTTCCTCGACCCATTTATGTTCGGCAGCGTCGAGGAATACGACCTGATCGCAGCCATGCCTGCTGGCTTCGGCCTGAGCGACGAGGCTGGCGGCATAGTTGCCCCCGCATTTGGCCGCGCCGGTGCCACCCCGCGCCGCGCGCGTATAATGTTCGGACACCCAGAGCGTGACCGCTTTCTTGCCGCCCTTGAAATAGGCGCCCGCTGGGGAGGCGATGACGCAGAAAATATATTCCGCCGATGGCCGCACGCCCAGGAATGTCTCGCTGGCGAACATGAAGGGCCGCAGATAAAGGCTGCCTTCGCCACCGGGAATCCAGTCGGCATCGATCTTCACCAGCTCCTCGGCCGCCTCCAGGAAGATATCCTCCGGCAGCACCGGCATCGCCAGCCGTTCGGCCGATTCGGCGAAGCGGCGGGCATTTTCCTCCGGCCGGAACATGGCGATGCTGCCATCGGCCAGCCGGTAAGCCTTCATGCCTTCGAAGATTTCCTGCGCATAGTGCAGGACGGCACAGGCCGGGTCCATCTGGAACGGTTCGCGCGGGCCGACGCTATGGCTGTGCCAGCCCTGCCCCTCGGTATAGCGGATCGTCACCATATGATCGGTGAACAGGCGGCCGAACCCAGGATCCTCCAGCAGTACCGCGCGCTGGTCAGCCGATACAGCCTTGCTGCTCGGGTTGACGGTGAAGCGCGACTTCTGCTGGACGTCCATGTTGGTTGCTCCTTGGAATAGCGGCCGCCTATGTCACAAACGGCGCGCTGAAACAATGGGTCATTAATACTGACCCATTTGTTGCGGCATCGAAAGGTCCGGTCGGCACATGCTGGCATCTTGGCGCGATCCGGTCTGCCCTCTATTCCCCGCCCATGCACTTTTTTTCCGACAATGCGACACCTGTCTGCCCCAGGGTGATGGCGGCGATCGCCGCCGCCGATCAAGCGGATCATGGCTATGATGGCGATGCGTGGACGGCGAAGCTGGATGCCGCCTTTTCCGCCCTGTTCGATGCGCCGGTGAAGGCATTGTGGATCACCACCGGCACCGCCGCCAACAGCATCGCGCTGGCGTGCCTGTGCCCGCCCTATGGCGGGGTGATATGCCATGAGGAAGCGCATGTCGTGGTGGACGAATGCGGCGCGCCCGGCTTCTACACCCATGGCGCGACGCTGATGACGCTGCCGGGCGCAGGCGCGAAATTGCAGGTGGAAACGGTCAGGGACCGGCTGGCCCTTATCCGCCCGGACGTGCATCAGGTCCCCGCCCGCGCGATCAGCATCACGCAGGCGACCGAATATGGCCTTGTCTATACGCCCGATGAGGTCGCTGCGCTGGGGGCTCTGGCCCACGATCACGGGCTGCGGCTGCACATGGATGGGGCCCGCTTCGCCAATGCGGTGGCGTCAATTAGCTGTCACCCCGCCGACCTGACCTGGCGGGCGGGCGTCGACATTTTGTCGTTCGGCAGCGTCAAGAATGGCGGCATGGTGGGAGAAGCCTTGATCTTCTTCGGCCCGGAAGCGGCGGCGCGCGCGGCGGAGGCGGAGCGCTGGCGCAAGCGGGGCGGGCATCTGCTGTCCAAGGGCCGCTATCTCGCCGCCCAGTTGCTCGCCATGGTCGAAGACGGGCTGTGGCTGGCCAACGCCCGCGCCGCCAATGCCGCCGCCCAGGCCCTTGGCGGAGCAGCGGCGGGCCGGTTGATGCACCCGGTCGAGGCCAATGAACTGTTCATCCGCCTCACCCCGGCAGAGGCCGCGACGCTGCGCGCCCAGGGATTCGACTTCCACGATTGGGGCGAAGGCGCGGCGCGGCTCGTCACCAACTGGTCGCAGGACAGCGCCAGCGTGCAGCCCATGGCCGATGCGCTAAGGGCGCTGGGATGATGGAAGGCAGCGCGAATCGCGGCATCGTCATCCCCTTCCTGCTGGTGGTGCTGATCTGGAGTTCGACCTGGATCGTGATCCGCGACCAGTTGGCCGCCGTTCCGCCCAGCTGGTCGGTCTGCTACCGCTTCCTTCTGGGCGGGATCGGCATGGCGCTGTTCGCCCGGATGCGGCGCGTGCCGCTGGCGCTGCCATGGCCGGGCGTCGCTTTCGCGGCCTTGCTGGGGCTGGCGCAGTTCGTGCTCAACTTCAACTTCGTCTACCGGGCCGAACATTATCTTACCTCCGGCGTCGTCGCGACCGTCTATGCCCTGCTGCTGATCCCCAACAGCATCCTCGCCTGGATCGCCTTTCGCCAGCCGGTCAGCCGGTCCTTCATCCTTGGTTCGCTGATCGCGATCGCCGGGATCGCCATGCTGCTGCTGCGCGAATATCGCGCCGCGCCCGTGTCAGCCGACGCGGTGCTGCTGGGTATCGGCCTGAGCGCTGCGGGGCTGTTCAGCGCCTCCGCCGCCAATGTCATGCAGGGCATGGACATCGCCCGCCGCCTTCCGATGGTGGCGGTGCTGACATGGGCCATGCTGACCGGCAGCGCGATCGACGCGCTTTATGCATGGATCACGGTCGGTCCGCCGGTGATGGAGTGGCGCGCCGGTTATCTGTTCGGCATCGCCTGGCTGGGGATTGCGGGATCGGTCGTCACCTTCCCGCTCTATTTCCAGCTGATCCAGCGCATGGGAGCAGGCAGGGCGGCCTATACCAGCGTGCTGATACCCGTGATCGCCATGCTCATTTCCACCGTGACGGAGGGCTATCGCTGGACGCCGCTCAGCATGGCGGGCGGGCTGCTGGCGGTCGCTGGCATGGCCATCGCACTGCGGTCGAAGGCCGGTTGAGCTTAGTCGAGCCGCGTCGGTCCAGCCAGGCCCATGCCCGGTTCGTACAGCCGCTTGGCCGCGTTCACCCTGGCGATCAGGCTGGATAGCGGTTCGGGCGCGCCAGCGGGGCGGACGGGCGCGGCCATGCTGTTCATGCGATGGCTGACGGCGGCGAAAACATGCTCGATGCTATCCATGGCGGGTCCCCGTGAACTGATGGGACCATCCATGGCGGCTGTTGGTTAACGAGACGTAAGCGATAGGGCGGCTTTGCGCCGAACCGGTCTACCCGCTCTCGGCGAGGCAGGCGGCCAGTCCTTCGCGGTAGGTCGGATAGCGCGGCGACCAGCCCAGCAGCCGCTTGGCGCGGCCGTTCGCGACTCGCCGGTTTTCGGCGTAGAAGGACCGCGCCATGGAGGAAAGCCGCGCCTCTTCCAGCGTCTGGAGCGGCGGCAGGGGCTGGTTGAGCAGGCCGCAGGCGGCCTCCACCAGCCGGTTTTGCGCACAGGGCAGGTCATCGGCCAGATTGTAGATGCCCGGTGGCCCGCTGAAGGACGCGATAATGCCGGTGACGATGTCGTCGACATGGATGCGGCTGAATATCTGGCCGGGAAGGTCGACGCGATGCGCCTTGCCCTCTCGCACGCGATCGATCGCTGACCGGCGGGGACCATAGATGCCGGGCAGGCGGAAGCAGCGCAGATCGGCGCGAAGCCCGCGCCAGTCCCTGTCCGCCTTCACCCGCGCGGCGCGCCGGTCCGATCCGGTCGGGCTGGCCTCATCGACCCACGCCCCTGCCGCATCGCCATAGACTCCGGTGGAGGAAAGATAGCCGCTCCAGATGGCTGGCGCGGCGGCGATGGCATCTGCGTAGCGGGTGAGAACGGGGTCCTCTTCCCCCTCCGGCGGGACGGAAGACAGGATGTGCGTCGCCCGCGCGATGCTGGCGCGCACGTCGCTTTCGTCGTGGAAAGCAAGGGCATCGTTATCGGCGGCCCGGCGGACGCCGGTGACCTGCCATCCCTCGCCACGCAGGCGCGCCGCCATGCGGGACGCGGTATAACCCATGCCGAGGATGAGCAGATGCGGCATCATTCCCTCCCCCTCCGCGCAGGCAGCAACGCTGTGGTTCAGACGGTAAAGCTCTCGCCGCAGCCGCAGCTTCCCTTGGCATTGGGATTGTTGAAGACGAAACCGGCGGTGAAGTCGTCCTCTACCCAGTCCATCGTCGATCCGACCAGATACAGCACCGACGCGCCATCGATGTAGAAGGTGCCGCCGGGCGTTTCGATCTTCTCGTCGAACCGGGCTTCCTCCGTCACATAATCGACGGAGTAAGCGAGGCCCGAACAGCCCCGGCGCGGCGTAGACAGCTTGACGCCGATCGTGCCTTCGGGCGCCTGGGCCATCAGGTCCGCGATGCGCTGCTCCGCCGCTGGCGTCAGGATGACGGCGGCAGGGCGGGCGCGGGTCTTGGTCGTCGTTTCGGTCATTCTCAACTCCTCTCCCCTCCCGCTGGCGGAAGGGGCCGGGGGAGGGCCTGTCAGGAACGCCGCCTTACAGGCCCTCCCTGAACCCTCCCTTGAAAGGGAGGGGAATTATAGCATCCCCAATTCCAGCTTCGCCTCGTCGGACATCTTTTGCGGGTCCCATGGCGGGTCCCAGACGAGGTTCACCTGCGCATCGCCCACGCCCGGTACGGCGCCGACGCGCAGTTCCACTTCGCCCGGCATGGATTCCGCGACGGGGCAATGCGGCGTCGTCAGCGTCATCGTCACGACGGCATGGCCGTCTTCCGTCACATCAACGCCGTAGACGAGCCCCAGGTCGTAGATGTTCACCGGAATTTCAGGATCATAGATTTCCTTGAGCGCATCGATGATCGCGTCATAAAGATTGCCGCCCGGCTCGCCCGCAGGAACTTCGGCCGGTTTCTGCGCCAGAAAACCGTCAAGATAGTCGCGCTGGCGCGGCGCCTCTTCGACGCGCGCCTTGGGCGGGGTTTCCACCGTGTCGACCTCTTCCACCAAAATCTTCCGCTCGCCGGAGTTCGTCTCAGTCATTGGCGAAGATCTTCCTTACCCGTTCTATGCCCTTCACCAGCGCATCCACATCGCTGTCGTCGCTGTAGATGCCAAAGCTGGCCCGCGCGGTCGCCTCCACGCCCAGATGGCGCATCAGCGGCTGCGCGCAATGATGCCCCGCCCGGATGGCGACGCCCGTTTCGTCCAATATGGTGCCGACATCGTGCGGATGCACCCCCTCCACTTCGAAGGAGAGGATGCCCGCGCTGTCCTCCGGGCCGAAGACGCGCACGCTGTTGATGCCTTCCAGCGCCGCACGGGCCTTTCCGACCAGCGCGCATTCATGGACGTGGATCGCCTCCAGCCCTACGGCCTGCACATAGTCGATCGCCGCCGACAGGCCGACCACGCCGGTGATATGCGGCGTCCCCGCCTCGAACCGGGTGGGCGCCGGGGCATAGGTCGTCTTCTCGAACGTCACCTTGTCGATCATCGATCCGCCGCCCTGATAAGGGGGCATGCCGTCGAGCAATGGCTTGCGCCCCCACAGCACGCCGATGCCCGTCGGGCCGTAAAGCTTGTGCGCTGAAAAGACGTAGAAATCGCAGTCCAGCGCCTGCACATCGACACTCAGGCGCGGCACGGCCTGGCACCCGTCGATCAATATCTTCGCCCCGGCGCCGTGCGCGATGTCCGCGGCGCGGCGGACGTCGAGGACGCTGCCCAGCACGTTCGACACATGGGCCAGCGCCACCATCCTGTGGGCGGGCGTGATCATGGCCTGCATCGCGTCCAGGTCGATCTTGCCGTCCGCCGTCAGCGGCACGACATCGATCTGCGCGCCGACCTGCTCCGCCACGATCTGCCAGGGAACGATATTGCTGTGATGCTCCAGCATGGACAGCAGGATGCGATCCCCGCTCTTGAGCTGCGTCGCCGCCCAGCTATGCGCCACGAGGTTGATGCCCTCGGTCGCGCCACGGACATAGACGATTTCACTGTCCGACTGCGCGTTGATGAAGCCCGCCACCTTCCGCCGCGCGGCTTCATAGGCGAGCGTCATGTTGGCGGAGCGTTCATAAACGCCGCGATGCACCGTCGCATAGTCCGGCCCATAGGCGCGGGCGATGGCTTCGATGACGGCACTGGGCTTCTGCGCGGTGGCGGCGCTGTCGAGATAATGCCAGTTGCCAACGCCGGGGAAGTCCTGGCGCAAACTCAGAACATCGTTCGTCCTGAGCTTGTCGAAGGGCCCGCCCGCGTTTGCCAAAGGCGCTTCGCCACGCTCAGCGGCGGGCTTCGACAGGCTCAGCCCGAACGGCGGCTTGGTTTCTTCGCTCATACCAGCGCCTCCAGCTTGGCCAGCGCGGCCGCTTCCAGCCGGTCCTTCACCGCCTCGTCCGCCACATCGTCGAACACGCCCGCGACGAACGCCTTCAGCAGCAGCGTCTTGGCCGTCGCCGGGTCCATCCCGCGCGAGGCCATGTAGAACAGCGCCTGCCGGTCCAACTCACCCACTGTCGCGCCATGGGCGCATTTCACGTCATCGGCATAGATTTCCAGCTCCGGCTTGGCGTTGGCCGTCGCCGTGCGGTCGAGCAGCATCGCCTTGACCGACTGGAAGGCATCGGTGCGCTGCGCGTCCCGCGCCACGTTGATCGAGCCAAGATAGCTGCCCGTCGCGCGCTGGCCCAGGATCGAACGGATCGTCTGCCCGCTGGTCGCGTCCGGCTGCGCATGGGTGACGGAGGTGATGATTTCCAGCACCTGATCGCCGCCGCCGATGATCGCGCCGTTCAGCTCGAAATGCGCGCCCTTGCCCAGCGTCACGGTGAAGGTCACGCGGCCCAGCTTGCCGCCCACGTTCAGCACATGAAAATCGCATCGCGCGCCATCGGCGACGGTGATCACATAATCATGCACCGCCGCCGCGCCGTCCGCCGCATCCTGCAACAGATGATGGCGCGAGATTTCACCGGCCGCCACATCGATGCGCTCCGGGGCAGGCAGGGGCCAGATGGCCGCCAGCGCATCTAGGTCGCTATAGCGCCATTCTTCCGCCTTGCGCGTGGGGAGGGTGAGCGCGTTCATTCCCCACCTCCGTTCGTTTCGAGCGCAGTCGAGAAACGCAGGCACAGCGCTTCCCGCTTCTCGACTTCGCTCGAAGCGAACGGCTGTTGTTTGGAACCCCTCACGCCGCAACCACCTCGGCATAGCCTTCGCGCTCCAGTTCCAGCGCGAGTTCCGGGCCGCCCGACTTCACGATCCGGCCCGCGGCGAGGACATGCACATAGTCCGGCTTCACATAATCGAGCAGCCGCTGATAATGGGTGATCAGCAGCACCGCCTTGCCGGGCTTGCGCATGATGGCATTGATGCCGGACCCCACGATCTTGAGCGCATCGATGTCGAGGCCCGAGTCCGTCTCGTCCAATATCGCCAGCTTGGGGTCGAGAATGCCCATCTGCACCATCTCGGCGCGCTTCTTCTCGCCGCCGGAAAAGCCGACATTCACCGGGCGCTTCAACATCTCCATGTCCAGCCCCAGCAGCCCCGCCTTTTCCTTGGCGAGCTTGATGAACTCGCCGCCCGACAGGGGCTCCTGCCCCCGCGCCTTGCGCTGGCTGTTCAGGCTTTCCCGCAGGAATTGCAGGTTGGACACGCCGGGTATCTCGACCGGATATTGGAAACCCAGGAACAGCCCTGCGGCAGCGCGCTCGTACGGCTCCAGTTCGAACAGGTCCTGCCCCTCGAACGTCGCGCTGCCGCCGGTCACCTCGTAACCGGGGCGGCCACCAAGCGTATAGGCGAGCGTCGACTTGCCCGCACCGTTGGGACCCATGATCGCATGGATCTCGCCCGCATTGATGGAAAGCGACAGACCCTTCAGGATCTTCTTGCCGTCGATTTCATTCGTGAGATTGTCGATCGTCAGCATCATTCAACCCTTATGCGCACGCTGCAATGTCCGCGCGGTCCAGAAGGCCATGTCGCGCACATCGCCCGGCGCGGGGAACAGCGTGTCGATATGGCGCTTGATCGGCATATAGGGCCACCAGTCGGCTCCCGGTTCCGGCGCGCCCTTTTCCAGCACGCCGGTCACGAATTCCGTTACCGGCCCCATGCGGGCGAGGTTAGGAGCCTTCGCCTTGTGAAAGGCCTTGTCGGTCTTGAGGCGCTCGGCAAAGGCGGCGTCACCCTTCTCCAGCGACGCGCGGCATTCCGCCTGATAAGCGTCGAGATCACCGAAATCCTTGCGCGCCCGCGCTTCCAGCTCACCCTCTTCCAGATCATAATCCTCGGTCAGGATGCGGATGGCGGCGGTCCACGCCTGACCATTGCCGACATCCTCCGCAAAATCGGCGAGGGCATCCTGGATATCGTCTTCGTCGCTCAAGTCTCGGTCCTTCAAATTCTCATTCGTCATCCTGAACTTGTTTCAGGATCCATCGTCCCCCACACTCCACATCGCTTGGGGAGCAATGGATGCCGGATCAAGTCCGGCATGACGGGAAATTATCCCACGCTACCCTCAAGGCTGATGCCCAGCAGCTTCTGCGCTTCGACCGCGAACTCCATCGGTAGCTGCTGGAGCACTTCACGCGCGAAGCCGTTGACGATCAGCGACACCGCACTTTCCTGATCCAGCCCGCGCTGCATCGCATAGAATAGCTGGTCATCGCTGATCTTGCTCGTCGTCGCCTCATGCTCGATCTGCGCTGAGGGATTGCGCACTTCTATATAAGGCACGGTATGCGCGCCGCATTGGTCGCCCAGCAGCAGGCTGTCGCACTGGGTGAAGTTGCGCACGCCCTCCGCGCCCGGCGCGACGCGCACCAGCCCCCGATAGGTGTTGTTCGAACGGCCCGCGCTAATGCCCTTGGACACGATGGTAGAGCGCGACCCCTTGCCATTATGGATCATCTTCGTGCCGGTGTCGGCCTGTTGCAGGTTGTTGGTCAGCGCCACCGAATAGAACTCGCCGACGCTGTTCTCGCCGTTCAGCACGCAGCTTGGATACTTCCAGGTGATGGCGGAGCCGGTTTCGACCTGGGTCCAGCTGACCTTGCTGTTGCGCCCTTGGCAGAGCGCGCGCTTGGTCACGAAATTATAGATGCCGCCCTTGCCCTGCTCATCGCCGGGATACCAGTTCTGGACGGTCGAATATTTGATCTCGGCATCGTCCAGCGCGACCAGTTCCACGACCGCAGCGTGAAGCTGGTTCTCGTCGCGCATCGGCGCGGTGCAGCCTTCGAGATAGCTGACATAGCTCCCCTCGTCCGCGACGATCAGCGTGCGTTCGAACTGCCCCGTATTTTCCGCATTGATGCGGAAATAGGTGGACAGCTCCATCGGGCAGCGCACCCCCTTGGGGATGTAGACGAAGGTGCCATCGGAAAAGACCGCGCAATTTAATGTGGCGAAATAATTGTCGTGCATCGGCACGACCTTGCCCAGCCACTTCTTCACGAGATCCGGATATTCGCGCACAGCCTCGCTGATCGAGCGGAAGATAACGCCCGCTTCCTCCAGCTCCTTGCGGAAGGTGGTGGCGACCGACACGCTGTCGAACACGGCGTCCACCGCGACCTTGCGGCTGCCCTTCACCCCGGCCAGCACTTCCTGCTCGGCGATCGGGATGCCCAGCTTTTCATAGGTGGCGCGGATTTCGGGATCGAGTTCGTCCAGCGACTCCAGTTCCGCCTTCTTCTTGGGCTCGGCGTAATAATAGGCGTCCTGATAGTCGATTGGCGGAATGTTCAGCTTCGCCCAGTCCGGCGCTTCCATCTGCTGCCACATGGCGAAGGCCTTCAGCCGCCATTCCAGCAGCCATTCCGGCTCCTTCTTCTTGGCCGAAATGAAGCGGACCGTGTCCTCGTTCAGCCCCTTGGGCGCGAAGTCCTGCTCGATGGCGGAGGACCAGCCATGTTCGTAGGCGGATGCGCGCTCGGCAGCCTCATGCGCTTCCAGATTGCGAACGGTCGTCGTCTCTTCGGTCATGCCATTTCCCGTGTCAGGCTGGCGATGGTGACGCCTGCCAGCGCCTTGCGAATTGCATTGTTCGCCATGTTCATATGCGGCCGCACCCGGCAGTCCTGCTCCAGCAAGCAATCATGTGCGCCCTGTTCCGAGCAGGCGGTCATGGCGATGGGCCCTTCCACCGCCTCCACCACATCGGCGAGCGTGATCGTCGCGGGCGGGCGCGACAAGCGGACTCCTCCGCCCGTGCCCCGGCTGGATTCGAGCAGGCCCGCCGCCGACAAGCGGCTCACCAGCTTCTGCGCCGTGGGCAGGGGGATTCCGGTTTCGGCAGCGAGCGTGGTCGCATTCATGCGCGCCGCGCCGCAATGACGGGCGGCGGCCGACATCAATACTACTGCGTAATCTGCAAAACTCGAAAGCCTCATGCTGACAGCGGGCGCTCCACTTTGCGAACCATTCTCAAATCGGATCGAATCAATCCGATTGCGCATGTGGTCCTGGCCGCTCAGGGAATCAAGGCATTTTTCGCGCTGTCTTCAGCTCATCCGGTTCAGCACCGCCACATCGCCCCCCAACGACCGGCGCAGCAGCGTCAGCTGCGCCACTGCGGACGGCTCATTCTGCAACTGATGCGGGGTCAGGCCAATGAAATGCTTGATCTCCCGTATGAAATGCGACTGGTCGTAGAAGCGGCTGTCTTCGCACAATTCCTGCCAGCTATGCCGGTCAAGCGCGATACGCGCGCTGCACCGCAAGGCGCGATATTTGCGGGCAAGCAGCTTTGGCGGACATCCATAATAGCGGTTGGTGAGTCGGGCGAGTTGCCTGGGCGACAGGCCCGTCCGCTGCGCCAGCGTCTCGATGCGCGGCGACCCTTCGTCCATCAGCCAGTTGTCCACAGCTTCGAGCAATCGCCATGTCGCATCGCTCAAAGGTTTGACAAGGCCCGCAAGGACAGACCAGCACAAGGCCACCATTTCCTGCGGGTCGTCCATCGTTCGCAACTGGCGGAGCAGATCGTCAAATGCGCGGTTCCCGTCACCGCCAAGACTTTGGAGGCGATCAGCCTCTTCGCTGGCGTCGCCACCATGCAGGCTGATCCAGCCCGCAGGCAGCAGGGACATGCCCACAACGCGGGCGGCCCCCTCCAGATGGAAGCGCGTGGCGCCCAGCGTCGGGCCAAGGAGGCAGACTTCGGGCGTGGCCAATACCGTTCCATCATGAAACTTATAATGTCCGCCACCTTGCAGCATCAGGCGTAATTGCGGTACGTCCGCGCGCGTCACGTCAGAGTAAGTGTCGAGCGTCTCACTGAACAGGTAGAGAGAGCCGAAATAGCGGCGCAAATGTTCAGGCGGAGCGAAATATTGAAGACGGATAGGCCCGTCGGCCGCTTCTATGGTATAGGCGAGCGGCGTACCGTCCTCCTGTTCCGCAATATTGCGCGTCGCCCCGGACGCGTCCCCCCATTGACGGATCATACTTACCCCTTGGTCACACTATGCGGCATAGTACGAAACGCGCAAGAGCGATGCTGAATGGCGGTCACTTTTTCTTACGTCAAAAAAATGGCCCGGTGGTTTTCACCACCGGGCCAGTGAAAGGTCTCGTCGGCCATAATGGGCCTAGAGCCTTCGGGTCGCAGGCCGTTCATACGTCCGAATCGGACCATCATGATTGGATGGATCGGACATTCTGTGAGCCGAATCAGGACGCCAGATGCAGATTCCGGCATGCCGTCATTGTTCCGGATCAACTGTTGCATCGCCGCAACAGCGACTCGACGCAGGCGCGATCCGCTGGCATAGCGCGCGCATGTTCTATCGTCTGGCCCGCCCCCTTTTCTTTTCCATGGACGCTGAGCAAGCGCACAATCTTTCCATAGCGCTATTGCGGATGATGCCCGCGCCCGCAGGGGTGAAGGAAGACCCGATTCTGGCCCAGACAGTCGCCGGTATCCGCTTCCCCAACGCGGTGGGCCTTGCCGCGGGCTATGACAAGGAAGGGCTGGTCGCACACAAGATGCACGGCTTCGGTTTCGGCTTTGCCGAACTGGGGACACTGACTCCGCTGCCGCAGCCCGGCAATCCCCAGCCCCGCCTGTTCCGGCTGGCGGAGGACCGCGCGGTCATCAACCGCATGGGTTTCAACAATGGCGGCCAGGCAGCGGCGGCCGAACGGATCGCCAAGCGCCGTCAGCCCGGCGGCCCCGTCATCGGCATCAATATCGGCGCGAACAAGGATGCGGCCGACCGGATCGCCGATTATGTGACCGGCGTCGTCTGCATGTCCCCCCTTGCCGACTATCTGACGGTCAACATCTCTTCTCCCAATACGCCGGGGCTGCGCGCCTTGCAGGATCGCGCGGCGCTGGATCAGTTGCTCGGCGCCGTGATGGCGGCGCGCGGCGCTGACCGCACGCCGATTTTCCTGAAAGTCGCGCCCGATCTGGATCAGGCCGATGTGGAGGATATCGCCGCCGCCTGCCTCGACCATGGCGTGGATGGGTTGATCATATCCAACACGACCATTTCGCGCCCGCCACTTCGATCGAAAGCGGCGGGGGAAGCGGGCGGTCTGTCGGGCGCGCCGCTTACCGGTCTATCGTTGCAGCGGCTGCGCGACTTCCGCCGCATCCTGGGCAAGCGCCTGCCGCTGATCGGCGTGGGCGGCATCGCTACGGCAGAGCAGGCCTATGCCCGGCTGCGTGCCGGGGCGAGCCTGATCCAGCTTTACAGCGCCCTCGTTTATGAAGGGCCGGCCCTGCCCCGGCGGATCACCCGCGACTTGAAAGCGCTACTGGCCCGCGATGGCTTTTCCCATGTCAGCGAGGCCGTAGGGGTCGACGCCTGATCCGGCAAGGCAATCAGCGGCTTGCCCCAAACAGGATCAAGGCTAGGGTGCGGCCATGACGTCGCGACTTGCCCGGCCGCTGGCCATCCTCGCCCTGTTCCTGCTCCCCATCCAGCCTGCGCAGGCGCGGGAAGCTGTCTCGCTCAGTGCTACCGTGTCCGCCGCCGATCCTCGCGCGGCGGCGGCCGGTCAGGAGATATTGCGCGAAGGGGGCAGCGCCACCGACGCCGCCATCGCGATGATGCTGGCGCTGAACGTGGTGGAACCGCACAATAGCGGCATCGGCGGCGGCGGCTTCCTGATGCATCATGGCGGCAAGACCGGCCTGCTCGAATCGATCGACGGCCGGGAAACCGCGCCTGCCGCCGCGCGGCCTGACCGTTTCCTGGGGCCTGACGGCAAGCCGCTGGCCTTCCGTGACGCCTGGCCGGGGGGCTATTCGGTGGGCGTGCCGGGCAATCTGCGTCTCGCCTGGATGGCCCACCGGAAATGGGGCAAGCTTCCCTGGGCGCGGCTGTTCGATCCGGCCATCCGCCTGGCAGCCGAAGGTTTCGAGGTACGCCAACGGCTGGATACGGCGATGAAGGCGGTGGCCCCGATCTGGGCCGATTTCCCGGAGATACAGAAATATTTCTGGGTGAACGGAGCGCCCGCGCCGATCGGCACCATGCTCAAAAATCCGCCCTTGGCCGACCTGTTCCGCCGAATCGCGGCGGAAGGACCGGATGCCTTCTATAAGGGAAAAACGGCCGAGGCGATCGCCAAGACCGTCACCTCCGCACCCAAAAACCCGGTGCCGATGACGCTGGAGGATCTTGCCTCCTATCAGGCCAAGCCGCGCAAACCGGTCTGCGGGCCTTATCGCGTCTATACGGTCTGCGGCATGGGTCCGGCCTCTGCGGGCGGCATCACCGTGCTGCAAATATTGGGCATGGTGGAACAATTCCCGGTCGCACGCTGGGGCAAGGATGATCCGCGATCCTGGCACGTCATCGGCGAAGCCATGCGCCTTGCCTATGCCGATCGTGACACGTGGCTGGGCGATCCCGATTTCGTGAAAGTGCCGGTCGTGGGGCTGATCGACCCCGGCTATCTCAGGCAGCGGGCGGCGCTGATCTCCCTGGATCACGCGCGCGGAAGCTATCCGCCGGGCACGCCACCGATGGCGGAGCCGCGCACCCCAGCCCGGCCGCAACCCGAAAGCGGAACCAGCCATTTCGTCGCGGTGGACAAGGATGGCGATATCGCCAGCTGGACGTCCACGATCGAAAGCTTTTTCGGCAGTCAGCTGATCGCCGACGGCGTCATTCTCAATAATGAACTAACCGACTTCAGCTTCACGCCCGAAAGGAACGGGGCGCCCGTCGCCAACCGGGTAGAGCCGGGCAAGCGCCCGCTGTCGTCGATGTCGCCGACCATCGTCTATGACCGGAGCGGCACGCCTGTCTTCACCATCGGCGCGGCGGGCGGACGCACCATCATCATGCAGGTCGCTAAGGCGCTGATCGCCCATTTCGACTGGCGCCTGTCAGCGCAAGAATCGATCGCACTTGGATTAGAATATTTCAATTCCGATGGGCTCGTGCTTGAGAAAGGCACGTCGCTGGAGGCGATGAAGGCTCCGCTGGAGCGGCTGGGGCATAAGGTGACCGTCGCACCGATGGGCCTCAAGGCCAATGCCGCAGAGCGCGGGAGCGACGGCCATTGGACCGGGGCCGCCGATCCGCGCAGTCCCGGCGTATCCTTGCAGGAGTGACGGCGGGCTGCTGCCCGTTCGCCCTGATCTTGCCTAAGGCTTTCGCTTCGCAGAGGCAGGGGCATCGACAGCCTCAGCCCGAACGGCTCCTAATTAACGGGGCTGGCGTTCTAACCCAATTTCAGACCGGCGACATTGAAGGTGAAGGGGAAGCTCTTGTCCTTGGGCCCTACCACCAGCTTGACCTTCACGGTCTTGCTGTTCCGTATCGCTTCATAGGCTTTTGACGCGGGCAGGACTTCGATGCCGTCCTTGTTCTCCGTCATGCGGCCCTTCCATTCATGCGTCTTCCCATCGTCCGTCACCGCCGTGACATGGCAGTCGGACAAGTCGCAGGTGAACGGCGCGCCAACCAGCTTGACGGTCACTTGCGCTCCGCCCTCCTTCAACGGCTGGACGAGCAGCACGGAAAAGCTGTCGGGGGCCGTCATGGTGGAAACGCCGTTCGTGCTGCCGATATAGGCGAGTTTGGGTTTCGCGCCCTCCCCGCCTTCATATTTCCACTGCTGGCCGATCTGTTCGCGCTGGGTCGGTTCCTTCTCACCGGACGAGCAGGCCGTCATCAGCCCGATCGCCGCCAGCGCCATGATGCCGCGCATCGCGCTTCTCCTTATTCCGTTCCGTTACGGAAGGAGAACGCCCCGCAGGCGTCAGGTTTCCGTGGGCGAGGCGTAGCGCGCCGCCGTCTGGCGGATGAGCGCGATCATGTTGGGGATGCCCTGAGTGCGATTGGAACTGAGCTGATTCCTGAGATCGAAGGGCGCAAGAGCCTGTTCGATATCGGTCGCGCTGATTTCCGCAGGCGAACGGTCCTGCACCGTCAGCAGCACCAGGGCGATGATCCCCTTGGTGATCGCGGCATTGCTGTCAGCCAGGAAATGCAGCCGCCCATCGTCCAGCACCGTCGGGTAGACCCACACCGCCGCCGAACAACCGCGCACCAGCGTCGCGTCGGTCTTTAGCGCATCGGGCATGGGCTCCAGCGCCCGGCCAAGGTCGATCAACAGCCGGTAACGGTCGTCCGCATCCAGAAATTCATATTCTTCCTGAAGATCGGCGATGGCGGGCTGGTCGGTCATATCCGCCATATAGGGGGAAAAGCAGCCCTGCAAAGCTGCTTTTCAAGACATCAGATATCGACCCCTGCGGCAATCGCCTCCAGCTTGCGGATGCGTTCCTTGAGGTCCGCAACCTCGATCCGCGCGCTGGCGTTGGACGGCCCCGCGTCCGGCCGTCCCAGTTCCGCACGCTTTAGCTCCAGCCAGCCGCTCCACCCGCGCAATCCCGCCACCGCGACGATCGCCAGGCCCAGCAGGCTGCTCACTGAAACAATGAAAATCGAAAGGGGCTCCTGCATATCGACCCTCCTCCATCGTAACGTCAGTCACGCTCACGCAGCTTGTCAAACTCGCGTTCCAGCGCACTGCCGCTGTCGGTCGCCAGCCGTTCGAGCACGGCGACCCGCTCTTTCAGCGCTTTCACTTCTGCCCGCAGCCGCTCGGCTTCGGGGTCGGGTCCGCGCTGGACCAATTCCTCGCCGCGATGACGGCGGACGATGCCATATTTGGCGCGGACGACGCTTGCCACAGCGGCGATGGCGACGATCGCGACCACCATTTCAAACGGGTTCATGAATGAGTGCCTCCCTTGTCCAGCGCCTCAGCGCAGGCTGTCGATTTCGTCGGCCAGCCTTGTGTTGCGGCTGGTATAATGGGTTTCGATGTCGGCCAGGCGGCGATCGATGTCGCGGAACTTGGACCGGACATCGCGCGCCGAACGCGCCGGATTGGTGCGCACACCCTGCCAGAATTTCTCGTCATCCCGGTCGGCATAGAGGCCCGCCGGCTTGTTTTCGGCGAAATGAGCGACGGCGAAATAGGCGATCAGCGACCAGGGGAAAGCCCCCATCAGCGTCAGCAGCACCGCGCCGACGCGGACCCACACCACGTCGATGCCGCTATAGTCGGCGATGCCGGAACAGACGCCCAGCCATTTGCCATTCTGCTTGTCCAGGTAGAATTTGGTGCGGCGGCCGCTCATGTCAGTTCCTCCGGTCGAAATCATAGTCATCGTCCTGTGGCGGACGCGCGGGGCGGAAGTCGGGATTGTCGGCCGCGACGATCCGTTCGACCGTCTGCAACCTGTCCTCCAGCCGCCGGGCGAGCAGGTGCAGTTCGTCCAGCAGCCGCTCATCCTCATCGGTGATCTTGGGCGCCTGCTTCCACTTGGTGGAATAGTGCAGGATCAGCCAGGGCATGCCGATGAACAGCATGCCGCAGATCATGATGGGCAGGAACACGTCCTCCATGCGTCATTCTCCCTTGTTCATGCTGGCCTTGAGAGCGGCAAGTTCGGCATCGACCTTGTCGGAGGACTGAAGCTCGGCAATCTCATCCTCCAGCGTGCGGCGCTGCTGCCCCATGCCCATGGCGTCGGCGCGCCCTTCGGCCATGTCGACCCGCCGTTCCAGCATGTCGAAGCGGGCAAAGGCATCATTCACCTTCTCGCCCGCATAGGCTTCGCGGACCCGCAGCCGGTTCTGCGCGCTTTCCATGCGCGTCACCAGGCTGTTCTGGCGGGTGCGGGCCTCGCGCAGCTTGGCTTGCAGCTTGGCGATATCCTCTTCCGAAGCACGCAGCGCTTCATCCAGCACCTCGATCTCGTGCGAAAGCTGCTCCGCCATGTCGGCCGCCTTCTGCTTTTCGACCAGCGCGGCCTTGGCCAGATCCTCCCGGTCCTTGCTGAGCGCCAGTTGCGCCTTTTCGGTCCAGTTGTCCTGAAGCGCCTGTAGCTTGCCGATGTGGCGGCGCATTTCCTTCTGGTCCGCGATGGTGCGGGCGGCCGATGCGCGCACTTCGACCAGCGTCTCCTCCATCTCAAGGATGATCATGCGGATCATCTTCGCCGGGTCTTCCGCCCGGTCGAGCAGGTCGGTGACGTTGGCGGCGATGATGTCGCGGGTGCGGGAAAAGATACCCATGTGAACTTCACTCCTCAGGAAATCGGGGCGCGTCAGGCCAGATAGCGCAAGATTAGCGGGCCATCGCCACAGGTCAGGACGGCGGCTTCGCTGGCCTTTGCGGGACCGGCGGCGGAAAGGATCATGGTCGATCCGAACAGGATGGCGGCGAAGGCGATGAACAGGAGCCTGCCCTTTGCTCCGCTTTCTTCATTGTCCGTGTCCATGAGTTATCTCCCTGCTGACTGCCAATGCGGCGCCGCCTTGCTGACGGCTTGCGCTCAGCATTGCATGGCCCGTGCCAAATGAGAGACATGGCCGGAAATCAGGCTTTTTGACTCTTTCGCGGCCGTCTTACCCCAGGCGCCTTGCTATCATATGGGATTTTTCGCCATATGTTGGGAATGGAGAAGAACAGCCAATTCATCGGCGAGTCCCTCGCCTTCCTCGATGCGGTGGAGCAGGCGAGCCGTGCGGCCGAACTCAACCGGCCGGTCCTCATCATCGGGGAGCGCGGCACCGGCAAGGAACTTGTAGCGGAAAGGCTGCACCGCCTGTCCCCGCGCTGGGGCGAGCCGCTGATCGTCATGAACTGCGCGGCGCTGCCCGAAACATTGATCGAGGCGGAACTGTTCGGCCATGAACAGGGAGCGTTCACCGGAGCGGCGCGGGCCCGCGCTGGCCGGTTCGAGGAGGCGGACGGCGGCACGCTGTTCCTCGACGAACTGGGCACCCTATCGATGGCGGCGCAGGAACGGCTGCTGCGCGTGGTGGAATATGGCGAAGTGACACGCATCGGCGCTTCGCGGGCGAAAATAGTGGATGTCCGCATCATCGCGGCCACCAATGAAGACCTGCCGGAAGCGGCCGCCGCCGGGCGTTTCCGCGCGGACCTGCTCGACCGGCTGAGCTTCGAGGTGATCACTCTTCCCCCGCTGCGCGCGCGGGAAGGCGATGCCGCGGTGCTGGCCGGCCATTTCGGGCGGCGGATGGCGGCAGAACTTGGCTGGCCGCGCTGGCCGGGTTTCACGCCGGACGCTATGGCAGAGCTTGAAGCGCATCCCTGGCCCGGCAATGTGCGGGAATTGCGCAATGTCGTGGAACGCGCCGTCTATCGCTGGACCGAACCCGCCCAGCCCGTGGCCCGCATCATCTTCGATCCCTTCGCTTCGCCCTGGAAGCCTGCGGGCGGGACGCCAGCACCTTCACCGGAAGCGCCGCCCGTGGCCGATGTGCCCGGCCTTGAGGCGATCAGCGACCTCAAGGCCGCTGTCGACGCGCATGAGGCGGCGATCGTCCGGGCGGCGCTGCAACGCCATCGCCACAACCAGCGCGCGACGGCCAAAGGCCTGGGCCTCACCTACGACCAATTGCGACACTGCCTGAAAAAACATGGCCTGACCGCAGGCTAGGACGAGAGGCTCAGCGCGTCGGCACCGGCTCCGCGCCCGAATAGTCGTAGAAGCCCCTGCCCGTCTTGCGGCCAAGCCAGCCCGCCTCGACATATTTGACCAGCAACGGCGCGGGCCGGTATTTGGGGTCGCGCGTCGTCGTCTGGAGCACGTTGATCGCCTCCAGGCAGGTGTCGAGGCCGATATAGTCGGCCAGAGTCAGCGGACCCATCGGGTGATTGAGGCCCAGCCGCACCCCGGTGTCGATATCCTGCATGGTCGCCACGCCCTCGCCCAGGGCGAAGACCGCTTCGTTGAGCATGGGCAGGAGGATGCGGTTGACGACGAAGCCCGGCGCATCGAACGCATGCACCACCTGTTTGCCGAGGCGCTCGACATAAGCCTGCACGGCGGCCACGGCCTCGTCAGAGGTGGCGAGGCCGCGAATGACCTCGACCAGCGCCATGACCGGCACCGGATTGAAGAAGTGGACGCCCAGGAAACGCTCCTTGTCCGGCACCGCCTGCGCCAGCCGCGTGATGGGAATGGAGGAGGTGTTGGACGCCATGATCGCGCCGGGCGAAAGCAACGCGGCGGCATTGGCGAAGATCGTCCGCTTGATGTCCTCACGCTCGGTCGCCGCTTCGATCACCAGTTGCGCTTCGGCAAGGGGGGCCAGATCGCCGCTGACGCGGATGCGCGCCATTGCCGCGTCCATGTCCGCCTGGCTCTGCTTGCCCTTCTCCACCGCCTTGGCGAGCTGCTTCGCCACGCCGTCGCGGCCCTTTTCGGCGCGCGCGAGATCGACGTCGCACAGGATGACGTCATAGCCCGCCTGCGCCGACACCTGCGCGATGCCAGCGCCCATCTGACCAGCGCCGATAACGCCTATAACCCGGATCTCCGCCATAGCCTTGCCTCCGCCAGGATTGATTTTGCCGATCCCCTAGCGGCAAGGCGCGGACGCGGCCAGCGCTTTTACAGTCCGGGCAATCGGGGCAAGCGGCACGCGGCGGGACGGAAAGCCCTGCTCGCCCGGCAGGATGGTTTGACGGACCTCATTTCCGTCTTTGCGCCTTGGCCGCAGGATGGCTAAAAGGCCGCGCATGTCCGCTTCTGAGCCCATGCCCGTTCCGGCGACCGGAAGGTTCGCCGGTGCGGCGCATCTTTTTCCCTTGCGCGTCTATTTCGAGGACACGGACCTGTCCGGCCTCGTCTATCACGCCAATTATCTGCGCTATATGGAACGGGCGCGGTCGGACATGCTGCGCGTCGCCGGGATCGACCAGCGCGCCACGCATGAAGCGGGCGAGGGCGTCTATGCCGTCACCGATATCAAGATCAGCTACCGCCGCCCCGCGCGCCTGGACGATGACCTGCTGGTGGAAAGCCGCCTCACCGCTTTCAGCGCGGCAAGCTGCGTCATTCATCAGAGAGTCAGGCGCGGGGAGGAAATACTGACGGACGGCGAAGTCTCGGTCGCCTTCCTGACTCAGCAGGGCCGCCCGCAAAGGCAACCCAAGCCCTGGATCGATATTTTCAGCCGTTTGATGAAAGGGGAAGACATCAACCCATGAGCCTCATGATGCCCGACGTTGGCGCAGCAGCCGGCGCCGCCGCGCAAGCCGCCACCATTTCGCCGCTCGCCCTGTTCCTGCAGGCGGACATCGTCGTGAAGGTGGTGATGCTGGGGCTTCTGCTTGCCAGCATCTGGACCTGGGCGATGATCATCGGCTTCACCTTCACCCTGCGCCGGGCCAGCCGCCAGAGCAGCGCGTTCGAGGCGGATTTCTGGAAGGCGGAGGATATCGACCGCTTCTATGAGGCGCGTGGCAAGGCCGACTTCCCCGCTGCCAAGGTGATGGCCGCCGGGGTCACCGAATGGCGCCGCTCCACCGCGCAGAAAGTGATCGATCGCGAAGGCACGCGCGACCGGCTGTCCACCAGCATGTCGAGCACGATCGCGGCCGAAGTCGATCGCTTGTCGGACCGCCTCAACATCCTGGCCACGATCGGTTCGGTCGCCCCCTTCGTCGGCCTGTTCGGCACGGTATGGGGCATTATGCGGGCGTTCACCGCGATCGCGGCCGAACAGAACAGCTCGCTCGCCGTGGTCGCGCCGGGCATCGCCGAAGCCCTGTTCGCCACCGCCATCGGCCTGTTCGCGGCCATCCCGGCGGTGATCGCCTACAACCGCTTCAGCCACGGCATCAATCGCATGGAAGCCAAGCTCACCCGTTTCGCCGACGGATTCTATTCGACGCTGAGCCGCGAGCTGGAGGCGCAGCGGTGATGATCTGTCCTTCTCCGTTCAGCCCGAGCTTGTCGAAGGCCATGCCTGAACGAAGTGAAGGCGCTTCGCCTGCGGCTCAGCAGAAGGCTTCGACAGGCTCAGCCCGAACGGGGGTTCCCATGGCCTTCTTTTTGGAAAGGCACGCCTGATGGCCATGTCCGGGCCTCCTTCCGGCCGCCGGGGACGCGGGCGCGCGCCGATGGCGGACATCAATGTGACGCCTCTGGTCGACGTCATGCTGGTGCTGCTCATCATCTTCATGGTGACCGCGCCGCTGCTTGTGACGGGCGTTCCCGTCAATCTGCCGGAAACGCGCGCCAAGGGGCTGGACCAGGACCAGAAGCCGACGGTCGTGTCGGTGGACCGGGACGGCGCGATCTTCATTGATGACGATCAGGTGAGCGATGCCGATCTGCCGAGCCGCCTGGCCGAGATCATGGCCGCCAATGCCGGCCAGCCCGATCCGCCCCAGATCTTCCTGCGCGCCGACACGGCGCTGGATTACGGGCGGGTGATGCGGGTGATGGGCGAGTTGAACCGCGCTGGGCTGAACAAGGTCGCGCTGGTCAGCACCGGGGCGGAGAATGGCTCTGGCCCGTCCGCATCCGTCAGCAGCGGTTCAGAATAGGAGCCATAGGGACTCGTGGCTATGGAGCGGGCGGAGAAAATAGGGCTTGGCGTCGCGACAGCGGGGCATGTGCTGCTGTTCGGGCTCCTGTCGGCCGGTTTCCTCGCCACGCCCAATCCGTTGAAGCTCAAATCGCCGCCGATGGACGTCAGCCTGGTGGACGAGGTCGCGCTGGAATCCATGGCCCCACGGGTGTCGACGCAGCCGCCGCCCCCCAGCGTTGCGCCGGAGAAAGGTCCCGCCGAGGACGCCGCGCCCGCACCCGCGCCAGTGCCGGAACCTGCGCCAGTACCCGAACCTGAACCTGCTCCCGCGCCCGCGCCCGCGCCTCCTCCGCCGAAGCCTGCTCCGCCGAAGAAGGACGTGCCCAAGGCCGCGCCCAAACCAAAACCCAAGCCCGCGCCTGAAAAACCGGCGTCCAGGCCGAAACCGGCGCCCGAAAAGCCGGCAGTGAAATCGAAGCCTGCGCCGACTAATCCCAAGCCCAAGGCGGCAGCCCCGGCCCCTGCGCCATCGAAGTCCAAGGCCACGCCGAAGGCGGACGCCCCCGCCCGCGCGTCCGGCGAGGGCAAGGCGCAGAAGCCGCGCGGTTCCCTGCTGGGCAAGGATTTCCTAAAGGGCATCGATACCAGCGCTGACGCGCCGCGCACGCCTGCGCCGCCCCCCGCCGCAGCCATGGGTCCGGCGCAGAAGGCGGCGCTCAACAATGTGATCAGCAATCAGATCTATCCGCATCTGCGGCTGCCGTCGGGGGCCGATGTCGAACTGCTCGTGGCGCTGCTGGACGTGAAGCTCGACCGCAATGGCCGCGTCGTCGGCAGGCCGGAAGTGATCGACGTGCAGGGCGTGAATGACAGCAACCGCCCGCAGGTTTCCGTCTACAAGGAACGGGCGATCCAGGCAGTGTTGCAGGCGTCGCCCTTCCAGAACCTGCCTTCGGAATATTACGACCAATGGAAATGGCTCAAGCCGCTCAGAGTCTATGCAAGGAAGGCGCGATGAAAGCTTTTGGACTATCTGCCCTGGCCGTGATGTTCGCGGCCGCTTTCGTGGCCGCGCCTGTCCAGGCGCAGCTGTCGGTCGACGTCACCGGCGAGATCGACAGCAACCTCAAGATCGTCGTGCCAGCCCTGCCGCCGCAGGCCGAAGTTTCCACCCCGGCCGGGTCCTCGACCGAACTTGGCCGCAAGATCGCCGAAGTCATCGCCACCGACCTCAAGGGGTCGGGCCTGTTCGATCCGTCCGGCCCCGGCGGCGTTCCCGCCATCGCCTTCCCGGAAGTCACCAATCCGGCCTATGACAAATGGGGCGCTTACGAGGCGCTGGTGCAGGGTTTCGTCCGCACCACGGGCGGTGAGGCGGACATCACCGTGGGCTGCTATCTCTACGATGTCGCGCTCAAGCAGGAGCTGACGCGGCAGGGCTATGTCGTCGCACCGCGCGACTGGCGGCGCGCCGCGCATAAATGCGCCGACGCCATCTATGCCCGCCTGTCGGGAGAAAGCCCCTTCTTCGACAGCCGCATCGCCTATATCGCGGAAAGCGGCCCCAAGGGGAACCGCACCAAGCGGCTGGCCATCATGGACAGCGACGGCGCGAACCACCGCTTCATCACAAATGGCCAGTCGATCGCCCTCACCCCGCGTTTCTCGCCGGATTACAAGTCGATCGTCTATGTGAGCTACCTCAACAACCGGGTGCGCATCTATGTCTATGACATCGGCACCGGCAGGCAGCGGCTGGTGACGGAAAGCAACAATCCCACCTTCGCGCCGCGCTGGTCGCCCGATGGGCGCAACATCCTCTTTTCCATGGCGGTGGCGGGCAATACCGACATCTATCGCGTGCCCGCCAGCGGCGGAACGCCGACACGGCTCACCACCGCGCCGGGCATCGATGTCGGCGGCAGCTATTCGCCGGACGGCACCAGGATCGTCTTTGAAAGCGACCGTTCGGGCAGCCAGCAAATCTATGTGATGAACGCTGACGGTTCAGGCCAGCGCCGGATCAGCCATGGCGGCGGCCGCTATGCCACGCCCGAATGGAGCCCGCGCGGCGACCTGATCGCCTTCACCAAGATTTCCGGCGATTTCAAGATCGCGGTCATGACGCCAACCGGCGACAATGAGCGCATTCTGACCAATGGCTGGCAGGACGAACAGCCGACCTGGTCGCCCAATGGCCGCGTGCTGCAATTCTTCCGCACCACCCCCGGTCGCGAAGGCAGCAGCCAGGTGTGGCAGGTCGACCTGACCGGCGTGAACGAGCGGCGTATCCCCACACCGCTCAGCGGTTCGGACCCCGCCTGGGGCCCCTTGCTTCCCTGACATGGAACTCTATCGTCCCGGCGGCGTAACGATCTTTAGCGCCGCCGCGGATTCAACTCGCTCCAAAGGAGATGCCGATGAAACTGTCCCGCCCCCTGCTGATCGCCGCTTCCGTCCTCGCGCTGGCCGCATGCGGGAAGAAGGCGCCCAAGGACCTGCCGCCGCCGCCCGCCGGGGATACCAGCGCGCAGACCGGCACCGGCACGGGAACCACCAGCGGCCCGGTTAAGGGCAGCCAGGAGGATTTTGTCGCCTCCGTCTCGTCTGACCGCATCTTCTTCGGCACCGACCAATATGATGTCGATGCGCAGGACCAGCAGACGCTCCAGAGCCAGGCCGCCTGGCTGCAACAGAACCCCAATGTGCGCGTCACGATCGAAGGCCATGCCGACGAGCGTGGGACGCGCGACTATAATATCGCGCTGGGCGAACGCCGCGCCAACGCCGCGAAAAACTATCTCGCTTCGCTGGGCATCGACCCCAGCCGGATCAACACGGTGAGCTATGGCAAGGAGCGCCCGGCCGCGCTGGGTTCGGATGAATCCGCCTGGGCGCAGAACCGCCGGGCCGTCACCGTGACTGTCCAATATTAAAGCCTACGGGTCGCGGTCGGGGCGCGCGGTCACGGCAGGTCACGCTTTATCCCGGCCGGAGCGGTCCCTAAGCCTGCCCCCGGCGCTCGGCGATGCGGCGGGCGATCAGTTCCATCATGTTGACGGTGATTTCGACCGCGGCGTCGGGAACGCCGTCGAACAGATCGCGCGCCAGATCGCCCAGGCGCGCCTCGATCCGTCCGGCAAGGTCCCGGCCCCCAGGCGTGAATTCGACGCGGTTCGATCTTTTGTCCTGCGGATGGGGAAGGCGTTCGATCAGCCCCATCGCCGCGAGCTGATCCAGCGTCCGCACCAGCGATGGCTGGGTGATGCCCAGTTCGTCGGCGAGGTCCGCCTGCCGCACATCCGGCCCCAGCCGGGCGAGGTGCACCAGGCACCATCCAGCGCTGGCCGAGACCCGCAACTCCGCCAATGCCTGGTCCGCCAGATGCCGCCAGCTTCGCGCCACCTGCGGCATCTTCTGCACCAGCGCGTGCGTCAGGACGGACCGGGACATCAGGAAGGACGCGCGGCGCTGTCAGTCACGGGCGGCAGCGCCCCTCACTTGCGCCGGGTGCCGGAAAAGCCCGCCGCGCCGAATGCGCCCAGTTGCATGGTGCCGTTGATCGTGTCGCCGTCCACCACCGCTTCGCATTCCATGGTCATCGGCATGGGCAGTGTCATGTTCATCTTCCAGCTGAGCTTGTCGCCGTCCACCTTGCCTTCATCGACGTCCAGCGACCCCATCATGCCAGCAAAGGTGCCGTGAAAGCTGTTGCCGGAGCTGATGACCGTGAACACCCCCTTCTGATCGCCCAGCGGCGTCTTCGCCACGCAGTCATAAGCGCCATCGACATTCGCCATCATTCCATCTCCTTGAGCTGCCATCAGTCGGCAAGTGTTCCCATTTCGACGGGCAAGCCCACCGCGTCAAGCTGCGGCCGGACCAGCTTCGCATCGCCCACGACAACCCAGATCAACCGATCAGGGTCGATCGCCTCGCGCGCTGCCTTGTCGAGATCGGCCGCCGTCATCGCCCGGTAAAGGCCGGGCAGCTTTTCGTAAAAGTCGTCCGGCCGGCCCAGCAGGCGGTTGCGCATCATCGCGGCCATCAGGTCGGACGAGGTTTCGAAGCTGCCCGGCAGCGACAATATCTGGCTGTTGATGGTCTGGTTGCGTTCGGCCTCTGTGGTGCCCTTGGTGGTCAGGAAATCGGCTATGTCCTTGCGCGCGGCGGCGATGGACGCGCCGGTCTTGTCCGTCTGCACGGGCGCATAGACCAGCAGCGGGATCGTTTCCTTCACCCCCGGCAGCATGCTGCCAGCGGAATAGGCCCAGCCCTTGCTTTCCCGCAGGTCCATGATCAGCCGCGACGTCGAACTGCCGCCCAGAACTTCATTGGCGGTCAGCAGGGTCACGGGATTATTGGTGCCCTGCTTGTTCGTCAGCAGGCCCGCAAGGATCATCGATTGCGGGCTTTGCGGCTTGTCCACCAGGACGATCCGCGCGGGACGCATCATGCGATCCATGCGGAACAGCTTCGTGCCCCTGGGGACCGCCGGAGCCTTCCAGTCGCCAAAGCGCTTTTCCAGCAGCGGCATGATTTCAGCAAGGCTGGTGTCGCCGGTTACGAAGATGGTCGCATTGTCAGGCCGCATCCATCTGTCATGGAACGCCGCCAGATCCGCCCGCGTGACCGCCTTTACCCCGCTTTCCGTGCCGGAACCGGTGAAAGGAATGCCGTAGGGATGCGCCCCGCCATAGAGCAGGGGCGGCAGCAGACGCTGAGCGATCGCCATCGGCTCGGTCTTTTCAGCGGCGATGCGGGTCAGCAACTGACCGCGAAGCCGCTCGACCTCGGCAGGCGCGAAGGCGGGATTGCGGATGATGTCGGCGAGCAGGCCCAGCGACGCGTCGAGATTGGGCTTGAGCGCATAAAGGCCGATATTGGTGGCATCCATGCCGTTGCTGGCGCCGATCGACGCGCCCAGCCGCTCCTGCTCCTCGGCGATCTGCACCGAGCTGCGCGTTTTCGTGCCTTCGTCCAGCAGGGCCGTGGTCAGCGCCGCCGTGCCCAGCCTGGCCTTGTCATCGGCGGCATTGCCAGCGTCGAAGGAGACAGAAACCCGAACCACCGGAACGGTGGCGCGGCGGGCGAAGACGACCGGGATGCCGTTTTTCAGCTTCGCCTGTTCGACATCGGGGAAGTCCAGGTCCTTGACCGGCTCGATCGGCGGTTCGGCGACCTTCGTGCGCGGCGGCGGGGTGGCTGCGACCGGCGCGGGCTTGCCCGGATCGCGGAAATAAGCGGGATGATGCGTCACATTGCCCGCCAGCGCATTATCCTCCGCCGACCGCTCTCCCGGCGCGACGGTCAGGCGGAATACCGGCCGTCCCAGCCATTTGCGGGCGGCGTCGCCAACGGACTGCGGCGTGGCGGCGGCGTAGAGGGCCAGATCCTTCTTATATTTGCCCGGATCATTCGAATAGACCGCGCCTTCGGCCAGCGTCACCGCCTTGCCGCTGAAGCCGCCGACCTTTTCGAGACCGGCGATCGTGCCCGAAAGCTGCTGCGTCGCTGCGCGCTGCACTTCGTCGGCGGCCGGCCCCCTGGCAAGATAATCGGCGAGCAACTGGTCGAGCCGCTTGCCGACGGCGACAGCGTCCTGCCCCGGCTTCACATCGACCGTGATCTCAGCGATGGACAGCTTCTCGAACGGCTGGATGCTGGCCTTGACGCCGACCGCAACCTTTTCCTGCCGCACCAATATATTGTCGAGGCGGGACGATTTGAGGCCGCCGAACACCGCCATGGCAAGGTCAAGCTGCGGCAGGTCGGCCGAATTCACCCCCGGCACGATCCAGTTGCGGTAGAGCCGGGTCGCCGCGACATTGTCATGCATCAGCTTTTCGACATCCTTGTCGAGCGTGGGCACCGATGCGTCCACATCCCTGGGCGCGGGCCCCGCGGGAATGTTGCCGAACCACTTTTCGACCTTCGCCCTGGCGGCGGGCACGTCGATGTCCCCGGCCAGCACCAGCACGGCGTTGTTGGGGCCGTAATGCGTCTTGAACCAGTTCTGCACGTCGGCAAGGCTGGCGGCGTTCAGGTCGGCCATCGAACCGATGGTCGAATGCCGGTAGGGATGGCCTTCGGGCAAGAGGGCCGCGAGCTGCGCATATTCGACGAGGCCATAGGGCTCATTCTCGCCCATGCGCTTTTCATTCTGGACGACGCCCCGCTGGGTATCGAGCTTGGCCTGGGTGACGGCGCCCAGCAGATGGCCCATCCGGTCGGACTCAAGGAACAGCGCCCGGTCGAGCGCGCCGGTGGGCACCGTTTCGAAATAGTTGGTGCGGTCGAACCAGGTGGTGCCGTTCCAGTCGGTCGCGCCGATATCCTCCAGCCTTCCGAAGAACGGCCCGTCGGCATTTTCCGATCCGTAGAACATGAGATGTTCGAACAGATGGGCAAAGCCCGTCTTCCCCTTGGGCTCGAAGCGCGATCCGACATGATACCAGACCGACACCGCCACAACCGGCGCCTTGCGATCGGTATGGACGATGACGCGCAGGCCGTTTTTCAGCGTGAACTGCTCATAGGGAATGTCGACCGCGGCGACGAGGCGGGACAGCGGCGCGGGGGCGGCGGCCGGAGCGGGCGCAGCCGCCAGCGCGGGAACGGCCAGGATCGGAAGGGCCAATGAGGACAGGCCAAGCGACAATGCCACGCGGCGCGACAGGGGAAGAAATGACATGAGCGCCCTCATCAAAGGTCGGGATCAGGCCGCAAGGAACAGCGGCAGGCCATGGCAGCATAGCGAGCGGCTTTCACGGCGCAATATGCATTAGGCTGGACAGCGGGAACAGGCGCGATAGGCTATCTGCTTCAAACATAAGAAGGTTCACGCCGATGCGCCCCCTGATGATCTTGCCCGCCCTCGCTCTGACGCTTGCTGTGCCCATGGCCGCAGCAGCGCAGCCCGCCGCCATATCCGCCGGACAGATCCGCGCCGATGTCGCCTTCCTGTCGGACGATCTGCTGGAAGGGCGCGACGCCGGGACGCGCGGCTATGACATCGCGGCCCGCTATGTCGCCGCCCGCTTCGAAGCGCTGGGCCTGCATCAGGCGGTGCGGGATAGCTGGTATCAGCCGGTGACGCTGTCGGTCGCGCGGCTGGCCGGGGACAGGAAAGCCTCGCTCACCATCGGCGGCAGGCGCTTCGACAATGGCGGCGACGTCGCCATCGCTCCCTTCGGCCGGGAACCGCAGCAGGCGCTGGAGGCCCAGGCGGTGTTCGTCGGCTATGGCCTGAAATCCGCGCGGGAGAAGATAGACGACTATGCCGGGCTCGACCTGAAAGGCAAGATCGCGGTGGCGCTGTCCGGCTCGCCCGTCGGCATGCCCAGCGAAGTCGGCGCGCATCTGGCCGCCGAAAAGGCGCTGGCCGCGCAGGAAGCGGGCGCCATCGGGTTGATCACCATCCCCACCGACGCCATGCTGGGCCGCACATCCTGGACGAAGATCAAGAGCCGGGCGCAGGAACCGGCTGTCAGCTGGCTGGAGACGGACGGCCAGCCTTTCGTCCGCACCCCCGGCATCCGCATCACCGCCACAGTCAATGATGCGGCCGCTGACGCATTGCTGGCCGGATCGGGCCACAAGCTTGGCGCCCTGCGCGCGCAGGCTGCGAAAAAGGGCGGAAGGCCCAGGGGCTTCGCGCTCAAGCCGTCCGTCCGCATCGAACGGTCCAGCAGCGCCGCCACCGCGCCCAGCCGCAACGTCGTCGCCATCCTGCCCGGTTCCGATCCCGTGCTGGGGCAGGAATATGTCCTGCTGATGGCGCATCTCGATCATCTGGGCGTCAAGGACAGCGCGCCGGGCGCGGACAAGATATACAATGGCGCGATGGACAATGCGTCCGGCGTCGCGACCATGCTCGCGGTGGCGAAGGCCTTCGCTGAAAGCGGCCACCGGCCCAAAAGGTCGATCCTGTTCGCCGCGGTCACGGCAGAGGAGGACGGCCTGCTCGGATCGCAATTCCTTGCGAAAAACCCGGTGCTGCCGCAGGGCGGCAAGCTGGTGGGCGTGGTCAATCTCGATATGCCGATCCTGACCTATGACTTTCAGGATGTGGTGGCCTTTGGCGCGGAGCATTCGACGCTTGGGCCGGTCGTCGCGAAGGCGGCGGGAGCGGAGGGCGTCTCGCTCTCTCCCGACCCGCTGCCCGCCGAAGGATTGTTCACGCGATCCGACCATTATCGCTTCGTGCAGGAAGGCGTTCCAGCGGTCTTCCTGATGACGGGTTTTGCGGGACCCGGACGGCAGGCGTTCGAACATTTCCTCAAGACCGACTATCACCAGCCGTCCGATCAGATGAGCCTGCCCTTCAACTGGGACGCGGCCGCCAAGTTCGCCAGGGTCAACTATGCCATCGCGCGCGAGATCGCGGACCAGCCGCAAGCGCCGCGCTGGTACAAGGGCGATTTCTTTGGCGACGCCTTTGCGCCGGACGCGGCGAAGGCGGCCAAACCGTAAAGCTCACCCCGTGAAGGCAGGAGCCTGGTCCGCCTTCTGAACCCGGTTTCCGTCTTCGCAGGAACATGGAGTATCAGCCTAAGGAATTTTGCGTAGCGCCTCTTGTGTGTCTTTTATGCCACATTACATCCGGGCAAGTTTCACGAAGGGTTAGCTCATGAACCTCGAAAAATTCACTGACCGCGCCAAGGGCTTCCTACAGGCGGCCCAGACCGTCGCAATTCGGATGAACCATCAGCGGATCAGCCCGGAGCATCTTTTGAAGGCGCTGCTGGAGGATAATCAGGGCATGGCGTCCGGCCTGATCAAGGCGGCGGGCGGCGATGCCGCCGTGGCGGCGCGGGAGACCGACGCGGCGCTGGCAAAGGTGCCCGCAGTGTCCGGCAGCGGAGCGCAGCAGACCCCCGGCCTTGACAATGATGCGGTGCGGGTGCTGGACAGCGCGGAGCAGGTCGCGGCCAAGGCGGGCGACAGCTTCGTCACCGTCGAGCGGCTGTTGCTGGCGCTCACCCTCGCCACCACGACGGCGGCGGGCAAGGCTTTGGCGGCGGCGGGCGTGAAGGCGGAAGGGCTGAACGCGGCGATCAACAGTCTGCGCGGCGGGCGCACTGCCGATACGGCGGGTGCGGAGGATCGCTATGACGCGCTCAAGAAATTCGCCCGCGACCTGACCGAAGCGGCGCGCGAAGGCAAGCTGGACCCGGTGATCGGCCGTGACGAGGAAATCCGCCGGACGATCCAGATCCTGGCGCGGCGAACCAAGAACAACCCCGTGCTGATCGGTGATCCGGGCGTGGGCAAGACCGCGATCGCGGAGGGCCTTGCGCTGCGCATCGCCAATGGCGACGTACCCGACACGCTGAAGGACCGCACGCTGATGGCGCTCGACATGGGGAGCCTGATCGCGGGCGCGAAATATCGCGGCGAGTTCGAGGAGCGGCTGAAGGGCGTTCTCGACGAGGTGAAGGCTGGTGAAGGCCAGATCGTCCTGTTCATCGATGAGATGCACACGCTGATCGGCGCGGGCAAATCCGAAGGCGCGATGGATGCGGGCAATCTGTTGAAGCCCGCCTTGGCGCGCGGCGAGCTGCACTGCATCGGCGCGACGACGCTGGATGAATATCGCAAATATGTCGAGAAAGACCCGGCGTTACAGCGGCGGTTCCAGCCCGTGTTCGTGGGCGAGCCGACGGTGGAGGACACCATCTCCATCCTGCGGGGCCTCAAGGAGAAATATGAGCTGCACCATGGGGTGCGGATCACTGATGGCGCGATCGTCAGCGCGGCGACGCTGTCCAACCGCTACATCACCGACCGTTTCCTGCCGGACAAGGCGATCGACCTGATGGACGAGGCCGCGTCGCGGCTGCGCATGGAGGTGGAGAGCAAGCCGGAAGAGATCGAAACGCTCGACCGGCGGATCATCCAGCTCAAGATCGAACGCGAGGCGCTGCGCAAGGAGACCGACAAGGCGTCGAAGGATCGTCTGGAGGCGCTGGAGGAAGATCTCGCCAATCTGGAGGAACAGTCGGCGGCGCTGACGCAGCGCTGGCAGGCGGAGAAGGACAAGATTGCGGGCGAAAGCAAGCTCAAGGAGCAGCTGGACGCCGCGCGTGTGGAGCTGGAGCAGGCGCAGCGGGCGGGCGACCTCGCCAAGGCGGGCGAACTGGCCTATGGGCGCATTCCCGAGCTGGAGCGCAAGATCGCCGAGGCGGAAGGCGCGACCGAGGGCGCGATGCTGCGCGAGGAAGTGACGAGCGAGGACATTGCCTCGGTCGTGTCGCGCTGGACCGGGATCCCCGTCGACAAGATGATGGAAGGCGAGCGGGAGAAGCTGCTCGCCATGGAAGAGGAACTGGGCAAGCGCGTCATCGGGCAGGCCGATGCGGTGAAGGCCGTGTCGACAGCCGTGCGCCGGTCGCGGGCTGGCTTGCAGGACCCGAACCGGCCGCTTGGGTCGTTCCTGTTCCTGGGGCCAACGGGCGTCGGCAAGACGGAGTTGACCAAGGCGCTTGCCGGATTCCTGTTCGACGACGACAGCGCGATGGTGCGCATCGACATGAGCGAGTTCATGGAGAAGCACTCGGTCGCCCGGCTGATCGGCGCGCCTCCGGGCTATGTCGGCTATGAGGAAGGCGGCGTGCTGACCGAAGCAGTGCGGCGGCGGCCCTATCAGGTCGTGCTGTTCGACGAGGTGGAGAAGGCGCATGGCGACGTGTTCAACGTGCTGCTGCAAGTGCTGGATGATGGCCGCCTGACCGATGGGCAGGGACGCACTGTGGACTTCACCAACACGATCATCGTGCTGACATCGAACCTGGGCAGCCAGTTCATTGCGGGCCTTGCCGATGACGAGCCTGTGGAGAAGGTCGAGGACCAGGTGATGGACATCGTCCGCGCCCATTTCCGGCCGGAATTCCTGAACCGGCTGGACGAGGTGATCCTGTTCCACCGCTTGGGTCCGAGCCATATGGCGCCCATCGTGGACATTCAGGTCGCACGCGTGGCGAAGCTGCTGAAGGACCGCAAGGTGACGCTGGACCTGACGGACGGCGCGCGGGCGTGGCTGGGGCGGGTCGGTTACGATCCGATCTATGGTGCCCGGCCGTTGAAGCGGGCGGTGCAGAAATATCTGCAAGACCCGCTGGCGGACCTGATCCTGCGCGGCGAAGTGCCCGATGGATCAACGGTGCGCGTGGATGAAGGCGATGGCGCGCTCAAGCTGAGCGTGGGGTGATGTCTCCATGCTCCTGCCCTCGCAGGCGCGCATAGCACAAAGGGGCGCTTCCGTGATGGAAGCGCCCCTCCTTTTTTGCCTTTGCGAGACCCGAAGGATCAGTAGTTCACCTTGATACCCATGTTGAAGTAGCGGCCAAGGATACCCAAACCACCCTGAACCGGGTTGTAGGCGTGGGCGCCATAGGTCACCGGATCAATCGGTGGCAGATCGTCGAACACGTTCAGCATGCTGGCGTAGAAGGTGAAGTTGTCGTTCACCCGGACCTGCGCATTGAGGTCGAAAGTCAGGTAATCATCGACCTTGCACGGCAGATAACCGGCGGTCATCTGGCCGCAGTCCTTATAGTCGTCACCCTGGTCCATGGCCGACAGGTCATAGCCGCCGAAGAAGTTCAGCGTGCCGGTCAGCGCGAACTTGCCAAAGTCCAGCGTGTTGAGCCAGGTGCCGCGCCATTTCGGCGTGCCCGACCCTGCGGTCAGGTTGAAGTTGCCGAGCGTGCCGTCATAGCGCTGGGTCGACCCGTCGGGGAAGGTCGTGGACAGCTTGATGATATAGCTGCCTTCCAGCGAAGTCGTCCAGGTGATGCTGTCATTGAGCTTGATCTGCGCGTTCGCCGCGAAATCGAGGCCCTGCGACTTGATCGTGTCGGCGTTGATGAAGCCGGACTGGACGAAAGCGACGCGCGGCTGGCGCGTATCGCCCGGAGCGATGGGCACATCTTCGATGATGTTGAAGCCCGCGGGGATCGGCTGTCCGGCATAGTAGGCTTGGAGCGCCGGAGTGTTATCCGCGGTTGTGATCGCACCCGTCTTCTTGATGTTATAATAATCGACGGAGAAGCTGACATTGCGCATCGGCTCAACCAGGATGCCCAGCGTGAAGCTGCGCGACTTTTCAGGCTTGAGGTCAGGGTTGCTCAGCGAAGTCTGACCATAGCTGCCGTTGCGAATATATTGCGGGCAAGCATCATCGAAAGTGGCCACGGTGCAGCCATATTGCGCCAGATAGGCATCGTTGAAGATATTTGCCGTGTTGGTCACGAAGCCGGTCGTCGGGAAGGTCGCGTTCGCTTCCCCGAAGCTGGGGATGCGGAAACCCTTCGAATAGGTGCCGCGCAGCAGCACTTCACGCACTGGCTTGAACTTCACGCCCACCTTGGGAGAGAAGTTGTCTATCCCGCCCGAATAGCGGTCGTAACGGCCCGAGGCGTTCAATTCGACCTGATCGATGATGGGAGCGATCAGTTCCGCATAGGCCGAATAGACCTTGCGATCGCCCTTCACGGCAAAGCCGTTCAAGCGATAATAGCGTTCCGTGCCGCCATTGATGTCGGAATTGAGCGACGGAGAGTCGATCGCTTCATAGCGGAACGATACGCCCGCGCCGAACTGGAGCGGCCCACCGGGCAGGTCGATGAGGCTGCCCTGAACCGTTCCCTGAACCTGTACGAGGTCCGAAGTGGAGGTCGCGGTGGCCGTGGGCATCAGATAGTCCAGCGTAGCCTGGCTGTTTGCCGCCGGATTGATGAAGTTGAAGCTGCCATCGGCGATCACGTCGAGCAGATGCTGGATGTACACATAGCCGTCCGACTTGCGGCGAAGGTCCATGTGCATCGCGGTGGCGTCGACCTGATAGCTCCAATTGTCGTTGATCGGTCCCTTGATCCCGATCGCGCCGCGATAGGCGCGCGTGCGGGATTCGTCATGCTCGATGGAATTGGGAAGACGGCCGATGATGGCGGCATTCTGCCCTTCCGCCGCAAACGGATTGTTGGGGTTCAGCGTTCCGTTCGCCGCCGTGCAGGCGACGGTCGTGCCACGGGGGCAGACATAGACCGGCAGCTGAAGGATCGTATTGCCGCCATAATAAGCGACATTGCCCGAGGTCGAGTAGCGCGGGAAGTAGAAAGGCGCTGGCGCATTGGCCCTGATCGTGGTGGGCAGGCCATCATAGCCGACGTCGGTTTGCAGGAAGTTGAACTGCGCATAGGCTTCGCTGTCATCGCCGATCCGCGCCGTGAAGCGCGCCGACAGCCCGAAGCGCTGGATGTCGGGATTGATGACGCCATAATTGTTCGTCAGATCTTCCTGGCACACCGTGGTCGGAGCGGCGGCGTTGATCAGGTTGCCGTCAGGGTCCGTTGCCGCCAGATCATCAGGCGTAAGCGTATAGGGCGTGCTCCGGTTGCAGCCAGCCAAGGGATTGAGAATCTGGTAGCGGCCGGTCTGCGCACCGGTTGCCGAAGCAGGATTGGCGCGGCGAACGAAGAAAGTGCTGCCGGTATTAGTGACGACAGGGCTGAAACCGGGATAGGCGCCGGTGTCGTCAAGACCGTCAACGACATTGTTGGGACCGCAATTGCCGTCACGGCAGATATTGCGATAATCGTCGCTGTTATAAGGATAGGGCCGCTGATTATTTTTCAGCTGCTTGCTCTTATAGTAAAAGCCGCTGATGTAGGCATTGTAGCCATCGTCATCGATGTCGCCCTTGCCCGCCGTCAGTGACAAACGGTACTGAGCACCGTCGCCCCGGCTGGAAATGCCTGTTTCGGCACGGCCGGAAATGCCCTTGAATTCGCGCTTGGTGATGATGTTGACGACACCCGCGATCGCGTCCGCGCCGTAGCTGGACGACGCCCCGTCGCGCAGCACCTCGACATGGTCGACAATGTCATCAGGGATCGTGTTCAGATCGACGAAGTTGCGCGTGCCGTCATCCGACAGCGGGTAATAAGCGGCGCGCATGCCGTCGAACAGCACGAGCGTGGAATTGGTCGAAAGGCCGCGAAGCGACACGGCCGATGCACCGGCTGCGAACGCGCCGTTGGCGGAGAAGCTGTTGGTCAGCGCCGGGCCATTGTTGGAGGCAATCCGCTGAATGCCCTCCTGCACCGTGCTGATGCCACGCTGGTCGAGATTTTCGACTGAGATGGTGGTCACCGGCGAAGGTGTTTCCGCATCCGTCCGGCGGATGATGGATCCCGTAACGATAATCACGTCGCCTTCCGGCCCGGCGGCCTGGGCGGCGACGGCGTCCGGCGAAGTGTCTTGCGCATAGGCAGGTGCGGCCACAGCAGCGAAGCCTGCGCCGGTGAAGGCAAGCGCCCGCAGCGCCGCGCTGGCGCGCAGCCATCCGTAGTTAGAATTGTTCCTCACAGTCCAGTCCCTTGCTCTGGAGTCGCGCAGATGGCTCTGCACGCCTTAGTGTGACGCATGAAAAGGAGTGTAAGGAGCCCGACAGCAAACCCCTTTCCATACGTGCTGCGGCCAGTCTGCGCAGTCGTTGTAAGAGTGTAAAGCAACGTTGATGGGGCGGGATAAAATTGTTCTTTTACTGTCGTAAATTTGCCACATAGGCGTCATGACAGCGAAAAGGCAGCCATGATAATAATGTTATAGCAACAAAGCGGGCGCCGGAATTTCTGATCAAACAGCGCGTTTGACAGAGAGCGATATTGCGCGAGCCAGCTATGAAGCGGGCATTGGTCCAGCCGCCAATAACGGATCGACGCGCGCATCGTTCCATCGCAATCCCCAGTGGAGATGAGGCCCCGTCGCCCGGCCGGTCGATCCGACCGATCCGATCCGTTGCCCTTGCCGCACCGTGTCGCCCGTCTTCACGTCGATGCCGGACAGGTGCAGGAAAGCACTGCTGAGGCCATGACCATGATCGATCATCAGCAGCCTGCCTTCCAGCGTGAATGGCCGGTCTGCGGCCAATATCACCACGCCGTCCGCTGGCGCGAAGACCGGCTGTCCTGTCGATCCAGCTATATCGATCCCGCCATGATAGCTTCCCGGAACGCCCTGATAGATGCGCTGCGATCCGAACAGGCCGGAGATGCGCCCGATTCGCGGCCACAGGAATTTCTGACGCCACCCCTGCGCGCCGGTCACCTTTGCGCGGGCTGCGGCGATCTGCGCCAGTTCGGGGCGGCGCAGCGCGAGGAAGGCTTCATTGTCCCTGACCGGGCGCAAGGGCGCATTGACCCGCTCGATCCGCCACGCGCCGGGTGCGACGCTGAGCAGGCGATCGATTGTCCGCCCGTCAGCCAGCCGGGCGGCGAGACGCGCCTGCGCCGGAGCATCGCGATCGAAGCCGATGAGAAAGCGGCCATCAACGTCCACAGGCACGATCTGGTCATCGAGCCGCAGTTCGACCGTACCCGCAGGCGCGGCGCCGGTGAGGATGCCGCCCTGCACCGGCTGTCCCTGCAAGACGATGCTGGCTTGCTCCTGCGGCGCGCCGGGTGACGGGGCAGCCGCGAAAGTGATCGCCAGAGCCGCGAGAACAAGGCGCAGCTTCATCGCGGCCGAATGATCAGGAAGTTAAAAGAAACCAGGCTTCTACCCACCGCGCGCCTTCAATTCGGCCTGGGCGGAAATTTCGGCGCTCGCATAGGGCTCCTGCCGGGCGATGCTCCAATAGCGCAGGTCGTCCAGCGGAATCTTCTGCCCGGTGACGGCGCAGACGACATGATCCCCCGCCTGCAAAATGCGGAAGCTGTAGGCCATATAATGCAGCCGGGCCGGGCGATCGCGGTTGGACATCAGCATGGGATCAGGCGGCCTTTTTCTCTTTCGGACGGCATCAGGAAAAAAGGTCCTGCTGCCGGGTTTCCCCGCCTTCACGCGGCTTGCGGGAAGGACGGGGCACAGGGGATATAGCTTGGCTTTGCGGCTTCTCAAGGGGGGACGGGAGCGCGCCGCCCTCCACGGTCGCCGCGATCGCGCCATCGGCGAAATGGAGCGAAACCACGCCTGCCGCTTCCGCATCCGCGACCGTCCTGACGAGGCGGCCGCCCGCCATGACGCGGGCGAAGCCGCGCTGGAGGGGGAGGTCCGGATTGACCGACACGAACAGGCGCGACAGGCGGTCGAATGCGGTGGCGCGGTCCTGAAAGACGCGGGTGAGATAATCCGGGCGCAGGCGAAGGCGGTCGAGACGCTCCGCCGCGCGGCTCAGATGCTGGCGCAGCAGCGCGGGGCGAAGCGCGCCGCCCGCCTGATTGAGGTGCGCCCGCGCGTCGCCGATGCGGTGGCGCAGGCAATTGCCCAGATTGTCCGAAAGCTGGTCCAGCCGCTGCCGCTGCGGCGCGAGCAAGGCATCGGGCGCAGGCATCAACCGCGCCTGCATCTCCAGCCGCTCGCGCGCCTGCCCCGCGCCGCGCCGGACGGCACGCTCCATGCGCAGCCCCTGCTCCTTCAACATGGTCACCAGCTCGGCGCGCACAGGAACCGCCATTTCGGCCGCGGCGGTGGGCGTGGGCGCGCGCATGTCGGCGGCATAGTCGCACAGCGTCGTGTCCGTTTCATGCCCCACCGCCGATATGACCGGGATGGAGCATTCGGCGACCGCGCGAATGACGGCTTCCTCGTTGAAGCTCCATAAATCCTCGATCGACCCGCCGCCGCGCGCCACGATCACCAGATCAGGCCGGGGAACCGGTCCGCCCGGCTGCATCGCGCTGAACCCGCGCACCGCGCGCGCGACCTGATCCGCCGCGCCCTGCCCCTGCACCAGCACGGGCCAGAGCAGCACATGGGTGGGACAACGATCCTCCAGACGATGCAATATGTCGCGAATGACGGCGCCGGTCGGCGATGTCACGACGCCGATCGTCCGGGGCATGAAGGGGAGCGGGCGCTTGCGGCTCCGGTCGAACAGCCCTTCGGCGCTGAGCTTCGCCTTGAGCTTTTCAAGCAGCGCCATCAGCGCGCCTTCGCCCGCCAGTTCCATGCGTTCGATGACGATCTGATATTTGGACCGGCCGGGATAGGTGGTGAGCTTGCCGGTGGCGATCACTTCGACGCCGTCCTGCGGCGCAAAGGGAAGCCGGGCCGCGCCGCCCTTCCACATCACGCCATCTATGACGGCATTATCGTCCTTGAGGCACAGGTACATATGTCCCGAAGCCGCCCGCTTATAGCCCGAAATCTCGCCGCGCAGGCGCACATGGCCGAAGCGGTCCTCGACCGTGCGCTTCAACTGCGCGGACAATTCGCTCACCGACAGCGGCGGCGCGTTGTCCCCTGCCCGTTCCTCAGCTAACAGGCGGCCCGACGCATCGAAACCAGCTTCACATTCCGGGGACATGGGCGAAATGAACATCCTTCTGCTAGGCGGCGGTGGCCGCGAACATGCGCTGGCCTGGAAGCTGGCGCAATCGCCCTTGGTCAAGACACTATATGCCGCGCCGGGCAATCCGGGCATAGCCCAGCATGCGGCGCTGGTCGACCTTGACGTGACCGATCATCGCGCGGTCGTGGATTTTTGCCTGCGCCAGTCGATCGGGCTGGTGGTGATCGGGCCGGAAGCGCCGCTGGTGGAGGGGCTGGCCGACAATCTGCGGGTGAAGGGCTATCCCGTGTTCGGGCCGGGGAAGAAGGCCGCCCAGCTGGAAGGATCGAAGGGCTTCACCAAGGATTTGTGCAAGCGCGCGGGAATCCCCACGGCGGCGTATGAACGGGTCCACAGCAAGGATGGAGCGATCGCGGCGCTCGACGATTTCGGCCTGCCGGTGGTGATCAAGGCCGATGGCCTCGCGGCGGGCAAGGGCGTGATCATCGCCGAAACGCGCGAGGAGGCGGTCGAGGCGCTGGAGTCCATGTTCTCCGGCGCGTTCGGCGGCGCTGGCGCGGAGGTCGTGCTGGAGGAGTTCATGACCGGCGAGGAAGCGAGCTTCTTCGCCCTGACCGACGGGAAGGCCATCCTGCCCTTCGGATCGGCGCAGGATCACAAGCGGGTGGGCGACGGCGACACCGGACCAAATACCGGCGGCATGGGCGCCTACAGCCCGGCGCGGGTGCTGACGCCCGAATTGGAGGCGGAGGTCATGGAAAGGATCATCCGCCCGACCGTGGACACCCTAGCCGCCGAAGGGACGCCCTATTCCGGCGTGCTCTATGCGGGACTCATGCTCACCAGCGAAGGGCCCAAGCTGATCGAATATAATGCCCGCTTTGGCGATCCCGAATGCCAGGTGCTGATGATGCGCTTCGATGGCGATCTGGCCGCGCTGCTGCTCGCGGTGGCGCAAGGCAGGCTTGCGGACCAGGGGCCGGTGCAGCTTGCCGGCCGGACGGCGCTTACCATCGTCATGGCGGCAAGGGGCTATCCGGGTACGCCGGAAAAGGGCGGCGAGATCAGCGGCATCGACGCGGCGGAAGCAGGCGGCGCGCGCGTCTTTCACGCGGGGACGGCGGAAAAGGACGGCGTGCTGGTGGCCAATGGCGGGCGCGTGCTGAACGTCACGGCGACGGGCGATTCCGTAAGCGAGGCACAGGCCGCCGCCTATCGCGCGGTCGATGCCATCAGCTTTCCCACAGGCTTCTGCCGCCGGGACATCGGCTGGCGGGAAGTGGCGCGCGAGACGCGGTGAAGGGGGCAGGTCCCCCTTGCTACAGGCGGCCGGGCATCCTTAGATAGCCGCCGGAACAGGGAGGAGCGAGAGAATGCAGGAATTTTTGATGGACTACGGCCTTTGGCTGCTGGTCGGGCTATTGATCATCATCGCCCTTGTCTTCCTGCTGGGGGGACGGCGGAAGGGAGACGTTCCTGGCGAGAGCGCCAGCGTTGCCGCCACGCCGCCCGAAGCCGCGCCCATCGCCACGCAGGCGGCAGCGCCGCTCAGTGCTACCGCCATCGATCCCGTGGCTACTACTTCCGCGGTTGAGCCGGTTGCAACGCCCGAACCGGCGGAGGCGCAGCAGCCGATCCCCGCTTCTCCCTCCATCGCCATGCCTGTCAGCGAGGGCGACAATCTGCTGCGAATGAAGGGGATCGGGCCGAAGCTCAACCAGCTGCTCACCGATCTGGGCGTCACCAGCTATGCGCAGATCGCGAACTGGACGGACGCCGACATCGCCGCGATCGATGCCAAGCTGGGCAATTTCAAAGGACGCCCGGTGCGCGACCAATGGGTGGACCAGGCGAAATATCTGGCGGCGGGGGACTTTGCCGGCTTTGAAGCCAAATATGGCAAGCTCTGACCGTCAGGGTTGCAGGCTCGCTCCTGTTCCTGCGGCGCGCCCGGGGCCTGACAGGCCGCTGATGGAATGATCAGCCGCGCGCCAGCAGATCGCGCGCGCGTGGGCCGAGCCGCTCCGTGGCCGCTTCGTGGATGCCGGGCGCGGCGCATAGCAGGCCGAAGGCTGTGGGTTCCGGCCGGTTGAAGGAGAGAGGCTCTCCCAAGGCGTCGGTGACGACCGCGCCCGCTTCCTGCGCGATCAGGGCGGCGGCGGCGACATCCCACTCATTGCCCCAGCGGACGGTGGCGACCAGATCCGCCTCATCAGCCGCCACCATCGCCATGCGCAGGGCGATGCTGTTGGGCTTTTCCACGGTGACGAGATCCCTGTCATGCCGGGGCAGTTGATCCGCAGCCCCGCCTGCGCCAGCCATAGCTGATTGCGGGCGGGCGCGGCGAGGATGCCGATCCGCACCGCCCCATGTTCGACCAGCGCAACGGATACCGCCCAGCCAGTGCGCCCACGCAGATAGTCGCGCGTGCCGTCGATCGGATCGACCACCCACACGCGCGAAAGGCCAAGCCGGTGGACCGTGTCGGCCGTCTCTTCCGAAAGCCATCCGGCGGACGGATCGATCGCGCTCAGGCTACGGCGCAGCATATCGTCTATTTCAAGGTCCGCCTCGCAAACGGGGTGGCCGGGCAGCTTTTCCCATTGGCGGACCGATGTCTGGCCGCCCGCCCACAGGGCCAGTGCGCGGTCCGCAGCGTCCGAAACCGCCCCGGCAACGGCGCGCAGGTCGATATCAGCCTCCGGCAATGGTCATCCCGTCGACGCGCAATGTGGGAACGTTCATGGCATGGCGGAAGCTGAGGTCGTTCGCGGCCGTCATCGCGCGGAACATCTCCTTGAGATTGCCTGCGATGGTGATTTCCGAAACCGCTCCGCCGATCGCGCCATCCTCGATCAGGAAGCCCACCGCACCCCGGCTATAGTCGCCGGTGACGCCGTTGACGCCCATGCCGATCAGGCTGGTGACATAAAGGCCGCGCTTGATGTCCGCCATCAGTTCGGCGGGCGTGACGCTGCCGGGCTCCATATGGACATTGGTGACGCCCGGCCCGCCGCCGCCCCGGCCCGCATGCCCGGTCGGCGCAAGCCCAAGCTGGCGGGCCGACGCGCTGTCGAGCAGCCATCCGGTCAGCACGCCCCGTTCGATCAACGCCCGGCGCGCGACGGGCAGGCCTTCGCCGTCGAAGGGCCGCGAACGCAGGCCGCGCGGCCGCAGGGGATCGTCGATAATAGTGATTGAACTATCAAATAGCGCCTGCCCAAGCGAATCGAGCAGGAAGCTGGACCGCCGCGTGATCGCGGGACCCACAATGCCGCCGATCAGATGGCCGATCAGGCTGGAGCCGATGCGCGGATCGAAGACGACCGGCATGACGCTGCTGCCCGCCTTGACGGGGTTGAGCGCAGCGACCGCCCGCTCCCCCGCGCGGGCGCCGATGGCGGACGCGTCCTCCAGATCCTCCAGATAGCGGGCGCTGTGGCTGGCATGGTCGCGCTGCATGCCAGCGCCCGTCCCGGCAAGCACGCTCGCCCAGGTGGAATGGCTGGTGCCCGCATAGGATCCGGCAAAGCCGTGGCTGGTGACGAGCGCCATCTGGCTGCGGCCGTTGGACGCGCCGCCGCCTTCGCTGTTGGTGACGCCCGGCACCGCCCGCGCGGCTTCCTCGACAGCCAGCGCGCGTTCGCGCAGCATGGCGGGCGCGGGCTCCGACGGGTCGATCAGGTCGAGATCAGCGGGCGCTTCGCGCAGCAGGCGGTCCTCCGGCGCGAGCCCGGCATAGGGGTCTTCGGGCGCCTCGCGCGCCATGGCGATGCAACGTTCGACCAGCGTGGCAAGCGTCTTGGGATTCATGTCCGACGCGGAAATGCTGGCGGACCGCTGCCCGACAAACAGGCGGAGGCCGATTTCCTCCCCCTCCGACCGTTCCACATCTTCCAGCGCGCCAAGGCGGACCGCGACCGTGGTCGACGCGTTGCCCGCATAGACGGCATCGGCGGCGTCCGCCCCCGCCCTGCGAGCCGCCGTCACCAGATCCTGAGCGCGCGACTGGGCTTCTTCGAGGCTGAGCATGGGCGAACGATAATCCTGCTATGGCGTGTGAGGCTCAAGGGCCTTACGCGCTTGGTCCGGGCGGGACAAGCTGCCCGTCGAGCCAGTGTTTCAGAAGATGCCGGGCGACCGCCATGGGCGGCGGCGCGATGAAGGGCGCGCCGGGTTCGTTGGCCAGCGCCGCGCGCACGCCGTCCGCATCGCACCAGAAGGCATGCTCTATCTCCGTCTCGTCCAGCGTCAGCGCGTCGTCACCGGCGACGCCGATGCAGGCGACCATCAGCGAGGAGGGAAAGGGCCAGGGCTGGCTCATGACATAGCGGACGGAATGGACGGTGACGCCCGCTTCCTCCTTGATTTCCCGCGCGACCGCTTCCTCGATCGTCTCGCCCGGCTCGATGAAGCCGGCGAGCGCGGAATAGAAGCGTTCGGGCCAGCGATGCTGCCGCCCCAGCAGCACCCGCCCGTCATGTTCGGCGAGCATGATGGCGACGGGATCGACGCGGGGAAAATGTTCCGAACTGCACGCGCCGCAGCGCCGCGACCAGCCCGCCTTTTCGGCCTGCGTCGGCGATCCGCAGACCGAGCAGAAGCGGTGCCGGGCGTGCCAGTGGACCAGGCTGCGTGCCGTGCCGTACAGCGCGATCTCATGCGCGGGCAGTTCGGTGGCGATGGCGCGGCTGCGCTCCGTGGGGAAGAAGCCGCCTTCCACCTGCTCCGCCAGACGGGCGAAGATGGGGCGCTGGAGGTCGTCCAGGCCCAGCAGCACATGATCCTCCGCCCGCGCGCCCGGCGCGGCGGCCTCCATCACCAGATGCCCGTCAGCGGTGACGGGATCGAGCCCGTCCAGCGCGACGATGCGCGTCTCCGGCAGGGCGAAGGTCTGGGCGGCGAGATCCGGCCGGGCGCGGATATGATCGACCCGGTCGAGCCTTCCTCCCACAAAGCCGAGCTGTTCGCGGGTGAGTGCGCCGGGGTCATGCATGATATCTGCTCTCCTTCATCGCGGCCTGGGCCGCACGGCGGAACAGGGTAGGGAACCCCGCCTCCTCCAGCCGCTCCAGCGGCCACCATTCGCCCTCTCCCGGCGGCGTGACGTCCGGCGGCAGATGCGCGACATGGATGGTCAGGCTGAGCGAGAAATGAGTGAAGACATGCGCCACCGGATCAGCGAGCGTCGTCCACCGCGCGTCCAGCGGCGGGGCCGGATCGGGCGCGGCGCTCCAGTCGGACGAGGGCAGAGCGCGCATCCCGCCCAGCAGCCCCTTGCCGGGACGGCGGACCAGCCAGACATGACCGTCCGCCCGCTCCATCCACCAGCCATGGCCGGTGCGGTGCGGCTTCGCCTTCTTCGCCAGCCTGACGGGAAAGGCGGCGGGGTCAGCGGTGCGGAAGGCGGCGCAATCGTCCCTGAGCGGACAGATGCCGCAGGCGGGGTTGCGCGGCGTGCAGATGGTCGCGCCCAGATCCATCATCGCCTGCGCGAAATCGCCCGCGCGGCTGTCGGGCGTGATGCGATCCGCCGCCGCGCGAATTTCCGGCCGGGCGGCGGGCAGAGGGGTTTCGATGGCGAAAAGGCGCGCGACCACCCGTTCGACATTGGCGTCCACCACCACGGCCCTTTGGCCAAAGGCGATGGCGGCGACGGCGGCGGCGGTATAGTCCCCGATCCCCGGCAGCGCGCGCAGCCGCTCCTCCGACGCGGGAAACGCGCCGCCAAGGTCCCCCGCGACGGCGCGGGCGCAGGCGAGCAGATTGCGGGCGCGGGCGTAGTAGCCCAGCCCCGCCCATGCCGCCATGACATCGGCATCCTGCGCCCCGGCGAGCGCGTCCACGGTGGGCCAGCGATCGGTGAAGGCATGGAAATAGGGGATGACGGCCGCGACCGTGGTCTGTTGCAGCATCACTTCCGACAGCCACACGCGATAGGGATCGGCGGCGTTGCTGCCCGGCGGCGCGCGCCAGGGAAGGCGGCGGGCGTGGACGTCATAATGGGCCAGCAGGTCACTGGCGATTTTTGTGTGAGTCCCCTCGACGCGCATGGCGGCGCTATGCCATTAAGCGGGCGATGACGGAACGCCCTGCAACGCCGAAAATGAAAATACGCGACGCCGCGGCGGCCGAGCGCCCGCGCGTGGGCGGTCCCCGGCAGATTGCCGACCTGATGCCGCAGATCGGCGCGGCGGCTTTCCGCAAGTTCGGCTTCGTCCAGTCCAGCGTCGTCACCCGCTGGCCCGAAATCGTCGGCGCGCATTATGCCGCCATCTCCGCACCCGAATCAATCCGCTTCCCGGTGGGCAAGAAAGCGGGCGGCACGCTGCAACTGACGGTCATGAGCGGCCATGCGCCGATGATCCAGCATGTGCTGCCGGACATCATCGAGCGGGTGAACCGCTTCTTCGGCTATGCGGCGGTGACCAGGATCGCGATGCGGCAGGGCGAGGTGCGCGCCACCCCCAGCGAGCGCCGCCCGCCGCCCCGCAACCTGAAGCCGGTGCCGGTGGAACTGGGCGAATCGCTGCGCGACATCGGCGATCCCGAATTGCGCACGGTGCTGGAATCGCTGGCGCAGGGGCTTGCCAATTCCAGCGGCTTGCCCAAGATCAGCTGACATCGCCTTTCCGCTTCCGTTCAGGAGGCGCGCTATATGGAACCGGCATATGAGAAAGCTTCTCCTGCCCCTTGTCCTCGCGGCCCTGCCCGCCGCGCTTGCCGCTGCTCCGGCCGCGAAGTGGACCAGCCACGTCACCCTGTCGCCGATCGGCGGCCATGTGCTGGGCAATCCCGCCGCGCCGACCAAGCTGGTCGAATATGTCAGCTACACATGCAGCCATTGCGCCCATTTCGTCGAGGAAGCGAGCGGGCCGCTCAAGACCGGCTATGTGCAGGGCGGCAAGGTAAGCGTGGAAGTCCGCAACGCGGTGCGCGACAAATATGACCTGACCGCCGCGCTGCTGGCCCGGTGCGGCGGCCCGAAGCGCTTTTTCGGCAATCATGAGGCGCTGTTCGCCAACCAGAACGCCTGGATGGAACAGCTCCAGGCCTATGACGGCAGCGCCGCCAAGCCGCAGGAGCAGAAGGCGTCGCTGCGCGACATCGGGCAGAAGACGGGGCTTTACGCGCTGATGGGCAAACGCGGCTTCACGCCCGCGCGGCTTGACGCCTGCATCAACGATCCCGCGTCGATGAAGCAGATATTGGCGATGACCAACGAAGCCTGGAAGACGTTGAAGATCAGCGGCACGCCCGCCTTCACCATCAACGGGACGCTGGCGGGCGGGTCGAGTTGGGCGAGCTTGCGCGACGCATTGCCCGCTCCGGCGCAGTGAACTACATGAGGCCACTCATCACGCCGACTAGCGGAGCTTGCCACACGTGAAAGCCTTTACCGGACTCGCCCTGATCGCCCTTTCCCTGACGTTGTCGGCCTGCGGCAAGACCGATGCGGGCAATACGGCCACGGCCGAACCCGTCGCCGCCGTGGCCGCTCCCGCCGGAACCAGCTGGTCGCAGACGGTGACGGCGACGCCGGAAGGCAATTTCATCATGGGCAACCCCAATGCGAAGGTGAAGCTGGTCGAATTCGCATCCTATACGTGCAGCCATTGCCGCGACTTTTCCGCCGAGGCTTCGGAGGAAATCCGCAAGATCGTCGACACCGGCAAGATGAGCTACGAACTGCGCAACTTCGTGCGCGATCCCATCGACATTTCCACGTCGCTGCTGGCGCGCTGCGGGGGCAAGGACCTGTTCTATCCGCTGTCCGAACAATTCTTCACCAACCAGAATGCGATGTTCGAAAAGGCGCAGGCGCTGGGCGACGCCAAATATCAGCAGTTGATGAGCGCTCCGCCCGCCCAGCGCTTTGCCCAGCTGGCCGATGCCGTGGGCCTCATCGATTTCGCCAAGCAGCGCGGCATCGCCGAAGATCAGGCCAAGCAGTGCCTGGCCGACACCGCCGCCGCCGAAAAACTGGCCAAGGGCGTCGAAACGGCATCGTCGGAATATAAGATCGAAGGCACGCCGACCTTCATCCTGAACGGCAGCGTGCTGGAAAACACCGCCACCTGGGCGACGTTGCAGCCCAAGTTGAAACAAGCGGGCATCTGATTGTCATCCGGGGGGCTGACATTCCATCCTTGCGCTTCTGCTGGCCGGGCGGCCATGCGGCCCTGCGCTAGAGCCGCCCGATGCAGATAAAGCGGCTCAAGCTGTCCGGCTTCAAGAGCTTCGTGGACCCAACGGAGCTGCGGATCGAGCCTGGGCTGACGGGCATCGTCGGCCCGAACGGCTGCGGCAAGTCCAACCTGCTGGAGGCGATCCGCTGGGTCATGGGCGAATCCAGCGCCCGGTCGATGCGCGGCGCGGGCATGGAGGATGTGATCTTCGCGGGCACCTCCACCCGGCCGCAGCGCGATTTCGCCGAAGTGTCGCTGCTGACGGTGCAGGAACAGGGCGAGCTGTTCAACGCGGTCGAGGTCGGCCCCGACGGCGAACTGGAAGTCACCCGGCGGATCGAGCGCGGGGCGGGCAGCGCCTACCGCGCCAATGGCCGCGATGTGCGGGCGAAGGACGTCGCGCTGATCTTCGCCGACGCCGCCACGGGCCCGCACAGCCCGGCTCTGGTCAGCCAGGGGCGCATCGCCGCCGTCATCGCCGCGCGGCCGCAGGAACGGCGCGCCATGCTGGAGGAAGCGGCGGGCATTTCCGGCCTGCACGTCCGCCGCAAGGATGCCGAACAGAAATTGCGCGCGGCCGAAGCCAATCTGGTGCGGCTGGGCGAAATCCTGTCGGACATGGAAGCGCGGGCCAGCAGCCTGCGCAGGCAGGCCAAGGCGGCGGAACGCTATATCCGCCTGTCGGAACAGATCCGCGTCGCCGAAGGGCGGGTGGTCTTCGCCCGCTGGCGCGAAGCGGCCGCCAGCGCGGAAGCTGCGCGGGCGGAGGCGAAGGACGCGGAAGATGCGGTGATCGCCGCGCAGGAGGCCCAGCGCGCGGCCGCCGTCCACGCCAATGCGGCGGTGGAGGCTCTTGCGGACAAGCGGGCGGCGGCGCAGGCGGCTCGTGACGCGGCGAATGAGGCGGGGCACAGGCTGGCGGCGCTCCGTTCCGAACGCGATGGCGTGGTGCGGCGGCTGCATGATCTGGCGGAGCAGGCGGGACGGCTGGAGGAAGACCGGCTGCGCGAAGGGGCGCTCGCCAACGACGCGGCGGAGGCGATCGCGCGGCTGGGCGAGGAGGCGAAGACGCTCAAGGCGCGCATCGCCGAAACCGAAGCGATGCGCCCCGGCTTCGCGGCGCGGATCGCGCGGGCCGAGGACGAGGCGCGCGACGCTGAACTGCAACTCGCCAGGGCGATGGCGCGGCAGGCGGGGGAGCAGGCCGAACTGCGCGTCGCCGAAGCCGCCCTGGCCTCTGCCCGCAGCCATATGGAGCGGGCGGAGCGCGATGCCGCAAGGCTGGAAGCCGAAGCGGCGGCGCTGCCCGATGTCGCGCCGCTCCGGCAAAAGGGAGAGGAGGCGCAGGCAGAGCAGCAGCGCGCGGCGGCAGAACGCGACGCCGCCGAGGATGCGATAAGGGAGGCTGACACAGCGCGGCAGGCAGCGGCGGAGGAGCGCGCGGCGGCCGAAGCCGCGCTCGCCTCCGCACGGGCGGCGCTGGCGGCGCTGGACAGCGAGGCGGCGGCGATCCGCCGCGCGGTCGAGACTGGCGGCGGCGGACGCGGGCGCGCGCTCGACCGGCTGAAGGCCGCGCCCGGCTATGAAAGGGCGCTGGCCGCGGCGCTGGGCGACGATCTGGAAGCGGCGATCGGGGAGGAAGGCGCGCGGCGCTGGGCCGGGGCCGCGCGGCTCGACAGCGATCCGGCGCTGCCGTCCGGCTGCGCGGCACTGGCGGACCATGTCACCGCGCCGCCGGAACTGGCGCGCAGGCTGGCGCAGATCGCGGTCGTGGAGACGGATGAGGGGCAAGCGCTTGCCGCTGGCCAGCGGCTGGTCACCAGGGACGGGCAGATGCGCCGCTGGGACGGCTATGCCGCTGCGGAAGGCGGCGCGGCGGCGGCGGAACGGCTGATCCGGCTCAACCGGCTGGAGGCCATTGCCGCCGCCCGCCCCGCTGCCGAAGCGGAGATGGAGACGGCGCGCGCCACGCAGGATGCGGCAGCCGCGCGCGAGAAGGCGGCGGGACAGGCGCTCGCGGAAGGTCGCGCCGCGCTTTCGGGCGCCGACCAGCGGCTGCGCACCGCCCTGCGCGCGATCGACGAGGCCGCGACCGCGCTGGAACGGCTGACCGGCCGCCGCGAGGCGATCGAGGAAAGGCTGGCAGAGGCGCGGGCCGATCTGGCGGCGGCGCGGGCGGAGCATGACAAGGCGCAGGCGGCCCGCATGGCGATGCCCGACGGGTCGGAAACGCGCGCGCTGGTGGCGTCGCTGTCGCAGCAGAGCGAAAAGGCACGGACGGCGGTCAGCCAGTTGCAGGCGGATCAGGCGCTTGCCGACCGGGCGCTGGCGGGTGATCGCGAACGCATGGCGGCGGCGGAGGCGGAAGCCAAGGGCTGGCGCGCCCGCGCGGGAGAAGCGGCCAAGCGGATCGCGGCGATGGTGGAGCGCGGCGAGGCGCTGGCCAGAGAGCGGGCCGAAATCGACGGCGAGCCGGACCGGCTGGCCGCCGCCATTGCGCGGCTGGCCGAGCAGGACACGGGACTGGCGCAGGCAGCCGAAGCCGCGCGCCGGGCGGAAGAAGAGGCGCAGGCCGCGCTGCGCGAGGCGGAAAGCCGCGCTGCCCAGGCTGGCGAGACGCTCGCCGGAACGCGCGAGCGCCGCGCCACGGCGGCGGCCCGCGCGGAAGCGGCGGACGAAAAGCGCGTGGAGGCCAACCGGCTGTCGGGCGAACGGTTCGAATGCCCGCCGCCGCTGCTGCCTGAAAGGCTGGGCTTCGCAAGCGCGGAGGTGCGGACCGCGCAGACGGAACAGGCCGATCATGACCGGCTGTCGGCGGAGCGGGAGCGCATCGGCCCCGTCAATCTCGTGGCGGCGCAGGAACTGGAGGAGCTGGAGACGACCCAGGCCAGCAGCCGCGCCGAAAGCGAGGAACTGACCCAGGCGATCAACCGGCTGCGCGGATCGATCGGCAGCCTCAACCGCGAAGGGCGGCAAAGGCTGCTCGCCGCGTTCGAGGCCGTGGACGGGCATTTCCGGCGGCTGTTCACCACGCTGTTCAACGGCGGGCAGGCGCATCTGGAACTGATCGACAGCGACGATCCGCTGGAAGCCGGGCTGGAGATCATGGCGCAGCCGCCGGGCAAGAAGCTGGCGGCGCTGACCCTGCTATCGGGCGGCGAACAGGCGCTGACGGCGGTCGCGCTGATATTCGGCCTGTTCCTGACCAACCCCGCGCCGATCTGTGTGCTGGACGAAGTCGACGCCCCGCTGGACGACGCCAATGTCGAGCGCTTCTGCGACCTGCTGGACGCGATGGTCGGGCAGACCGATACGCGCTACCTGATCGTCAGCCACAATGCGGTCACCATGGCGCGCATGCACCGGCTGTTCGGCGTCACCATGGTGGAGCGCGGGGTCAGCCGGCTGGTGTCGGTCAATCTGGGCGGAGCGGAGGCCTTGCTGGCGGCGGAGTGACGCAGAGCATCCCGCGCGAACGGGGTGGAGCGTGGCGCAATGCTCTTACGATCGGGACTTCAAACGGCGGAACAGGCTCCGCTGCGCCGCCGGTTCCAGCATCTCGGCCGGACCTTCGGGATCGAGCACCTCATTGTCGGCGAGCCATGTCTGCACATCGTTGAGGTTGGGCGTGACATAGGGCCGCAAGGTGCGCCCCGGCTTGTCCCGCAGTTCCTCTATCGCGGCGATCAGCCCCCGTTCGGCGATGACCGCCGCGACGCGTTCCGGGGGAAGGTCGAGATGTTCGGCGATCAGGTCATCGCGGATCGAGCGGATCGTTGCCTCCTGCCCGGCATTGGCAGGCAGGCTGGCATCGATCGTCATGTCGCATTCCGTATCGAGCCGCATCGAACGGTTGTTCATGTTGGAGGACCCCACGCGGATCACCCGGTCATCGACGATCAGTATCTTGGCATGCACATAGATCGGCTCCCCCCGTACGGTGAAGGGATGATAGACGCGCAGCCGTCCGTGAACGTCGCGGGCGCGCAACGCTTCGACCAGGCGCGCGCGGGCGGTGTCCATCGCCTGCTGTTCCAGCCAGCCATCGGCCTGTTCCGGGTTGATGATGACGATGTCCGGCCCGTCATCCTCCCCCAGCCGGGCGGCCAGCGCCTCGGCAATGCGGCGGGACGCGAAATACTGGCTTTCGGCGTAGATGGTCCGCTTCGCCGATGCGATCTGGTTGATGTAGAGCCGTTCGATCTCCAGCACCGGTTGCTGGCCGTCCATTTCCGGGGCCGACCGGGAAATCGCCACATCCACCTGTTCGAACCCGACAGGCAGCGCGTCGGGCCAGCAATCATGTTCTCCCCTGATCGGCTCCAGATCTCCGCCCCCGGCCACTTTCCACCTTGCGCGGGCATGGTCGCCCAGCACCATGGCGACATCGCCCTGCAACGCCGTGGTCGCGTCATGCCATGGGCCATAGGCGGTGCCATCGGGATGCTTGCGATTGGGGTCGCTGTCGCGATGATGGCGCGTGTCCCACCGGTCCGCCGTCATGTCGATGCCGCCGCAAAAGGCGAAGCAATCGTCGATCACCACGATCTTCTGATGGTGCGAGGCGGCGGGCGGATGGTGGCTGTCCAGCTTCACATGAATGCGCTTGTGCGTCATCCACTTGACGGTGGTGAAGAGGTTGGACGGCTGCACCATCGACTTCATGGCGCCGATGTCCCAGCGCAGCAGGAATATGTCGAGTTCGGGCTTCTGTTCGACCAGCCAGCTGATGAAGTCGCCGATGATGACGGGCGCGCCGTCCTTCGCCTCATCCTCGCGGATCAGGCTGATGGCGGCGTCAAAGTCCCAGCCGATCAGCATGATCCGCCGCTTGGCCTTCAGCATCGCGGCGCGAGCGTGGCGGAAATAGGCTTCGGCGTCGATGATGACGCTGGCCCTGGCGGCGCGGGCGATGCGCCAGCAATCCTCGCCCTCGCGCGGGGCGCTCATGCGCTGCCCACGACGAGACAGCCGAGGAACATCAGCAGCCCGGCAAAGCGGTTCGAGCGGAATTTGAGCAGCGGATCGGCGCCATCCTCCTTCAACGCCGCCACTTGCCAGAGGAGGTGCGCCGCCATCGGCAGCAGCGCCGCGAGCGCCAGAAGCTGCGGCCTTACCTGCCACAGCGCGGCCGCCCAGAGCGAGAGGGCCGCAACATAGCATAAGGCCACGCCCGCGCGGACGTGCCGGCCCATCGACAGAGCGCTCGACCCGATGCCGATCAATGCGTCATCCTCCCGGTCCTGTAGCGCATAGATGGTGTCATAACCGACGACCCAGAAAATGGTGCCGCCATAGAGCAGCAGCCCCGGCGCGGTGAGCACGCCCGCGACTTCGCTCCAGCCCACGAGCGCCGCCCAGGAAAAGACGAGGCCAAGCCAGACCTGCGGCCATCCGGTGATCCGCTTCATGAAGGGATAGGCGGCGACCAGCGCGAGGCTGGCCAGCGCCACGACCTGCGCTGACAGGCGCAACTGCAACAGGACGACAAGGCCGATCAGGCACAGCAGGATCAGCCAGACCCAAGCCATGGTGAGGGAAATCGCCCCGCTGGCGAGGGGGCGCGCCGCCGTGCGGGCCACCTGGCGGTCGAGGTCGCGATCCACGATATCGTTGAAGACGCAGCCAGCGCCGCGCATCGCGATGCTGCCGAGCAGGAGCCAGAGGATCAGCGGCCATCGTTCCCCCGCCCCGCCCGCCAGCACCACGGCCCAGGCGCCAGGCCAGAACAGCAGCCACCAGCCAATCGGCCGGTCGAACCGGGCCAGCAGGGCAAGGGCGCGGGGCGTTTCCGGCAGGCGGGCGAGCAGGCCGCGGGCCTGCGTGTCTGGGACGATCGTCTGACTCACCTTATCTCCGTTCGGGCCAAGCTTGTCGAAGCCCCTTTCTTCTCTAAAGAGCAAAGACGGCCCTTCGACAAGCTCAGGGCGAACGGAAGAGGCGAAATGACCGCAACCCCTGCATGGCCGCCACAAAGCGCGCCGCGCCTGCATGTCGAAACGCAACTGGGCGACGGCATCGCCGTGCCGGTGGACGGCAACCCGGCGCATTATCTGATCAGCGTCATGCGGGTGAAGCCGGACGACATCGTGCTGCTGTTCGACGGGCGGTCGGGCGAATGGGCGGCGCGGGTGCGCGACATGCGCAAGCGCGACCTGGTGCTGGAATGCGTGCGACAGACCAAGGCGATCGAGCATGTGCCCGATTTCTGGCTGTGCTGCGCGCCCATCCGCAAGGGGCGCATCGACCTGATCGCGGAAAAGGCGTGCGAGCTGGGGGTCGCGAAATTACAGCCGGTGCTGACCCGCCGCGCCGTGGTGGACAAGCTGAACCTCGACCGGCTGCACGCGCATCTGGTGGAGGCGGCGGAGCAATGCGGGCGCACGGCGCTGCCCGAACTTGGCGGCCTCATCAAGCTGGAGGCGCTGCTGCGGGACTGGCCGGAGGACCGCTGGCTGTTCTTCGCCGATGAAACGGGCGGCGCACCCCTGGCCGAAGCGCTGCCCGCGCATCAAGGGGCCGCAGCGTTCCTGATCGGGCCGGAGGGCGGCTTCGACCCGGCGGAGCGGGATGCGATCCGGGCGGTGACAAGGGCGGTGCCCGTGTCGCTGGGCCCGCGCATCCTGCGGGCCGAAACGGCGGCGATCGCGGCGGCTTCGGCCTGGATGACGCTGAACGGCGACTGGGGCTGATAGCGCGCTCCAGCCTAGGCAGGAGTATTGCCCTCTGCGATAGCCGCCTCAAGTTGCATTCCGAAATGGGATTGCGGCCACGCCAAGCGCAACCTATTTGTCGCGGGCGCAGCGATGTTGACGCGCAAGGGGGACAGGCTAAGCCGTGGCATGAGCACCAGAACCGACTCAGGGGAGAATGATCCCGTCATAGAGAGCCGCGACCAGCTGCTCGCCGCCTTTTCCAAGGGGGAAAAGCCGCAGGAACGCTGGCGGATCGGCACCGAACATGAAAAGTTCGTCTATGACAAGGGCGATCGCCACGCCCCCTCCTATGACGAGACGGGCGGCATCCATACGCTGCTGATCGGCCTGACCCGCTATGGCTGGAGCCCGGTGTTCGAGGGCGAGAATATCATCGCCCTGTCCGGTCCCGACGGCACCGTCAGCCTGGAGCCGGCGGGGCAGCTGGAGCTTTCCGGCGCGCCGCTGGAAAATCTGCACCAGACCTTCGCCGAAACGCAGCGGCATCTGGAACAGGTCAAATATGTGGGCGACATGCTGGGCCTGGGCTTCCTGAGCCTTGGCATGTGGCCCGACAAGACGCGCGGCGAATTGCCCATCATGCCCAAGGGCCGCTACGACATCATGCTGCGCCACATGCCGCGCGTCGGATCGCTGGGGCTGGACATGATGCTGCGCACCTGCACCATCCAGACCAATCTGGACTATGGCAGCGAAGCGGACATGGTGCAGAAATTCCGCGTCAGCCTGGCGCTTCAGCCGCTGGCCACCGCGCTGTTCGCCAATTCCCCCTTTACGGAGGGCAAGCCGAACGGCTTCCTGTCCTATCGCAGCCATATCTGGTCCGACACCGATCCGGCGCGCACCGGCATGCTGCCCTTCGTGTTCGAGGACGGCTTTGGCTATGAACGCTATGCCGACTATGCGCTCGATGTGCCGATGTACTTCGTCTACCGCAATGGCCGCTATATCGACGCGGCGGGCCACAGCTTCCGCGATTTCCTGGACGGGCGGCTATCCGTCCTGCCGGGCGAGAAGCCGACCGAGAAGGATTGGGAGGACCATCTTTCCACCGCCTTCCCCGAAGTGCGGCTGAAAAGCTTTCTGGAAATGCGCGGCGCGGACGGGGGCGCGACGGATCGCATCACGGCCCTGCCCGCCTTCTGGGTCGGGCTGCTCTATGATCAGGGCGCGCTGGATGCGGCGTGGGATCTGGTCAAGGACTGGTCGATGGACGACCGGCAGGCGCTGCGCGACGCGGCCCCGCGCCTTGCCCTGGGCGCGCCGCTGCCGGGCGGGCGCGTGTTGGGCGACATAGCGGGCGAAGTGCTGGCGATCGCGCGCGGCGGCCTCAAGGCGCGGGCGCGGCTGGATGAAGCGGGCAAGGACGAGGCGGACTATCTCGCGCCGCTGGACGAGATCGCGGCGTCCGGGATCACCCATGCCGAACGGCTGCTGGAGCGCTATCATGGCGCATGGGCTGGCGATGTGAGCCGCGTCTATGACGAGGAAAGCTATTAGGCGCCAGGCTATTCGGCAGGCTGTAGCGCGGGCTGCTTGCGGCCCGTCACCCAGGCGAAGAAGCGTGGCACGGGTCCGTTGCGGTCCATCCACGCGCTATAGGCGCGATAATCGGGATCGGCGGACAGATGCGCTTCCTCGGTGCGGGCGCGCCAGTAATAGACGGCGTTGGTCACCGCCAGCATCGCGCAGTTGCGCACCATGTCGGTAAGGCTGCCCGACACCGCCAGGAAGGGCAGCGCCGAAAACCACCAGAAGAGGTTCTTCGACAGATAGGCCGGGTGGCGGGTCCAGCGATAGGGCCCGTGCGTCAGGATGCCGCGATGGGTGAGGTTGGAAAAGCGGATGCCGAACGCCACCGTCGCCCAGGCATAGATGGCCGTCAGCAGCACCAGCCAGCCGCCCAGCAGCCACTGGAGCGCGGGATAGCCCTGCGTCCACACGTCCCATTCCGCGCCGCCCGCATGATAATCGAGCGGCCCGCCGGAACCCATCAGCACGAAGGGCGGATAGCAGATCAGCGCCGCCACCCATCCCGCCAGCGCCGGATTGGCGGAGCGGATGTGCGAATCCAGCGGCTTGCACGTCAGCAGATAGCCGACCGTCGCCATGCAGACGTCGATCATGAACATGATGGCGATCAGGAAGGCGGTCAGCTTCACCGGGCCGGCAAAGGCATGATCGATGCGCCAATCGACGACGCTGGCGAAATTGCCCGGCACGATGGACAGCATGAAGGCGAGAAAAAAGCCCTTCACCGCCCATGCGCGCGCATGATTGGCGACCTGCGCCATGTCAGGCTTGCCCGCGGCGCCGCCGATCACCCACTGGCCAAAGGCATAGGACGCATCCCTGGCATCGGTCAGCCGCCGGTCGATCCACAGAACATAAGGGATAGAAAAGGCAAGCAGCCACGGCGCGGCGGCCATGAAAAGTTTCATGGAGAAACGGTAATTGCCGCTCCAGTACCAGCGCGCCACGCAATAGAAGATGGCGATGGCGAGCCAGGTCGCCCACAGCCCCGCAATCTTGACGAGGCTGACATCCAGCACCTCTCGCAGCGGCCGGGCCGGTGCATCCCAGTTCATCCCGGTAGACGGGTTGCGATGCACCTTGTCCGCCAGCAGGGACCAGAGCACCATCGGCAGGCCGCAGGCGAAGACGGCGGCAAGACCCGCATAGGGTCCGTTCATCCCATAATGGCGCGCTACCAGGGTCCAGGCGGCAAGCCCGGCAAGGCCCGCAATCCCGACGCCATGGCTGACGGCGGAAGGCGGGCAGGGATCGGCGGTCTTGTCCATGGCCGCCGCTTATGCGGGAAATTGGTAAGCAAGCCGTGAAGGACCGGGACCGCCCTTTACAGAACCGCCGTGATCAGCCCCAGCGCGGCGGCCTCGTTCGCTTCCAGATACCAGTTTTCCGGCGCGCGCCTGAGCACTTCGTCCAGCGTCACCTGCGAGCCCGTGATCAGGTTCGCAAAGCCTTCATTCTGGATGGCGATGGACGCTTCGATCTCATTGAGCGCGGCCTTGAGCGGCGCGATGCAGGTGGACAGCGGCCCTTGAAGGGGAATGTCCTTCGTGATGATGCGTTCATGGATCATCAGGCGGGTGCCGCGCGTCAGATAACGGTTCTCCGTCGCGAAAAAGCCCATGAAGGTCGCGCCCGCCGAATAGACGGCCGTCTTGCCCAGGAAGACAAGCCGCCGTCCGGGCTGCATTTCGGAATGGAAGCGGATATCCTCCCCCATCATCCGGGCGATTTCCGGGTCTCCGCCCAGCGTGGATATCTCCACCACGACGAGGCCGTCCTGCGGCGCGGCGGCCAGCCTTTCCTTGAAATGAATATACATGCCATGGTCGACATATCCGGCAAGGCGGATGGCGGGTTCGGCAAAATCCCTGGGCGACAGCATCGGTGCTTGTATCGGCATCGCGCGGTTCATCCTTGATCGAAGAGGAAACAGGGCAGCATTACGCACGGCGCGGCAAATGGTGCCACGGCCACGCGCTTTTAGCTGGCGCGGCGGGGAAGAGGCTGTAAAGAACAGATCATGACCAAAGGGCGCGGGGCATGATAGCGAAACTGAAAGGGCGGCTGGACAGCACCGGCATCGACCACGCCATCATCGATGTGGGTGGCGTCGGCTATCTGGTCGGCGCGTCATCGCGCACGCTCGCGGCGCTGGGACCGGCCGGGGAAGCGGTGACCGTGCATACCGAAATGCTGGTGTCGGAGGATTCGGTCCGGCTGGTGGGTTTCGCGCGGGCGGAGGAGCGTGACTGGTTCCGCCTGCTCACCGGCGTTCAGGGCGTGGGATCGCGCGTGGCGCTGGCCATATTGTCCGCGCTGGAACCCGTGGAACTGCACCGCGCCGTGGCCACGGGCGACAAGGCGATGATCGCGCGCGCGAACGGCGTCGGCCCCAAGCTGGCCCAGCGTATCGTCAATGAATTGAAGGACAAGATCGGCGCGGCCCCCGGCGCTGGCGGAGCGCTGCCCGGCGGCGCTGCCGTACCGGTCATGGCCGGAGGTCACGGTGCGGACGCCCTGTCCGCGCTTCAGAATCTGGGCTTCCGACCGGCCGAGGCCAGCATCGCCGTCGCCGCCGCCGAGGAGGAACTGGGCGAAGGCGCGACGCTTGACGCGCTGGTCCGCCTCGCGCTGCGGAAGGCGGCGAAATGACGGCCCGCCTTCTTCCCTGCCATGCTGAACTTGTTTCAGCATCCATTGCGCCTTGGGCGCCGAGGGGGAACGATGAAGGAGCCTTGCGTCTATATCCTCGCCAGTCAGCCTTGTGGGGCTTTGTATATCGGGGTGACTTCGAACCTGCCGGGGCGGCTGGCGCAGCATCGCGCGGGGGCGATTCCGGGTTCCACGGAGCGTTATGGCGTGCACCGGCTCGTGCGGGTCGAAGCGTGCGATGCCATGGAGCGGGCGATCTTGCGGGAGAAGCAGCTGAAGAATTGGCGGCGGCAAGGGAAGATCAATTTGGTCGAGCGCGAGAATCCGGCGTGGGTGGACCTGGCGGTTGGGCTGGGGTTGCCGCCGTTGGACCGGAGCGTGGGGCGCCATGGATGCTGAAACAAGTTCGGCATGACGTTGTGAGTGGGGCGGAGCGCGCATGAGCGAGGAAAGGCTGATCGCCTCTACCCGCCGCGCGGAAGATGCCGACGCGGCGCTGCGGCCCAAATCGCTGGACGAATTCATCGGCCAGGAAGCGGCGCGGGGCAATCTGCGCGTGTTCATCGAGGCCGCGAAGGCGCGCGGCGAGGCGCTGGACCATGTGCTGTTCTTCGGCCCGCCCGGCCTGGGCAAGACGACGCTGGCGCAGATCGTCGCCAAGGAGATGGGCGTGGGATTTCGCGCCACGTCCGGCCCGGTGATCGCCAAGTCCGGCGATCTGGCGGCGCTGCTTACCAATCTGGACGAAGGCGACGTGTTGTTCGTCGACGAGATCCACCGCCTCAACCCGGCGGTCGAGGAAGTGCTTTATCCGGCGATGGAGGACCGTGCGCTCGACCTGATGATCGGCGAAGGTCCCTCTGCCCGGTCGGTGCGCATAGACCTGCCGCATTTCACCCTGGTCGGCGCGACGACGCGGCAGGGGCTGCTGACGACGCCGCTGCGCGACCGCTTCGGCATTCCGGTGCGGCTGCAATTCTATACGGTCGATGAGCTGGAGCTGGTGGTCCGCCGCGCAGCGCGGCTGCTTGACCTTGCGATCACATCCGACGGCGCGATAGAGATTGCGCGCCGTTCGCGGGGCACGCCGCGCATCGCCGGGCGGCTGCTGCGGCGCGTCCGCGACTTCGCCAACGTCGCCGGGGCGGAAGCGGTGGACGCCAGGGTGGCCGATGCGTCGCTCAGCCGGCTGGAGGTCGATCAGCTTGGCCTCGACCTGATGGACCGGCGTTACCTGATGATGATCGCCGACATCTATCGCGGCGGCCCCGTGGGCGTGGAAACGCTGGCCGCCGGTCTTTCCGAACCGCGCGACACGATCGAGGAAGTGATCGAACCCTATCTGATCCAGCTTGGCCTGATCGCCCGCACCGCGCGCGGGCGCTGCCTGAACGGTCCGGGGTGGAAGCATCTGGGGCTCAACCCGCCCGCCACGGCGCAGGACGGCCTATTCGACTGAACGGGCGTGGAAAAAGCGTGGCCGTTACGGCAAGGCCCCGTTATAGGCGGGCAACGAGAGGCGCGGTGCGTACGCGCCCGGTGCAGGAGGCAGGCTTGCAGGCGATCGAACGGTTCCCCAATCTGGTGACGATGTTCTTCGCCCGGGCGAAGAACAAGGGCGATCTTCCCTTCCTGTGGCGCAAGGTGAACGGCCGATGGCAATCGCTCAGCTGGACCGAGGTCGCGCATCAGGTCGCGTCGCTGGCCACCGCATTGAAGGCGCAGGGCCTGAAACCCGGCGACCCGGTCATGCTGGTGAGCGAGAACCGCCCGGAATTCTGCATCGCGGACCTGGCGATCATGGCGGCGGGCTGCATCACCGTGCCGACCTACACCACCAACACGACGCGCGATCACCAGCATATCCTGACCGACAGCGGCGCGCGGGCGGTGATCGTGTCGACGGCAAAGCTCGCCCAGGCGCTGATGCCCGCCGTGCTGCGGTCGCGGGCCAGCTTCGTCGTCGGCATAGAACCGCTGAGGGGCGGACAGGGCGACATATCCTGCCACCTGTGGAGCGACCTGATCAACGGGCACATCGCCGACCCCGACGCCTGCGCCGCCGAACAGACGGCGGGGCGCGAGGACCTGGCCTGCATCATCTATACTAGCGGCACCGGCGGCGCGCCGCGCGGGGTGATGCAGCATCATGGCGCGATCCTGTGCAATATCGAAGGCGCGGGAAAGCTGGTCGTCGAGGATTTCGGCTGGGACAACGAAGTGTTCCTGTCGTTCCTGCCCCTGTCCCACGCCTATGAGCATAGCGGCGGCCAGTTCCTGCCGATCATGCTGGGCGGGCAGATCTATTATGCCGAAGGGCTGGAAAAGCTCGCCAGCAATATCGAGGAGACGCGCCCGACCATCATGGTGGTCGTGCCCCGCCTGTTCGAGGTGCTGCGCACCCGGATCATGAAGTCGATCGAAAAGCAGGGCAAGTTTCCAACCTGGCTCATGGAACAGGCGCTCAGGATCGCGGCGAAGGAGCAGCAGGGCCGCAAATCCATCATCGACCTGCCGGTTAAGGCGCTGCTGGCGCGCACGCTCAAGCCCAGGATCGCAGCGCGCTTCGGCGGACGGATGAAGGCGCTGGTATCGGGCGGTGCGCCGCTGAACCCCGATGTCGGGCTGTTCTTCGACGCGATGGGGCTGACGCTGCTCCAGGGCTATGGCCAGACCGAAGCCGGCCCGGTGATCAGCTGCAACCGGCCAAGCGCTGGCATCGCCATGGATACGGTCGGCCCGCCGCTGGACGGGGTGGAGGTGCGCATCGCCGAGGATGGCGAGATATTGGTGCGCGGCGAACTGGTCATGCACGGCTATTGGCGCAACGAAGCCGACACCGAACGCGCGTTGAAGGACGGCTGGCTCTATACCGGCGACATTGGCGAGATTGACGAGCGCGGGCGCATCCGTATCACCGATCGCAAGAAGGATCTGATCGTCAATGACAAGGGCGACAATGTGTCGCCGCAGAAGGTCGAGGGCATGCTGACGCTACAGCCGGAAATCGGCCAGGCCATGGTCCATGGCGACCGGCGGCCGCATCTGGTGGGGCTGATCGTTCCCGATGCGGAATGGACGCGGGAATGGGCGGCCGCCAAGGGTCAGGCGGTGGAGGATGCGGAAAGCGATCCCGCTTATCAGGCCGCCCTGCGCGCCGCCGTCGAGCGGGTGAATCACGACCTGTCCGTGACGGAGCGGGTGCGGCGCTTCATCCTGGCGGACGAGCCCTTCACCGTCGCCAATGGCGAGATGACCCCATCGATGAAGATCCGCCGCCACGTCATCCGGGCGCGCTATCAGGACCGGCTGGACGCGCTTTACAAGGCTTAGCACCGATCAACATTCAGGAGCGATGGTGGTTTTTCGTGGCCCGGCGCGCAGCGTAGTTAAGGTATGTGAGCACCGAAGCGCGAAGAACCGCCATTTGCAGGCCGCCACAACTGAATGTTGATCGCTTCTGGCCCGGTCTCAACGCGCCGGAGTGCGATAGGGCGTGAAGGACCCCAGCGCGCATACGCCGGTCACCATGCCGTTCGTCAGGTCAGCGCTGCGGGCCAGATCGCCCCGGCAATATTGCGATCCGAACGGCCTGACCACCAGAGTATCGCCGCGCGACAGGCCGGGGCAACTGCCGATCAGATCGTTGCGATAGACCAGCTTTCCGCTCACCCGGTAAAGGAGCACGCTGTCGCTGATCGCGGTCAGGCTGGCCTGGGGATAGCGCGAGATGCAGTCCACAGGCTCGCCCGCGACCTTCCCCGCCAGCGCCGCCTCCAGCCGGGCGGCCTGCTTTTCGGTCAGGCGCGGCGGCTCGCTGCTGCCGCCCGCGCAGGCCGCCAGCATCAATGGCGCCAACATCATCCATCCACGCATGGCCATTCTCCCGCATCTCTGTTCAGGAAGGATGCCGCGACAACGCATGAGCATCAGGCGATATCCTTTGCTTCCCGCCGCCGGGCGAGTTCTTCCACATTGGCGGCGCGCAGGAAGACGTTGGTGGCGCGCTCCTGCCCGATGGTGGTCGGCACCGTCGCTTCCCCCCGGCTGCGGGCTGCGTCGACATCGGCCATGCGCGCGGCGATCGCCTGATTGTCCGGCTCCACCGTCAGGCCGAAGCGCCCGTTCGACTGGGTATATTCATGCGCGCAATAGACCTGCGTGTCGTCGGGCAGGCCAGCGAAACGCTGCATATTGGCGAACATCTGCGCCGCCGTGCCTTCGAACAGGCGGCCGCAGCCCATGGCGAACAGCGTGTCCCCGGCGAACAGCAGCCGGTCGGCCGCCAGATGATAGGCGATGTGCCCGGCGGTATGCGCCGGCACCTCCATCACCGTGGCGGCGTGGCTGCCGATGGAGACGCTGTCCCCCTCCCCCACCAGCCGGTCGAGCGTGCCGATCTTCTCCGCTTCGGCCGCGGGACCCGTTATCGCGCATCCAGTCGCCGCCTTGATCGCCGCATTGCCCCCAACATGGTCGGGATGCCAGTGGGTGTTCCAGATCTGCCCGATCGTCCAGCCCCGCTCCTCCGCTTCCTTCAGCACGGGATCGGCGACGGCGGGGTCGATGACCACCGTGTCCCCGCCAGCATGATCATGCATCATCCAGACATAATTGTCCTTGAGGACGGGGATGCGAACGACCTCCAGCACGGCTTACCAGACCCCGCTATTGGGCATGGACAGCCAGGGTTCGGCAGGCTCCAGATAGCCGTCCTGCAACAGTTCGATGGAGATATTGTCCGGCGTGCGCACGAAGGCCATGTGCCCGTCGCGCGGCGGCCGGTTGATCGTGACGCCCGCATCCATCAGCCGCTGGCAAACCTCATAGATATTGTCGACGCGATAAGCGAGATGGCCGAAATTGCGCCCGCCCTCATAGCGTTCCGGCGCGCTGCCGTCCTGCGGCGGCCAATTGTAGGTCAGTTCGACCTGTGCGTCCTCATCGCCCGGCGCGGCCAGGAAGACGAGCGTGAAGCGTCCCTGCTCATTGTCGATGCGGCGCTGCTCCTCCAGTCCCAGCAGGTTGAAGAAGGCGACCGTGCGATCGACATCGGTCACACGGATCATGGTGTGGAGATATTTGGTCATTCAGGCTCCGTTCGTCGCCGTCCAGCAACGGTTCATCTCTAAGGGTGCAGGAACATGCTCAAGATAGGGTGGCATGGACGGCGACGGAAGAGGAGATGGCGATGGGCATGGACATGCGTGACAAGGTGCTGCTGGGATGCGCCGGACTGCTGGCGATCGGGATCGTGAGCGGCGGCTATCTGCTGGGCGACGGATTGAAGCGCGCCAGGGCCGCCGACCGCTCCGTCACGGTTCGCGGTCTGGCGGAGCGCAACGTCACCGCCGACCTTGCGACCTGGACCATCAGCTATTCGGCGACCGGGTTCGACCTGCCCGCGGTACGCGCTGAGATCGACAATAACACCAGGGAGTTGAAGGCCTATTTCGCCGAGCTTGGCTTTCCCGCCAATGCGCTGACGCCGACCGGCGCGGGCGTGAACCAATATATCAACAACGGCGTCAACACGATCACCATTTCCCAGCGCATGCTGTTGCGCACCAACGACATAGCCCGGGCGCAGCGCGCCGTCGCGCAGCAGTTCGACCTCGTGCGGCGCGGCGTCACTTTGCAGGAGGGGTCGGGCATGCGCTACAGCTTCACCAAGCTGAACGACATCAAGCCGCCGATGGTCGCCGCCGCCACCAAGGACGCCCGCGCCGCCGCCGAGCAATTCGCGCGCGACAGCGGGGCCAGCGTCGGCGGGATCAAGAGCGCCACCCAGGGCTATTTCTCGATCGACCCGCGCGACGGCGAAGCCGATGGCCAGAGCGATACGCCCTATAAGAAGGTGCGTGTCGTCACGACCGTGGATTTCTACCTGGATTAGGGATCGCTCTCCGGGGGCGAGCGCGATCCCGCTCCTGCCGTCAGTCGTCGCCGATGATAGCGCCAGCGGTGCCGCCGATCACCGCGCCTTCGACCGTGCCGAGCCCGGTGGCCGCTCCAACGGCCGCGCCGCCCGCCCCGCCGATCAGCCCGCCGCGCGTCGCGCCGTGCGAACATGCGCCCAGCGTCATGGCGCCCGCCAGCAGCAGGGCGATGGCGGACAGCTTTCCTCGATTGCCTTGCATATCTTCATCCTTTCCTGTGAACCGCATGGCCCGCGAACGGAAAGGGACAGGGCTATGTTCCGTAAGGAAGTTTTGCTGGCCCTGGTCAGCGGGCGGCAGCGGCGGGCAAACGCGCCAGGCTTTCGGCGGCCGCCTTCCCCGCAGGCGATGCCGGAGCGATCTTCACCGCCCGCTGCCAGGCGGACCGCGCGACATCCTCATGATCGGTGAGGATAGCAATATTCCCCTCCTCCAGCGCGACGGAGGCGTCGTCCGGCGACATCTGGACCGCCCGCGCGATATGGGCCTGCGCCAGCCTCAACTCCCCCGTCCGCCGCGCCAATGTCGCGGACAGCAGCCATGCGAGCGGATCCTGCGCGGCCTGGACTGTCGCGACATCCAGCGAGTCGCGTGCGCCATCCATGTCGCCGAGCGCCACCAGGGCGCGGGCGCGGTCCAGATGAAGCTCGCCCTTCTCCAGCCCGTCCGGCAGCCCGCGCGCCAGCGCCGCGTCAAAGCTGGTCCGCGCTTTGGCCGCGTCCCCGCCCGCCAGCGCCGCATTGCCAGCCTGCGCCCACAATCGCGCGCTTTGCGCCATGTCGCCGCCCCGCTCCGCCTCGTCCGCCGCCTGTTCGAAGGCGACGATGGCAGGCGCCCAGCGCTCCGCCCGCGCATAGGCGAAGCCCAGGCAATGACGCGCGTAGAAGCTGCCGCCTTCCAGCCGCCACTTCTGCGCGAAGGCAATCCCCTGATCGGGGGAGTCGATCGCCTGATCCAGACAGGCCTGGAAGGGCTTGGCAAACTTTTCCGGCACGGGGATGCGCCCATCAGCGCGCACGGCCTGCGCCGGAGCCGCCGAAGAAGCGGCGGGAGCGGCGGCTTCCTTGCGCCGCCGGTTCATCACCACTTCCACCTCCGGGTCATAGGCTTGCGGCGTCAGCAGCAGCAGCGGCAATAAGATGGCCATCAAAGACTGTCCAAAAGGCTGGCGACGGTGCGGATCAGCAAAGCGATATCGGCGTCGCGGGAAAGGCGATGGTCGCCATCCTTAATCAGCAGCGTCTGCACATCGGATGAACGCAGCTGCCGCGCGATCCGCAGCGCGATCTCCCAGGGCACGTCGGGGTCCTCCTGCCCTTGCAGAAGGCGGACGGGGCAAGAAATGGCGATCTCTTCCTCCAGCAGGCGCAGCGCCTGCCCCGATTCCCAGAAGGCCAGCGTGGTAACATAGGGCTGATCGCCATAGGGCGTGGGCTCGGCGATCCGCCCCTCCGTCCTGAGCAGCGCCTTGTCGGCATCGGTGAAGCCCCATTCGGTAAAGTCCGGCGCGGCGGCTATGCCCACCAGCCCCGCCACCCTCTCAGGCCGGGCCAGCGCGATCAGCAGCGCCAGCCAGCCGCCCATGGAGGAACCGGCGAGCAGCACCGGCCCCTGCGTCAGCGAATCGATCAGCAACAGCGCATCGTCGCGCCAGCTGGCAAGCGTCCCATCCTCGAACCGTCCCTCGCTCGCGCCATTGCCGCCATAGTCGAGCCGCAGCATGGCCCGGCCGCTCTCCGCCGCCCAGGCGTCCAGCGCAACCGCCTTGCCGCCCTCCATGTCGGACATATAGCCCGGCAGGAACACGATCACGGGTCCGGCGCCGGGGCGGTAGCGATAGGCAAGCCGAAGCCCGTCAGGCCGCGCGAAAAAGGATGGCGGGGCGAATACGGGTTGCTGCACAAAGGCTCTCCAGCGCAGTTTCGGTCGAGGGTCCGGTCCCTGCCTTAAAGCGCGGCGAGCGGAAAACCAAAGCAGAAGAAAAATAAAGGGCTGCGCGATTGACAGGGTGAAAACCAACGGCTAATCGCGCCCACCTACCCCGTGCCCAGATGGCGGAATTGGTAGACGCACCAGCTTCAGGTGCTGGCGATCGCAAGGTCGTGGAGGTTCGAGTCCTCTTCTGGGCACCATTTGTTCTTCCGAGGACATCCGAGAGCGTCCAAAAACGGCAGATTTCCGCCGTTTTTTGTGCTATGACCGTCCGGTCAAATCCGGGCTGTTCCGGCACCAATCGGGAACAAAGTTGGTATTCTTGATGGTATCGGTGGCCCCTGATGGACAGGGACGATACCATCATGGGAAAGCTTTTCGCGACGACCGTCGCCAACGCCAAACCGAGGGAGCGCGACTACAAGCTGTCCGACGGCGAAGGCCTCTACCTTCTCGTCAAGGCTAACGGCCGCAAGCTGTGGCGACTCAATTATCGCCATCTCGACAAGCAGCGGACGCTTTCCTTCGGCGCATGGCCGGAGGTCAGCCTCGTCGATGCGCGCGGACAGCGCGACGATGCGCGTCGGCTGATCGCCGCGGGCCGTGACCCGTCGCATGAAGCCAAGCTCGCCGCCGCCCGGGAGAAGCTGTCCGAGGAGAACAGCTTCAAGCTGGTCGCCGAGGAATGGATCGCCAAGAACGAACGCGAGGGGATGGCGGAGGTCACGCTGAGCAAGGTCCGCTGGCTGCTCGCCAAGGCCTATCCCAAGCTCGGCAACCGCCCGATCGCGAAGATCACCGCACAGGAAGTGCTCGCCGTGCTCCGCTCGATCGAAGCCACCGGCCGTTATGAAAGCGCGCGCAGGATGCGCAGCGTGCTCAGCCGGATCTTCCGGTACGCGATTGCCACGACGCGCGCCGAGTACGACCCGGCCCGCGACCTTCGCGGCGCGCTTACCGTTCCCAAGGTAAAGCACCTCGCCGCGATCACCACGGGCGACCTCGGCGATCGCTGCCTTGATGCCGCTCGACGCATACCAGGCGCTGAGGTCGCCGCTGTTGAATCCCTCCGCGCGCGCATGAAGAAAGCTCGACATGGCCCCATTGCTCGCGCGGCAGCCGCCTGAATATCCGCACTGGACAAGATCGTCGTCCATCGCGTCTGCCGGGAACTTACGCACCAGGGCCTGGTCGCGGCGCTGTAGACCGGAGAGGATGCGCGGCTACGTCTGCTTGGGTCACGCCAGCGAAGCCCTGTTAGGATTCCCGAACCAGCAGGACCTCCTTCACTCGAAAGCCGCTATGCATTCGACTTCCAGCGGGGCACCCAGCGCCAGCCCGTCTGCGCCGAACGCGCTACGCGCGGGAAGACGCTTGCCCTTGAAATAGGTCAGATAGACGCTGTTGAAGCGCGGCCAATCGGCCATGTCGTCCAGCATCACCGTGCATTTGGCGACATTGGCATAACTCAATCCATTGTCCTTCAGGACCTTGCCAATGGCGTCCATCGATTCGCGGACCGCCGCGTCGAACCCTTCCTTGTGTGGGTCAAGGCCCGCCGGAACCCGACCGATCTGCCCTGACAGATAGAGGGTATCCCCCACGCGCACCGATGGCGAGAAAGGCAGGGACACGGGAAGCGGCTGTTGCGCGAAGGCGGGGGTAGCTGCCAGGAGGGCGATCAGCGCGAAAGCGGTCTTCATAGGCGGAACTCCAATGACGCACGGTCAGACAGGCGGCAGCGCCGCAATCAGGCGCTCGATATCCTTCTGGTCGTTATAGACCGATGGCGAGACGCGAAAATGATTGTCATGCAGTGACAGCCGCACCTGCGCCTTAGCCAGCGGCTCGGCGAGCACTGCCTTTGCATTGGCTAAGAGGCAGGTGAGCAACGGGACTCGCGCTTCGGGAGGCGTGATGATGCGATAGCCTTTGCGCGAAAGTTCCTCACGCAATTGCCTGATCAGCGCCTGCGCATGCGCTTGAATGGCCGGGACGCTGAGCCGGGCGATATAGTCGAGCGAATAGTCGAGCTGCGCAGGCACGGCGTGGCTATAGGTTCCGGTCGCGAAATGGCCGATGGCGCCGCCGCGCTTCATATAGGCTACCGGCCACGTGCCGGGCGGATCGAGTGGATAGACATGCGTTTCCGGTGGCGACAGGCCGATTCCCGGCGCCGCTCCCGGCTTCGCAAAGCCATAATAGCCATATTCGGTGCGGGGCAAAAGATCGGCGACGCCCCTGCGCACATAGAGGAAACCCAGCCCGAAATCCCCCATCAGCCATTTGTACGTCGCGCACGCCGCAAAATCGACACCGCTGGCGTGCAGGTCTACAGGGATGGCTCCGGCGGCATGGATGATATCGGCATAGACCAGTGCCCCCGCGGCATGGGCCAGGTCGCACACCGCCTTCAGATCATGGGTGAAGCCGTTATAAGTTGACACCAGCGACAGCATTACCAGCTTGGTGCCGGGCCTGATCGCTTTGGCCATGTCCTCCAGCGCGATGCGCCCGTCGCGCGCCGTGACCCAACGGACATTGACGCCCTGCCGCGCCATCTCCATATACATGGGGAAGGATGCGTAGAAGTGCAGCGTGTCGGTGACAATCCGGCCGCCCGCAGCCGGAAACCCCATCGCGCGCAAGACCATCTGCTCGCCCATGGTCGTGCTCTGGACCCAGGTCAACTCGTCCGCATCCGCATTCATCAGGCCGGCGAATTTGCCTAGCGGGCGGGCCATGTCCTGGCGCCTCTGGTTCTTCGCCATCGCGGCGAGCATCCGGCTTTCCACATAGGCGTCAATCGCCGCTCTGGCACCCATACTGATGGGATGGGTCGATGCATTGTCCAGATAAGCGAGCGGACCGGCAGCGAAGGACGCTTTGTCCGGCAGCACCGGCGCGGCGGGCGCTTGCATCGCTCCAGCCGCAAGCGGCATGGCGGCAACCGCCCCGCCCAGCGCCTGCCGACGGCTGAGCATCATGCCAAGATCTGATGACATGGGTCAGGCCAGCGGCTTGTGGTACGGATGAAACACGCAAGGGCGACCGGGATCGCCATCGGCACCTCCTGCATGCTGATCCATGCCCGGTGAAACGAAGCAACGGTGTCGATCCGCCATGCATTTTGATTTAGCGATCGCGCCGCCGCCGAGCCACGCCAGGTCTCGGCGGCGAGAGCCCAGTGCTGGTCCGATCCACCCCCCGCGCATCATGTCCTAGATGCTCTACGTTCGCGCCTCCGCCTGTCTGCTGCGTATGTCATAGAGTGGAAGGGGCCTTCGCCGTTGGCGCAACTCGTGCTCGCTCCCCTCTTGTTCCTGGGTTTTGCCCAGGCGGCGGTGACGATCGGCGAACTGGAAAAGGCGTCAGCGCCAGCGGCGGAGGAAAAAAAGCCCGAAAAGAACATGGAGTTGCCGCAACATCCGATCGACAAGTTTCTGGGCGCTCCCACGCCGGAAAAGCCGAAGAAGGACAAGGACGCCGAAGACAAGGACAAGCCTTCGCCCACGGCCGCCTATGTGTTCGCAGGACTATTTGCCATTCTCTACGTCGTTGGGCGCATTCTTGAAGACAGGCTGGTGAAGTCGCTGTAAAGAACGCGCCCCGTTCCAGCCGTCAGTTGGAAGGGCAAAGACTTACAACCGGACGGCGCGAACTGGAAATTCCGCGCCGAAGCATCCTGACGGAAGTACCATCTCGGCAAGCGCCGCTCACCTGTTCAAGCAGGCCCCCCTCGCACCAGTCGCAATTCACGCTTGGGCAGCCGCTTTTCTGTTGATCATCTGGATCAGGCGCAGCCGCGCGCGCATTCCGCCCAAATCCTGTTTCATGGAAATCTCGGGCGGCAGGTTTCCCTGTTGCAACGCAGTTTCGATCGCTTCAAGCGCATCGATATCCTGCGCCACCACGGCATTATTCCGTTCGACCTGACGCGCGCTCGTCACGTCATTGCCGGTATCGTAATTCCTGGAAAGAAAAGTCCAATAATGGGTGGAATGTTCACTTTCCGGGGTAAAAGCGTGATTGAAGTTGCTGTAGCCCACCGGCGCGGTTCGCCTGTCCGGGCCGCACCAATGTACATCACCAGCCCGGATCAGTCCGAGGGCAATCATCTCTGTCTGGAAACCCGCGCACATTCTTTCGCCCATGCGCGGGTCGAGAAACCGGTGATAATCGTCTTGCGATGAAAAATCGTCCCTGACGCGCTGGAAGAAGGTGCGGCCGTCATCCTCGACGAAGGCGGCTTCTTCCAAGGGCAGCGTATTATTTTTTGGATCCCCAACAATACTGGCGTGAATGTAGCTAAGGTGGCTGAGATCGAAAAGATTGTCGACAAGCAGAGTATAGCGCGCCTTGAGATGGAAATAGCCCGCCACGTCCACCCGCCAGCCGGGCATGCCGATCCCCACGAAGTCGGTCCTGGGTAGCGGCACACTGTCGGCCATGTCTGGATCGCCCATCCAGATCCACAGCAGCGGCCCTGTCTCGGCCAGCGGATATCGCGTGAGAGAGCAGTCGGGCACGCTGCGAGAGGTGGGGGCAGCGACGCAGGCGCCGTTCCTGTCGAAGACGAGCCCGTGATAGGCGCATTCGATGAGGTCGCCCAGATGCTTGCCAAGCTCCATCGGCATCATCCGGTGCGGACACAGGCCAGACAAGGCATGCGCCTTTCCCGCCGTGTCGCGAAAGAGAACGACCCTTTTTCCGAGCAGGCGGCGGCCGAGCAATGTGCCGGGCCCGACCTCCTGGGTGGTGGCGGCGATATACCACTGGTTTTCCGGCCATGGCTTTTGAGCCTCACCCAACGGGTACATCGCATCGCTCCCAGCTATTTTAAGTTCTGATAAGATCGTATCCCGCTGATCGCTGGATTAGAATGGCTTCATAGTTTTAATCTTGGTACAATCAGTCCAGATGGATCTCGTCGCTTCAATTCTCTGCGGTCTCCGCGCGGCGGCGCCCCTCCTTGCCGAAACCCGTCTTGGCGAAGACTCTGGAGTCGATCTCGCCTCCAGCGGCGGCTCGCTTTTTCACTATGTAACCAAGGGGCAAGGCTGGGTTTCGGCGCTAGGCGAAAGCCATCATGTGGGTGCAGGCGATCTGGTTCTGCTTCCCCATGGCTTGCCGCATCGCATCGCCATGGGGGAAGATCCAGTCATCTCCGGCATCCAGGATATTCTGAAACGCGATAATCTGCCGATATGGTCGCATGACAATGGCTTGAGCGAGCCGTTGTTGCTCAAAATCGGAACCGCACCGCCTGCATTGGTGATGACATCCGGGCTGATCATGTTCGATCGGCCCGGTTCCGATCAACTGCTTGCCCACTTGCCTGCCCTGATGGTCTTTCGTCGACTCGATCCGGCCATTCGCCCGTGGCTGGCGGCGACCGCTGATTTCATCGCCATTGAGCGGCAGCGGCATGTTTTCGGCTATGAAGCCATTTCCCTCAGGATCATCGAGCTGCTGCTTACCGCTGCGCTGAGGACATGGCTGGCCGAAACACCGCACGAAAGTGGCTGGCTGAAGGGGCTGAACGATCCGATCGTCTCGAAAGTGTTGCGCGCGATGCACGATCATCCGGGGCGGCGCTGGCATCTGGGCACGCTTGCCGCGGCCGGCTGCTGCTCACGTTCGAAGCTGGCGGAACATTTCCGTAGCACCATAGGCGAAACGCCGTTCGCCTATTTGACCAGATTGCGCGTGGACATCGCAAGGGACATCCTGAAAAGGACGAGGCGGTCGGTGGAGGATGTGGCGGAAAGCCTCGGCTATTCGAGTGCGCGCACCTTCGCTCGCATATTCACCGCCGTCGCGGGCGAAAGTCCCAGCCGTTACCGGATGCGCCACGCGGCAGTTTAACGCCGATATAAAGGGTGAGAGGCGGGGAGCGCGCTGCCTATCGTGGATTGGCTAAACCGGCCGCGGCGGCATCGAACTGGGGGCGGAATATAAAGCCCGCCTGCGCAAGCGCCGCTTCACACCGGCTTTCGAGCGCAAGCATGGCCTGGACTGCTGGATTTGCCTCCACATCGGCGGCATGCCGCGCGAAATGCGGATAGCTCACGCCTTCGAACCCTGCCCCGGTGCTGCGATACCATATCCAATTGAGATAAAGATCGAATACGGAAAAGGCGTCGCCCAGATACCAGCGATTTCGCGCGAACAGCGTGTCGAGCAATTCGAACCAAGGCCGCATCGCCAGTTCCGCTTTCTTCCATACGTCAGCAGGATCATCGGCAAAGAATAGCGGCATCCGCAGCCGGGTAACGACCGGGTGCAGCCCTGCCGCGATCCAGGCGAGATCACTGGCGATCCGCGTCCGCTCCGCCAGGCCGTGGCTGGTAGGCAGCAATCCGCTGTCCGGGAATTTCGCTGCAAGATAGGGAAGAATGGCAGGCGTTTCAGTGATCACAAAGCCGCCGTCCACGACCACGGGAACCTTGCCCTTGGGATTGAGGGCGAGATATTCGGGCGATCGCTGCTCTCCGGCGAAGAGATTGACGAGTTCGACGCGATAACCGCAGCCCGCGGCATTCAAAGCCGCGAGCACCACGCGGGAGCAGGCTCCGAGCCCGTGATAGACCGTGAGCGCCGTGGGGGTGGCGCCGGAAACCACGAATTGCTCCATGACTTCTATTCCTCGCTTGGGGGCGCTTCGCGGCCTGTCCTCATGTGAATCAGGATGTCGGATACCGCGGCGACCACAGCGCTGTCGGTAAAGCGCATCCTCACCAGTTCTGGATCGCTTTTGAAGACTCTGGTCTGGTGATCGAAATAATCCGTCATTGCCTGCGAAGCCATTGCGGGATCTCGTGAGCGCAGTGCTTCGAGAATGGCCTTGCGGTCACTTTGAAAGGCGGTGGACCGGCCGATCCAGTAGGACAATCCCCTGGACCTGAGCGCGCGGAGCTGAACCTGGAGCAACAGGATGATCAGCAGGCTTTCCAGCCTCGACAGGAAGGGATTGCCCGACAGCTCGCATATGGCGGTCTGAAAGCCGATGGTGCGGTTGATCACATCCTCCACCGAAGCGCAGGTGTCGAGCTTGCCCAGTTCGTCCAGCGCCTCCTCAATCCTGTCAAGGTCGGCGTCGGAGGCGGACTGCGCAACGCGCGCGGCCGAACTGGTGCCAAGCACCGCACGCACCTCCAGCACGGACAGGAGCGAGACCCGGTCAAGCTGAAGCAGCGCCTGGAGCGCGGTGGTAACGATCAACGCGGGATCGTGGCGAACATAGGTTCCACTTCCGTGGCGCACATCGACCAGACCCATCGCATCGAGCGCCCGGATCGCTTCGCGCATGGTCGGTTGGCTGACGTTGAACTCTTCGGCCAGCAGCCTTTCGGACGGCAATTTCGACGCCACGGGGTAGCGGCCTGCCAAAATCTGCTCACGCAAGGAGGCGATGATGATGTGGGAAATCTTCGTGCGGGCGAAATCGATGGTTGGCAACCCGGTTCCTCGTGCAAAATAATGGCTGATCCAGTGCTTCGGGCTATGCAGTCCGGGCAATTGGCGAGCGAGTCAATAGTGGCAGGTGAGCCTGCCGATCTTCTGGACGTCAAGGTCGACGCGGTCGCCCGGCGTGAGCCACCTGTCCATTTCCAATCCGCAACAACCGCCGACCGTACCTGATCCGAAAACCTCTCCTGCAAAGATTGTCTCGCCGCTGCTGGCGAATGCGACCATTTCATCGAAACCATGCACCATGCCGTGGATGCTGGTTTCGATCCACGGCTCGCCATTCACCCGGACGCTGACGGCCAGTCCGTTCAGTTCGGGAAGTTCGTCGCGCGTCACGATCCAGGGGCCAAGCACGTTGCAGTTGTCGTAGCTCTTGGCCTTGCAGGGCCCCAGGGCGCCCTTCATCTGACGCCACTGCACGTCGCGGGCGGAAACGTCGTTGAAGATGGTGTACCCGAAAATATGCTCATGCGCCTGGGCGAGGGGAATGTCGCGCCCGGTCGTGCCGATGACGGCCGCGATCTCAAGTTCGAAGTCGAGCCTTTGCACATCGGCGGGCCATTTTATGCGCACGCCCGTGCCGGCGACGTTCATCCGGTTCGAAAAATAGAATAGTGGATAATCGCGATAGACCTGCGCCACCGCGCCGCTGCCGATCCGGGGCTCCTCGCCCCCGCTTGCACGGGCCTCCAAAACCGCCAGAGCCGTGCCGGCGTCGCGCAGATGCTCCTCGAACACCGAAAAGTCGCGCAGTTGGACAGGGTGCGGCAAGGGCGAGACGAGCGTCACCTCCTCCAGCGCGAAACTGCCCGGCCCTTCGGAATCGGCCGCCGCGCACAGCTTCGCCAGGCCGGGGAGGATAGGAGGCCCCGCCTCGATCAGTGATTGCATCGATGTGAGGATCATAGGGTTCATTGCGCCGCTCCGCTCCGCCAACAGAGCCAGGTCAAGCACCCGCAGAAGTGAGCCGCCGGCATCGACGATCGATCCGGTGCGAGGGCGGCCGCCCTTACCGATGAAAGTGGCAAGTCTCATGATCGAACCATCCTGAATGACACTTCCCTAACATACCATGTCACCTATTTTCTGGACGAGGCTGATTTTCATGTCAATCAAATTGAGCGGAGGCTGATCAGACACAGGCATGTTGGCACCTGTCTGTATCAAGTTCTCCGTAAATTGGGCCTAATTGGCGAAATCTCGACATTCCAACCGGTCTTTTCGCCGACATTCGACATTGACAGACCCGTCCGACGATTCTAGCTAAGTCACCAAGTGACATAAATGAGAGGATGCGGGATGCCTGTTCCCTACAGCTTGACCAAAATGTACCGGACCCACCTGACCGACTATGCGGAAAAGTGGAGCGAATATTTCCATATGCGCCGCGAGGATGGCATTCTGGAAGTGAAGATGCACACCCAAGGCGGCCCGGCCAAATGGGGGCTGGAAATCCACCGCGCCTTCATCCCGGCCTTCGCCGACATCGGTCATGATCCGGAAAATGAGGTCGTGATCTTCACCGGAACCGGAGACTCTTTCCTCGCGTCGATGGACCCGGTGGGATGGAGCCGCAATGGTTTCGACAAGCCATATGACTTCAACAAGGGCTATGATTTCTGGTACAAGGATCAGGTCCACGAACCTTTTGCGCTGCTGAACCTGGAGATTCCGGTGATCGCGGCGATCAACGGGCCGTTCTTCATCCACCAGGAACTTGCGCTGCTGAACGACATCGTGATCTGTTCCGAAAGCACGACGATGGCTGACGGGCATTATACCGGGATGGGCATCGTCCCCGGCGACGGCGTGCAGACCATCTTCCGCGAACTGATGGGCATAAACCGCGCCAAATATTTCCTGCTCACCGGTCAGGTCATGAGTGCGCAGGAAATGCTAGACCTTGGGCTGGTGGGCGAAATCCTGCCGGACGACAAGCTGCTCGATCGCGCGTGGGAAATCGCGCGCACCGTATTCCTGCCGCGCGCCCGCTCGCATCGCGTCATGACCCGTGCCTTGCTGGTTCAACCCTGGCGGGAATTGCTTATCCGCGAACTGCCCTTCGGAATGGCGCAGGAATGCTGGGCCACGCACGACTATTGGCCCCTGGCCGACGACAAGAGCTATGACATGGAAAATCTGAAGCGGGCAAGCGAGGATTGAACATGGTCCGTATCGCCCACGCCAACTACCGGATACGGGACGTGGAGCCGACGCTTGCCTTCTGGGCGGCGTTGGGGCTCTCATGCACCGGATGCCTCCAGATCAGCGAAGGCTATTATCTGATCTATCTGTCCGCCCCGGGCAACGACGATGTCACCATCGAACTCACGGTGCAGGAAAATCCGCCCGAAGGATATGATCGCTCCCCCGGTGCCGGTCATATCGCCCTGGCCGTGGGCGACCTCGATGCCGCCGTGGGCCGGTTGCGGGAACAGGGCATCCCCGTAACGGTCGAGCCCTTCCACCCCGTCACCGGCAACGATCTGCGCGTGGCGTTTACGGCGGACCCGAATGGGATGAAGGTCGAACTGATCGAAGGAGATTTTCCGACGCCTCGCGACCCGATGCCGGCCTGAACGTCCAGCGTCAGGACTCGAAAGCCGTTCAGCGGCAGGTGCCGCACGGCGTACTACCGGCTAGAAAGACTGACGCAACGAAGCATCAGTGGAGAGGATGATGGCCGAACTACACCCAACGATCGAGGACAAGGTCGACTATCTTTATCAGCGCGCCATGATCACGGACGTGGTCAGCAGATTCTTTTTCTCGCTCGACCGCAAATCGTGGGACGAAGCGGCATCCTGTCTGACCGACCCCATATCCTTCGGCGTTCCGGGCGGAAATCTCGATGATCCGGCAGTGTCGGGCGCGCCCGTGGCACGGGCCGATCTGATGGCGGGGGTGGAAGCGCGCAACGGCGGCTTTCACCAGACGATCCACATGCACCCGAACCCGGTCGTGTCGATCGACGGCGATTGCGCCAGATATGAATCCTATCAGGCCGCCCCTCATTCGCTGGGACCGACGGCGGAGGACACTTTCTGCACCTGGGGCTTCTACGATGTCGCGCTGCGGCGCATCGGCGGCGAGTGGAAGATCGAACGGATGACCGTCGATGTCCGCCTGAGCACCGGCGGCGACATGGCGGAGAATTTCCGGCGCGCGCTCGAACGCGGCACGCGTCTGATGACGGGCGGCGCGAAATGACTCCCGCCCCGCGAAATCTGGCGGAGCGGCGCTCCGCCCAATCAAGACTGAACGTGACTGGGGGACATGACCGATGAGTGGCGATATTCAGATCGAAACCGCTGCGGCGGCCGGTTTTCGCGAGGATGCTCTGGCCCGCTTCCGGGATGCGATCCTGCGGGACATGGCGAACGGCCTCCACCATGGGGCAACGATCGTGCTGGCCCGCCACGGCAAAGTGGTGCTGCACGAGGCGCTGGGCGTGGCCGATCGCGATACCAGGCGGCCGAGCCGCACGTCCGACCGCTACTGGCTGGCGTCGACCAGCAAGGCGATCACCGCCTTTGCCATTATGAAGGCGATCGACAAGGGGCTGCTGACGCTGGATACCAAGGTGGCGGATGTCTTTCCTGAATTCGGCATTCGCGGCAAGAAACGCGTGACCATCTATCATCTGCTCACCCACACGGCCGGGACCTGGCCGCATTTCCTGCCGCCGCCGCCGTTGAGCTGGGGCCGGGACGTATTCGACCTCCAGAAGATGGCCAACGCCATCGCTGCGCAGCAGCTCGCCTCGCGTCCGGGCGATCTGGTCGTCTACAATCCCTTCGCCGACTTCGCGATACTGGGCGAAGTGCTTCGCCGGGTCGAAGGGCGACCGTTCCGCGAGGTGCTGAGGCAGGAGGTGTTCGAACCGCTGGGCCTTAACACGATGACCTGCGGGCTGGCGGTCGGTCATCCCGACCGCGTGCCGGTACGGCTGGCCGACCTCAACCCCGGCGCGGCGTCCACCGAAGTCATGCACTCCTTCGATGATGTCGACGAACAGGCCGAAATCCCCGGCGGCGGGATATTCTCCACTGCCGCCGACGTCTTCCGCTTTGCAGAGATGCTGCGCCTCGGCGGCACCGATGGCAAGACGCGCGTTCTTTCGGCCGCCGCTACCAGCTATGCATTGAAGAACCACACCGGCGGCAAACCGAATGTGTTCTGGGATTTCAGCAAGGAGGACCGCGACGTCGCGGAATTCCCCGCCAACTTCTGCCTGATGGGCGGCTATGTCCGTGGCGAAGGACATCATATGTCGCCGCTCGGCAACTTCGCTTCCCCGGACAGTTTCGGCGCGGTGGGCAGCGGATCGACGATGTTCATGGTCGATCCGTCGCGAGGATTGACCTTCGTGATCCTGACCGCCGGCCTGATGGAAGGACTTGGCCATTTCCAGCGCCTGGAACGGCTGTCCGACCTGGCGGTAGCGGCGCTGGACGATTGAAACTGCTGAAACCCGAATGATGCGCGGCGGAAAGACCAGCGCACAGTCTTTGGAGAGATCAGGTGAGTGAGCAAACCCCAAAGCGGCTTTTCGACAAGGTGCTGATCGCCTGTGCGGGACCGGCCGGTCTTTCGGCAGGGCTTTCTCTGATGAGGGCAGGCGTGGCGGGCAGCGTCGAAATTGTGGAGCGCAGTTCAGATGATTCGGTTCTGGGTTCCGAACTGATGCTGCAAAGTGCGGCCCTGCGCGCGCTTGATACAGTCGGGCTGGCCGAGCGCTGTGTCGAGGTCGGAGCGCCGGTCAATGTCATGCGCTATCTGGACAAGGCGGGGAATCTGCTCGTCCAAAAGTCGCAGGAAGGCAAGGTGACGCGGCCCGGCCTGCCGACCAATGTCGGAATCACGCGCCCCGCGCTGCACCGCGTGCTTCATGCCGGTGCGATCGCCGCCGGCTGCTCCGTCCGCTATGAAACTGAAGTCGAAGCCATCGATCAGGACGGTGCCGATGCGCCGGTAAGGGTGCGGCTGGGCAATGGCGACGTGCGCGATTATGATTTCGTCATCGGCGCGGACGGGGTGAATTCAGCGGTTCGCCGCCTGATCTTTCCTGATGCCCCCATGCCGCAATATGTCGGGCAGGCATGCTGGCGAGCGGCGGTGCCGAGGCTCAATCCCTATGACTTCGAGTTCTACCATGGAGAGACTAGTAAGGTCGGCATCATCGCCGTCAGCGGCGAAGAGGCCTATCTCGTCCATCTCGAACCCGTGCCGGATTTTACCTATCTCAAACGGGAGGACCGGCCCGCCATCCTGCGTTCGAAATTGACCGGCTTCGGCGGCGAAGTGCCGCGCCTGATCAAATATATCGTCGATCCTGACAAGGTTCATTACACGCCGCTGTCACCTCTGTTCGTTCCTCCGCCCTGGCACAAGGGGCGTGTGCTGTTGATCGGCGATGCGGTGCATGCGACGACCCCGCATCTGGCGTTCGGCGCTGGTCTGGCCATGGAAGACGGCATCTTGCTGGGCGAGGAAATCGCCAGAGCGGAAGGCCTCGGCCAGGCGATGGCCGCCTTCACCCATCGGCGCTCAGCGCGGTGCCGCAAGATCGTCGAAAATGGCATCCAGATTTCTAGGCGGGAGCAAGCGCCGGGAACTCCGGGCGCAGACCCCGTCATTCTTACTGTCGAAGGTATGGAAGAAGTCAACGCAAGCATCTGATCGCATCAACATCGAATATGATAAGTATAATGAGATAAGATCATAGCATTCATCATCATATGCTATTGATTTAGAAATTGCATGGGAGGGGACAATGTCCAAATCGAAAGGCGATTTCGCCGCTGGTCTTCTGCTGGGAATCTCCTGCTGCTGCCTGGCGGCTCCTGGATGGGCTCAGGAAGCGGGAAACTCTGAAGCGACGGCGCCTCCAGCCGGGCTGGACGAAATAGTTGTCACGGCACAGCGCCGCTCCGAAAGCTTGCAACGAACGGCACTGTCCGTCTCTGCTGTCAATCCTGAGGCGTTGTCGAATGCAGGCGTCACCACCGCTGCAAATCTGACAGTCGCCGTGCCTGCCCTTCAGGCGTCCAACCAGGGCGGTTATACTGTATTCTTCATCCGCGGCATCGGCAGTTCGGCGGTTAACGCCTATGCCGAACCTGCGGTCGCGTTCAACCTCAACGGCGTTTACATCACGCGGCCCAACGCCGTGAACGGACAATTTTTCGATGTGGAGCGCGTGGAGGTCCTCAAGGGTCCGCAGGGCACGCTCTATGGCCGGAACGCAACGGGCGGCGCGATCAACCTCATAACCCGGTCTGCCGATCCAGGGGAGTTCAACGGATATCTTTCCGCCCAATATGGCAATTTCGACGAATTGCTGTTCGAAGGCGCGCTCAACGTGCCAATGGGGAATGATGGGGCGCTGCGCCTGGCGTTCCAGACCGAGGATCATGACGGTTATTATCGCGACGGGACGGACGATGCAAAAACCCGGGCGTTCAGGGCAACATTGCGGGCCAATCTGACGCCGGACCTGTCAGTGAAGATCGTGGGGGACTATTCGAAGCTTGGCGGCAAGGGCGGCGGCGGCGCTGTCCTGCCGCTCGGCACGACGCCGGTCAGGGGCGGTTTGGGCGATCCGGCCGTGACCCGCCTGTTCCAGACCGCGCTGCCGAACACCACCGTCTTCCCCGGCGCGGTGACGCCCTTGCCGATCGATCAGGCGAAGCTTGATACCAAAACGGGCGGCGTGCTCGCGGAATTCAACTGGAACACCGGCGTCGGCACGATCACCTTCCTGCCCGCATGGCGATCGACCAAGGCCGACAACTTCAATATATCGTCCGGGTTCTGGTGGATAGACCGGATCAAACAGGAACAACAATCCTATGAATTGCGGCTGGCTTCCAACCCCGGGTCGCGGTTCACCTATCTTTTAGGTGGTTATTATTTCAAGGAAAATTCCAGCTTCGACTTGAGGCCGGATAATCAGTTCCTTGGCGTTCCCGTCCAGATAGGCCGCCTGAGCACCAAGTCGGCGGCCGCTTTCGGGCAGCTCGGCTATTCTATCACCGATACCCTCCGCCTGACGGGCGGCGCTCGCTACACCTGGGAGGAGAAGGGGATGGATGGAACCTTTTCCAACACCTTGCCAGCGGTGCTGACCAGCGGTCCCAATCTCAATCCCATCATCCTGGCCTATCCCCCCACCCCCGACATCATCACCAACGGCCGAAACAGCTTTGACGACATTACGTGGAAGGCTGGGGTGGAATGGGACGCCGGACCACAGTCGCTCGTCTATGCGAATGTCGGAACGGGTTTCAAGGCTGGCGGTTTCTTCTTCAGCTCTCGAAACAACAGTTACGCACCTGAAAAGGTCACGTCCTTCGTTGCCGGTACGAAGAACCGTTTTGCTGGCAACAGGCTTCAGCTCAATTTCGAAGCCTATCTGACCAAATATAAAGACCAGCAGCTCGCGCACCTGAACTATGTGGTGGGCAGCACCGGCAACCCGGTACTGGGATTCCCGACCGAGAATGTCGGCCGGTCCGAAATTTACGGTGCGGAAATCGAAGGAAAATATCAGCCCACGCCCAACACATTGTTCAGCCTTCAGGCGCAATATACCCATGCGCGCTACAAGGATTTCCGATTCACGACACCCGATATTTCGGCGCTTGCCCATCTGCCGCCGGGATCGATCCCACCGACGACGGGATGCCCCTCCACCCTGTCCAACGGATTGTATACCATTGATTGCAGCGGCTTTGCGCTTCTCCAAGTTCCCGAATGGACCATTTCCGGCAGCGTGCGCCAGACATTCCAGCTTGCCAACGGTGCCGAAATCACCGCCGAGGTGAGTTCGCGCTTCGAGGATGAGCGCTATGCGTCGGACACTCTGCTGCCGCAGACCTTGATCGGCTCGAACACGCGCACCGACGCCAATCTCACCTACCGCCCGGCCAGAGGCGGATGGAGCGTTACCGCCTATATCAACAATATCGAAAATGACGATGTGGTTGGGAACATCTTCGTGCATCCGGCCTATCCGTTGTTCAACCTGGTTACGGCTACCTTGCGGCCGCCCAGGACCTACGGCGTGCGGGCCAGAGTTGAATTCTGACCGCAGGCGAGCCACAAGGGCGGGGTCAGGTAAATGAATGGCTTCCCTCCCCTTGCATAGCGCCGCTCCTGCTGCGGACCGTCAGAATCTGATCGATACGTTCCGTGCGATTTGCGGGCGCCGCCATGTCCTTACCCGGCCTCGCGATACCCTGCGCTATTGCTCCGGCATGCGCTGGGGCGGCGGACCGTGCCTCGCGGTCGTGCGTCCCGCTTCGCTCGTGCAACTGTGGCGCGTGCTTGCCGCCGCGACGCAGACGGATGTGGCCATCATCATGCAGGCCGCCAATACCGGCCTGACCGGTGGCTCTACGCCCTTTGGCGATGACTATGGCCGCCCCGTGCTGATCATTCAGACCGGCCGGATCAAGGGCATCATCCCGATCCGGGATGCCCGGCAGGTCATTTGCCTGCCGGGCAGCACGCTGCATGAGCTGGAAACACGGCTGTCGCCCCTCGGCCGCGAGCCGCATTCGGTGATTGGGTCGTCCTGCATCGGCGCTTCCGTGATCGGCGGCGTCTGCAACAATTCGGGCGGAGCGCTCGTCCAGCGGGGACCTGCCTATACGCAGCTTTCCCTCTACGCGCGAATGACCGGCGGCCGCCTGGAACTTGTCAACGAATTGCGGATCGCCTGTGGCGGCGGCCCGGAAACGATCCTCTCCATGCTCGACCGGGGGGAATGTCCCGGCATCCTGATGGATGATTCCGGCCGGAAAGCATCGGCAAGCGGTTATGAAGAGATCGTCCGCGATGTCGATGCCTCCTCGCCCGCCCGCTACAATGCCGACCCGAAGATGCTGTGCGGCGCATCGGGAAGCGCTGGAAAAGTGGCGGTCTTCGCAGTGCGGCTCGACACATTTCCGCGCGCCGGTGCAGTCACCACATTCTATATCGGAAGCAACTCGCCCCGGCAGTTGGAAGAGTTGAGGCGATATGTGCTTGGCAAATGCAGCACGCTTCCGATCAGCGGAGAATATATTCATCGCGAGGCGTTCGATCTCGCTCACCAATATGGCAAGGACACGTTCCTCGCCATTCGCCTGCTCGGAACCGCCCGGCTACAGATGCTCTTTGGCCTCAAGGCGATGATCGACCGGGTGGCGGCCCGCTTCGGCAGGCCATCCGGCAAGCTCAGCGATCGCCTGCTCCAGCGCATCGGCCAGCTATTTCCCGAACATCTCCCGCCCAGAATCCGCCATTTCCGGGACGCTTTCGAGCATCATCTGATCCTGTCGATCGATTCTTCGGGAGCCGGAGAGATACGGGATTATCTTGAAAGGCAGTTCAATCCTGACGGCGGTGGCTATTTCGAATGCAGTCCGGTGGAAGCCGGCAAGGCCGCGCTCCATCGCTTCGCCGTGGCGGGCGCGGCGATCCGCTTTCACGAAATCCACCGGAATGAAGTCTCGCAGATCGTGGCCCTCGATGTCGCCCTTCGGCGAAACGACGCTGACTGGTTCGAGCAGTTGCCGCCCCATCTGGCGGAGCAGGTCGAGAGGAAGATCTATTATGGGCATTTCTTCTGCCACGTCCTCCATCAGGATTATGTCCTGAAAGCGGGCGCTGATTGCGACAGCTTCAAGGCCGAAATCCTGCGCATCATGGATCTGCGCGGCGCCAAATATCCGGCCGAACATAATGTCGGGCATCTCTATCGGGCAGAACCGGGCCTGGCGGATTTCTATCGCCAGCTTGATCCCCACAACCGCTTCAATCCCGGATTGGGCAAGACATCGAAGCTACACGATTGGCAGTGAGCATTTGGCGGTGGCCAATCCGCGCGTCATCGCGGCCCCGTCCCGTCCCCGCCCCGGTCCTCCTCCATCCCCAGCATTGCCAGCGCATTGCTTCCCAGGATGCGCTCGCGCTCGCGCGGGCTCAGGCCCTCGATCGCGCGGGTCAGGCCATGCGGATCATAATGGCCCATGTCGTAGGGATAGTCGCTGCCGATGACCAGCCGGTCATGCCCCACGGTGTCGATCAGATGGCTAAGCTGCGCCGGATCATGGACGAGCGTATCGTACCATATGCGCTTCAGATAGGTTGACGGGCGATGACGGCAGCCGCAGCTTTCCGGGCGTACGGCCCAGCCATGGTCCATCCGGCCGCTATACAGGGTCAGATAGCCGCCGCCATGCGCCGCGCACAGCTTCAACCGCTCGTGCCGGTCGAACAGCCCCGCCAAGATCAGCTTTGACAGCGCGATCGCCGTTTCCACCGGCTGGCCCACAATGTTCGACAGATAGGCATCGGCGAGGCGCGGGCCCAGGCTGGTGCCCATGGGATGGAGATAGACCAGCGCCCCCAGTTCCTCCGCCCTCGCCCAGAATGTGTCGAAGCGCGGATCGGCGATGTCCACGCCCTCGACCAGCGAAGACAGTTGCACCCCCCGCAGGCCCAGCTTGCGCACGGCATGATCGAGTTGCTCCAGCGCCAGCCCCGGATGCTGCATGGCGAGCGTGCCGATCCCGGCGAAGCGGTCAGGATGGTCTGCGACGATGCGCGCGATCCGCTCATTATGGCAGGCGACGATCGCTTCGGCCGTGTCCGCATCGGCCCAATAATGATATTGGACGGGCGAAGGGCTCAGCAATTGCATGTCGACGCCCATCGCGTCCATGTCGCTCAGCCGTTCCTCCACGCTCCACCCCTTGCGCGCGAACAGGGGGCCAAGGCGGCGGCGATTTCCTCGACCAGCGGAGAGATGACATGGCAATGGACATCCACCGTGAACGGCCGCGTCCCGCGGGGAGCGGCCGGACCCGTGCGCGGACGATAGCGCGCCTCGCACCCATGCAGCCAGTCATGATGACCGGACGGCACCGGCTCGCCGGTATCGGTCGGCTCCTCCATGGTCAGCCCCTCATTCCCTGGGCGTGTTGCGGGAAAGATAGGCGCCCAGTTCGGCAAGCTCCCTGTCGCTGATCTCGGTCTTGCGGAAGGACGGCATGATGGAGACGCCGTGGCGCACGAAATAGGCGACCGTCTCGGGCGTCAGGTCCTTCCGCTCCTCCAGCAGTTCGGGCAGTTCCCCCTGATATTTGACGCGCAGCGCGTTCGTGCCCGGCAAGCGGGGAACGATCTGCTTGGTGAAATAATCCTCCCCGCCGTCGCCGGGACCGTGGCAGGCGGCGCACCAGCGGTCATAGACCATCTTGCCCGGATGCGCCGCTGGCGCCTCCGTTTGCGCGGCGGGCGCGGCGTTCGTCGCATGGATCATGGAGGCGCAGAGCGTCAGCGCGGCGGCGGCCAGCAGCGAAGCTGTCGAAAGGAGTCTCACGCGCTTTTCTCCTTGTACCGGCTGGGCCAGATGCCGCCCCGGCCGGGCGCCATTATCCCCTTGGGGTCCGCCGCTTCCTTCAGCGTCTCCACGAATCGGCGCAGGGCATTATCGTTGAAGGAATAGGTGTCGGAGATCATCTTCTGGAACATCGGCGGCCCGCGATATTCGCCATAGCCCGCCTCGGCCGCCGCCTGCACATAATAGCGGAAAGTCTCCCGCGCGCGCTTGTTCGCTTCCGGGTCGGTACGGGAAACAGGCAGGAAATTGATGTAGAGAAAGGCGCGGGACAGGAAGCCTGTCGGTGGATGGAAGGCCGAAAATACCGGCGGAACACCCAGCTTGGCCGACGCCCTGGCGAACACCTGCTGCGCCTCCAGAAACGCCTCGCCCGATCGCGGCAGGACCGAAGCGAACCACATATGCCCATCGGTGGGATGGGGATTATATTCCGCCCGCGCGCCCACCGCGAAGATTTCCAGATTGGGGATGCCGACCTGCACCTTGTGCGGCACCGCGCGCGCCTGCGCATCGGTCAGCGGAAAGCGAAGGTCTTCGGTGGTCTGCACGATGGCGCCGGGGATCAGCTTCCTGGCCTGTTCCTGCACATGGTTCCACGCCGCCTCCACGACTGGCGCGGGTCCGAAGAAGGGCAGGTCGGCGCGCCAGAAGGGTACGTTGCAACTGCGCGCCGCTTCGTCGAACACGGCATCGGGCTGCGTCAGGTCAAGGCCCAGCTTTCTCAGATTTTCATCCTGGAACGCCATGGCGAACAGGGGACTGCCGAAGAAGGGCGAACCGATCTGGTAGCTGTTCTCAAGCTGGTTGACGAGTTCGGTCAGCGGAATGATGTCCCTGCGGCGCGGGACCATGATGGTGCCGTTGATGAACCGTTCGGGCTCCGGCATTAGGTGCAGCCCCATGCGGGTGACGATGCCGAAATTGCCCTGCGCGAACAGGCCGTCCACATCGGGTCCGAAGCCATATCGATATTCGGCGGAGGTCTTCGCGTTTGGCATCGCGCCCATGCCGGTGCGCATGATCTCGCCATTGGGCAGGACCACTTCCAGCCCGCTATGCGCGCCCCAATGGTCGCGATAGGCGCCAAGCGTATAGCCGATGCCGCGATCCATCGCATTGCCCAGCACGCTGCCCCAGCCCGGATCGGGGCAATCGATCATCAGCCGCAACTTGCGCTCGCGAATATAGCGATACAGGTCGAAATAGGAGACGCCCGGCTCCACGATCGCGAAATGCCGCTTGTCGTCCACCTCGATGATGCGGTTCATCCGCTTGAGATCGACGACCACCGTCCCGCTCATGTTCGGCGCGCAGCCGCCATAGCCCAGATTCTTGCCGGTGGAGATGGGGAATAGCGGCAGGCCATATTCTCCGGCGATCCGCACCACCTTTTGCACATCTTCGGTCGATCCCGGCGCGACTGCGGCGGAAGGCAATATCTCCTCCGCGTCGTCAAAGGCCGGAGAGTAGGAATCGCGATAGAGAAGGACGTCCTCCTCCTTGGTATAGACCCATTGCGCGCCAATGGCGGCGGCGATCTTCTGCATCGCCTGACCGAATGTTTCGGAACTCATGCCGGGCGGAAGTGGAATTGCCATGTCTTGAGCGTCTTTCTTTGGCTGTCCGGCGGTCAGGCGCGGATGGGCGCGATGATCCAGGAAATCAGTGTTTGCGGCGAGGCGGGCGCAGCGGCTGGCGTCCTCCACATCCTCTGGATGCGCGGTTCGTGCGGCGCGCCCGGCCGCAGCGCGGCCTCCGCCATGCCCGCTGCCCAATCGTCGCGGCGGATGGCCGCCTCGATCCCGGCCATCATCGATGCGGGCGCGCTGGCATGATGGACGGCATGATCCGCCTCGATCCTATGCTCGACCGTCATCACCGTCCGCAGCGCCTGATCGCGGGCGAGAAGGTCGAGGCAGAAGAAAGGCTCTCGCCCGGTCATCCCGGCGATCGCCTGGGGCGCGATCCGCCATTGACGGTGCAGTTCGTCATACCAGAACCCGGTCACGTCCCCGCGTTCCACCGCCGTCACCGCCTGTCCGGCCAGCGCGGCGGCGCGGCCGAACGCCAGGCTCTCAGTGAAGCGCGCATCGACGGCGACGCGATGGTAGCGGAACGGGGCGCGGGCGGCGGTCAGCGCCGGGCTGGCCGCGATCGCCGCAAGCCCCGCGCCTGCGGCTTTGAGGAAAGTCCTGCGATCCGTCATGCCTTCATCGTTCCTGTCTTCATGGCTTGAGCAGCAGCTTGCCGGTGGTCGCCCGCGACTCCATCGCCGCATGCGCGGCCGCCGCTTCGGCCAGCGGATAGACGCCGCCGATCTGCACCTTCAGGCTGCCCTCGCTGATCCATTGCATCAGGCGGCGGAACTGGCGCTCCATCACGTCGGGCCGGTTGAAGAAACCGGGCAGATAGCAGCCGCGCACCTGCACATTTGGGCGAATGGCGGGATCGTTGCCGATCATCCGCTGCGCGTCAAAGTCGAGCGGCTTGCCCGTGGCGTTGCCATAGAGGATCAGCCGTCCATGGTCGGCCAGCGTCTCCAGCGCCTCGACGAAGTAACCACCGCCGCGCATGTGCAGCGCCACGTCGAAGCCGCCGCCCGCGCCCGCCTGCTTCGTGCGCTGCGGCCAGCCATCGCCTTCATAGATGACCGGGCTTCCCCCCAGCGCCTCGACCGCCGCGAACTTGGCTTGGCTGCCGACCCCGCCGACGATCCGCCGCGCGCCTAGCAGGCCCGCAATCTGCACCGCCAGCCCGCCAAGGCCGCCAGCCGCCCCTTCGATGAAGACGCTCTCCCCCGGCGCAAGCTGCGCGATGTCGTCCAGCGCGACGAGCGCCGTCATGCCCTGGATGAAGATCGCGGCCGCCAGTTCGGCGGGCAGGCCGGCGGGAATGGGGATGGCGGCGGCCGCGCTGGCCAGCGCATATTCGGCATAGCCGCCATGATCCATCAGGCCGATCAGCCGGTCTCCGGCCTTCCATCCTTCGACACCCTCACCGGCCTCCACCACTGTGCCCGCAATCTCCGCGCCGGGGACGAAGGGCAGCGGCGTGGGCGTGGGGTAGGGTTTGCCCGCGCGGCGAACGACATCGGCATAGTTGATCCCGCACGCCTCGACCTTGACCAGCAGCTCGCCGGGGCCCGGCACAGGCCGTTCGATCGTCACCTGCCGCAGCACCTCCGGCCCGCCCGTGCGGTCGATCTGGATCGCCTGCATCATGGTCATTGCCCGCCGCCTTCCTGAAGTCTGGAAACGAGCTGCGCCGACTGGGCGAAGCCCTTTTCGACCCGTTCGACATAGGCGCGCAGCATGTAAATCTCGCCGGGATGGGTGAAGATATCCATCTGTCCACGATCGGCGCCCGCCAGGATGCGCCGCGCGGCCTCCATCGGGTCCATCCCCTCTTTCTTGAACTCGTCGGGGATGTCTGTCTCGGCATGGCCGGTTCCGGGGCGCAGCGCCTTGGAATTGGCGGTCACATTGGTCTGCACCATGCCGGGATAGACGACCGACACCCACACCGGCCCCTCGCCCAGATCGTCGCGCAACCCTTGCGCCAGCGCATGGATGGCGAACTTCGCGCCCGAATAGATGCCCAGATGCCAGCCCGGCGGGGTCAGGATACCGGCCATGGACGAAACGAACAGGACATTGGTTTCGCCGGTGCGCCGGTGCAGTTCCGGCAGCAGCGCGCGGATGACATGATAGGCGCCAAAATAATTGACCCCGAACACCCAACGCACATCGTCCAGGCTGGCTTGGGACAGGGGCACCGCGAAGCCGACCCCGGCATTGGGGACGACGTAGCGCACCGATCCATGCTCGGCCAGCGCCGCCTGCGCCGCCGCATCGACCAGCGCCGCGTCGCTCACGTCGCACCCGCCATGGCAGGACACCGCCGCAGCGCCCGCCGCCAGCGCCAGCCGCCGCGTCTCCTCGATCGTCTCGTGGGACAGATCGACCAGCGCCAGCGGATGGTTCCGCTCGGCCAGCCGGATTGCGAGCGCCCGGCCGATGCCGCTGCCCGCGCCGGTGATGAAGGCGCAGCCGCCCTCCTGTGCGCCGCTCATGCCGCTGGCCCTTTCACGGCGAAGGCGTCGCGGATCGCGGCGGGGGTGCCCCCGGCGGTGATGGTCAGCGCCGCGCCGCGCAGCCCGCCAATCTCGATGCCATGGGTGCCCGCCAGCGCATGTTCGGCCAGCCACGTCTCGCTGCCGTCTCCTGGGTTGAACAGATATTCGGGGAAGTCCGAACCGAAGATGTGGAGCAGCAGCCGGTGCCCGGCACGCACCCTTGAGGAGGCGTGGATCAGCGGCACCGTCACCGCCCGCCCGCGCGCCAGCAGGCCGCCGTCTGAGGCATCCTCCGCCACCGGCTCCAGCGGCACGCGCACATGGCCGCGGCAGATCAGCCCCGCCGTGCCGTCCGGCGCCAGGTCGAGCAGGCGCGCGAACAGGTCCGCGCTGCGCAAGGTGGACGACAGCATGCAGGTCAGGCTGACCGGCCCCGCCAGCTCCAGATCGCCCTCCAGCGGCGCGCTGGCGAAGGCCAGCACATCGTCGCGCTCGCCCACCGGGGCCAGGTCGGCCCATTCCTGGAAGATCGACCGCACGCCCGGTCCGCACGGCGCCATTTCGGTGACCGCGATCGACCGGACCGGATCGGCCGGGTCATGACGCCAGCGCGCGACCCTCCGCTTGACCGGTTCGAGCGACAGCGTGCCCGCGGCGGCGGGGCCGTCCCCGTCCAGATGCAGCCGCAACGTCTGCGACGGCAGCGGCGGCCAGGTTTCGGACGTGCGCCATTCGTCCGCCCCGAAATGATAGACCACCTTGGGAACGCCCTCGCCGATCCCGCGCAGATATTTGTTGAAGAAGGGGATGGTCGGATCGACGATCTCCCGCTCCAGCTTCTCCCGCGCCGCGGGGTTCAGCCGATGGTCCTTCGTGTCGTCCATCGGCGCGAGCGCGAGCGAATAGCCTTCATGGTCGATCGCCTCGATCCGCAGGTGCAGCAGGCCGTTCCACGCCGGATGCGCCTGGATCGCGTCGATGTCCCGCCACGACCACACCGCCGCCATGTCATAGATGCCCACCGTGAAAAGCGTCGGCGTGGGATTGGCGAGCAGCCGCTCGCGCGGGATCACCCGGTCGAAGAATTCGGGTTCGAACGACGCGTCCATCTGGGTCGAACGCTGCCCCAGATGCTCGTAGAAAGGTTCGAAGATCGACGTCAGCGGCCGCTTCGACCAGTCGAGCGGGAACATATACATATCCCTGACGACATAGACCTGGCCGAAATACCAGCGGAACACGGCATGTTCGACATCGCGCGCGCCATCGGGATTTTCCATCGGAAAGCCCAGTTCGGTGCCGGTCATGCGCGGCACGATGCATTTGAGCGCAGGATGGCCCGAAGCGACGGCCGCAAGCTGGGTGAAGCCGAAATAGGATGTGCCCCACATCCCGATATTGCCGTCGCACCAGGGCTGCTGCACGATCCAGTCGATCGTGTCATAGCCATCGTCGATCTCGTTCTTATAGGGTTCGGTCGCCCCGCCCGACAGGAACTTGCCGCGCACGTCCTGCGCCACGACCGCGTAACCGTGCGACACGAAGATGCGCGCGATCGCGGGCAGGTCCCACAAGGGCGCGCCCATCGCCTTGTTATAGGGCGTGCGGATCAGGATCGTGGGCGCGGGCCGCCCGTGCGCTGGCCGGTAGAGGTCGGCGGCCAGTTCCACCCCGTCGCGCATGGGCACGCGCAGTCCGGTCGCGTCCTCCGGCGTGGGGGCGGGCTTCAGATGTCGCATTTCCATTCGCTATCTTCCTTGAATCATGGACCGGCGGCGGCGCGCGATGGCGCGGGAAGGCATGGCCCTGCTCATGACGCGGCGGCCGGAGTGGCAACCGTCGAAGCAGCGGCGGTCAGCCGCCACGACGCCTCGATCCCCGCGGCCATCGCCTGATAGCGCGCGTCGAGCAGGCCCAGCGCATGATCGGGATGGGTGAAGATATGCTCGATCCCCTGATCCATGCCGTCGAGGATGATCCGCGCCGCCTCGGCGGGCGGCATGCCTGCCGACACATCCAGCCCTTCGGGCGTCGCCACATCGTCCGCGCCGGATCGCTGTTCCCGCAGCCGCTTGAAGTTCGCGCCGATATCGGTCGCGATCAGGCCCGGATAGACGACCGACACGCTGACCGGCGCGCCGCCAATCTCGTCCCGCACGCCCTGCGCCATCATCGACACGGCGGACTTGCTGGCGGCATAGGCCGCAACGTGCCAGCCGGGCATCGCGTGAAGGCCCGCCAGCGAAGAGGTGATCTCGATCTGCGCGGGCCTGCCCGCCGCCAGCATGTCAGGCAGCGCGGCGGAAATGAGATGCGCCGCGCCCTGCACATTGACGGCGAGCAGCCATGACCAGTCGGCGGGCGTCATCCGGCCGAACGGAACGCCCGCAAAGCCGATGCCCGCATTGGCGAAAACCTTGCCCAATGCCCCCGCGCGCGAGGTAAAGTCCTCCACCGCATCGCGAACGGCCTTGCTGTCGGAAATGTCGGCGCAATAGGTCTCCACGCGCGCCGCGCCCGCCTGCCGCGCCGCATACGCGCTGGCGCCAAGCCGCCCCTCATCGACATCGTTCAGCGCCAGCGCATAGCCCCTGCCGCCAAGGGCGAGCGCGATCGCGCGGCCGATGCCGCCGCCCGCGCCGGTGATGAACGCGCTCCTGTTTGCCGCCTTGTCCTGCATGATGCCGCCTTTTTCAGATGATCGATGGGGTCACGGCACGACCTTGAGCCGTGCGGGCGCGCGTCCGGGGGACGCTGCGGCAGCGGGATCAGGGTCGAAGCGGCTGCGATCGCCGCTGCCCAGGCTCTGCGCAGCCGCGCGCAGCCTTTCCATCATCCAGGCATGACCGGGGTCGCACTGCGAACGTGCATTATAAAGGCAGATTTCGTCCAGCGCGGGCAGCTTGAACGGCGCGGGCAATATCCGCAGGCCCAGCCTGGCGGCATGGCGCTGGGCGCTTCGCAGCGGGGCGAGCGTCACATAATCGGTGACCGCGACCATCTGCATCGCGTGGAGGAAGGACGGCGCGGTGGCCATCGTCCGGGGCCGGACATCCTTCTTGTCGAGCAATCGGGTCGTATTGCTCCTGATCTGGCCGAAATGGACATCGATATATCGGAACTTGCAGAATTCACGGTAGCTCATGCCCGCAGGATCGATCCTGCCGGCCGCCTTCCCGGCGACAAGGACGAACTCGTCGGAAAACAGGCATTCCTCCGCAAATTCATAGCTTTCGGAGGACAGCAGCAACTGGCTGTGCTGCGCGGTGATGAAGATGTCGATGCGTCCTTCGCGTAGCCAGTCGATCGCGCGTTCGCTGATCGCCTCGAACCGGATGGAGACGGCGGGGGCCGCCTGCGCCACCTGCTCCAGCAGCGCCACGCCCAGGATTTCCACGCAATAGTCCGACATGGCGATGACGAACTGCCGCTCGGAAATGTCCGGGGCGAACGACGCCTCCGTATTCATGACATAGCGGGCGCTTCTGAGCAGGTCCTTGACCGGCTGGCGGATCGCCTGCGCGCGCGGGCTCAGCACGAATTGCCGTCCCACCCGCTCCAGCAGCGGATCGCCCATCTGGTGGCGCAGCTTCTGGAGCGCCGAACTCATGGCGGGCTGGGTGACGTTCAGCTGCTCCGCCGCGCGCGTGACATTCTGTTCGGCAAGCAGCGCGTCGAGCGCCACCAGCAGGTTGAGATCAAGTCCGCTCAGGTTCATGCGCCTTCTCCCGGCCGATGCGCTCAGATCGGCTGTTGGACCAACTGAAATGCCTTTGCGGTAAGGCCCGGCGCGTCCGCGTCAGGCGACTTGTCCCGCTCCCACTCGCAGATTTGCTGCGACCATCGCTGGATGCTGCTGGCGCGCTCGAAACGGCGCTCCATGAAGGCGGCGAAAGCCTGCTCGACGCTGTCATGGCGCCCCAGCTCCTCGCCCAGCACATAGCCGTCCTCGATCGCCATCGCCCCGCCCTGGCCCAGATGGGCGCTGGCGGCATGGGCGGCGTCGCCGATGATGATCGCGCGCCCCCTGTGCCAGGGCGGCGGCAGGTCGACGAATTCGAACATGCGCCACAATATCTCGCGTCCGTCACGGACATAGCGGTCGCGGCATTCGCCGACCGGGCCGCCGAAGACCTTGAGCCTTTCGAACAATATCTCCGCGAAGTCGCCTTCGGGCGGCCTGGGTTCCGAATAGGTATCGGTCAGGTACAGATACATGAGGTCGGATCGCAGGGGCACGAACCCGGCCTTGCCGCCCTGGCCGCTGTCGCACAGCCACAGGTCGTTGATCTCCGGCAGGCGCGGCATGAACACCCGCCATGCCGCCTGCCCGATATGACGGGGCGCGCCCAGATCGCCGAACAGCATGGGGCGGATCTGCGAATGGACGCCGTCAGCCCCGACGATCGCTCGATAACGCTGCCGCGACCCGTCGGAAAAGGTCACGTCCACCCCGCTTTCATCCTGCTCGAAGCTCTGAACCGTGATTTCGAAGCGCGTGCGGGCGCCTTCCCGACGCGCGCCGGACGTCAGCACGCGGGCGAAGTCCGGGCGCGTCATGCCCATCATCGCTGGCTTGTCGTCCCCCGCCAGCCGCGGCATGTCGACACGGCGGCGATTTTCCCCGTTGGCGTCGGTGAACACCCATCCATCGAACGGCCCGCCCGTGGCGATGCATTCGTCAAGCACATCCAGGTCGCGCAGCACGCGCAGCACGTTGGCGGCATGGGTGATGCCGATCCCGACCGTCGCCATCGGGCCATATTTGTCGATCACTTCCACGTCCACGCCGTTGCGCGCTGCGGAAATCGCACAAGCCATGCCCGCAATTCCTCCGCCGACGATCAACACCGGGTCCTGCTTGCCCGTCATCGCCCTCTCCCCATATTCTCGTTCTTGTATCCGGCGCGTGCCGCGTTCAGCCCGCCCGCCCGCCTGCCTGCCGCATCTCGGCAAATGTCTCTGCCACCCAGTCGGTGATGAATTCCTGCGCGGGTGCCTGATTGTCCGCGCTGACATGCTCGATCCCGCCGGTTTCGCGGGTGAAGATCTTCAATTCGCGCTTGGGGCTGGCGGTCGCCTGCTCATAGCTGCGATAGGCGGCGTCGATCGGTATCTGCCGGTCATTTTCGCCGTGGGTGATGAGATAGGGGACGCGGATCTTCTCCACCACGCCGTCCAGGTCCATCTTGGGCGCGAAGGCCATGAAGCTGTCCATGTCCGGCTGGCCGAACACCCACATGACATGCCCCCAATAATGCGGGACCGGGTTCTCGCCCTCGTTGCGCAGCCGCGCTTCCTGAAGCTTGCCCCAATAATGGTTGGCGCCCCATGACGCGCACAGCTTCAGCCGGTCTTCGAAGGCGGCCGCGCGCGGCGCATAATAGCCGCCCAGCGACCAGCCGATGATGCCGATCGCATCGGCGTCGACATCGGCCCGCGTCTCCAGATAATCGACCGCCGCGCTCGCCCAGCGCTCGCTGTCATACATGCCCGCAAGGCCGCGCAGGCGCAGCGCTTCACCGACGCCGGGATGGTCGATCATCAGGGTGGAAATGCCGCGCCGCGCGAATTGCTGGGCGATGCCGGTCCAGTACAGCATCTCCTTGATGCTATCCAGGCCATTGGTGTGGATCATGCAGGGTGCTGGCCCGGCGGCCTTCTCCGCCGCCACGAACAGGCCGGGATAGGATGTGCCCTCGAACGGAATTTCGACGCGCTCGACCGCGCGTTCGCCCAGCCTGATCGACTGCTCCATCGCGTCGAGCATCTTGGCATAGGCTTCCTCGCGGCCCTCCTGCCCGTGCCGCTGCATGCGCTCGGCCGTCATGTAATAGAGGCAGGCCCGCTTATATTTGTCGCTGGCGCTGAACCTCCGCCCCAGGCGGACATCCTCCCTGGCCTGCTCGACCAGCCGGTCGGCCAGCCCCCCCCAGGCGCGCAGGAATTCCAGCGTTCCCGCGTCTGCGCCGTCCCGTGCGGCCTCGCGAACCAGATCGTTGGCGATGTCGATCTCGCCGATCTGCGCGCCCATGGAGAGCGCCAGATTGACCGACAGGTTCCAGACATAATTACCGGGAAAAGGCTCGAACATATTCCTCCCCAACGGGCCGATGGCGCGCGACTCTCTGACCGGAAGCTTGTGCGCCCAAAGTGATACGAACGTTCCACTCATGCGTCAAGCGCGCTTCCGCGGCAGGTGCCGGTCCCTGATTATCGTGAGAATAGAAGGATGCGGGCGGGTTGCCATAAGATTCGGTCTGGCATCACCCGCTTTTATACCTTCGATAATCGCATGCGATTTCTGGGCGTTACAGTTGAGGTTTAGTCATCAGCCCATCAACATTTCGAAAGGAGCCGTCATGGCGATCCTGGGCATTGAAACCGTCATCTATTGTGTCGACGACATGGAAAAGTCGGCTGACTTTTTCGAAGACTATGGCCTCACCCTGAAATCACGCACCGCCGGTCGCGCGCATTTCACGCTGCCGGACAATTCGAACGTAATTCTGCAACTGCGGGCCACCCATCCCATTCCCGGCTCGCAGATCGTGGGCCTGGGGGTTCACGAAACCGTCTGGGGCGTCGATTGCGAGGAGCATCTGGAAGATATGGTTCGCCGCATCGGGACGGACCGCGAAGTTCGCCGCGACGAAGACGGCACCGCGCATTTCGTCGCCGATGGCGGGGTGCCGATGGCGCTGCGCCTCTGGCCCAGGTTCCGCATGCCGCAGACATCCGTCGATCCGGTCAACTCGCCCGGCAACGTCAACCGGCTGAACGTCCATCGCAAATGGATCAACCGCTGCATTCCCAAGCGCATGATGCATGTCGTCTTCTTCGTCGCCGATCCCGGCGCCTGCGCCCGCTTCGTGCGGGAACGTCTCGACTTCCGGGTCAGCGATACGCAGCGGGGCTTCGGCGTCTATCTGCGCGCCGATGGAACGATGGATCATCACAATATCTTCTTCTACAATTCGCACACGCCCTTCGCGCCCGCCAAAGGTCAGACCGCCTTCAGCCATGTCAATTATCAGGTCACCGACCTTGATGAGATCATGACGGGGCGCAATTATATGACGCGGCGGGGCTGGGCAAAGTCGCATTGGGGCCTCGGCCGCCACCGGATCAGTTCTGCCCTGTTCCACTACATTCCCTGCCCCGCCGGTGGCGAGGCCGAATATGGCGCGGACAGCGATGCGCTGGATGACAACTGGATCCCGCGCGATTTCGATGCGATGTTCGGCTTTGCCCACTGGATGCACGACATCCCGGAATTCTGGATGGCCGGTCACGACTGGAGCGTCGGCTTCGCCGAAGGCTTCGTCGAGAACCGCGGAGAGATCGAACCCCGCCCCTACAACGTGCAACGCGACAGCAGCGGCCCTGGTCTGGGCGCCCAGTTGAAGGAAGCCGCCGAAGAACAGGACAAGGCCCACCAGGACGCCGCCAATGAGAAAGCATCGAGTTCACTCGCTAGATACTAGATAGGGGCTGACAATGACCGGCAACCCGCGCCATTTCGCGATCGGCACATTCGACCGGCTGGATGGGAAAGCCTTTCCAGCGCTGGTGCTGCAAGAGGACGCCCGATCCCGCATCGTCCCGCTGTCAGCGCTGGACAGTCTGGGCGAAGCAGGTGCGCGGATCGCCGCCTTCCCCTCGGTCCTCGCGCTGCTTGAGGCGTGGGATGCCGCGCTTCCCCTGCTGGTGCAGGCGCGCTCTCTGCTGGACACGGACGCCGGACGCGCCGTGCCCCGGCTGGCGCTTGACACGCTGCATGTGCGCCCGCCGGTGGATCTGCCCCGCCAGATCCTGTGCACCGGCGCGAACTATCGCACCCATGTCATCGAGATGCTGGCGCATCAGCCCTCCCCCGGCGAGGAAGCGCTTTCCGAAGAGGAAGGGCGCGAACGCACGGCGAGGATGATGGATGAGCGCGCGCGGAACGGAAAACCCTACGCCTTCAGCAAGCTGCCCAGCGCCGTCACCGGTCCCTTCGACCCCATCCGGCTGCCCGCCGATGTGGCCGAGCCGGACTGGGAACTGGAACTGGCGGTCGTCATTGGCCGTCCCGCGCGCCATGTCCGGCGCGATCAGGCGTTCGATCATATCGCTGGCTATGCCGTGGCCAATGACGTGAGCGCGCGCGATCATTTCTACCGCCCCGACATTCCCGCGCTGGCCAGCGATCCGCTTGCCGGAAAGTCGCCGCCCACATTCCTGCCCTTCGGCCCCTGGATCACCCCCGCGATCTTCGTCGGCGATCCGCAGGATCTGCGCATCGAGCTTCTGCTGAACGGAGAGACGATGCAGGATGGCAATAGCGGCGACATGATCTTCGATATCGCGCGGCAGATCGAATATCTTTCGCAGCGTGTGCAACTGCTCCCCGGCGATGTCGTCTGCACCGGATCGCCATCGGGAAACGGCACGATGTACGGGCGGTTCCTGCGGCCGGGCGATGTCGTGGAAGGACGCATCACCGGGCTGGGCACGATCCGCAACATCTGCGAACAGGAATAGCGCGCTCCCCGCACGAGCGGCTGAGCCGCCGCGCCATCGGCGATATCGCCGCTTGCCTTCCTCGCCCGATAAGGGGAAGGGTGCAATTCGCAACCTCATCCTACGGGCGCTCTTATGTCAATGAAGGTTATCGCGGCGAGGCCGTCTTCCCAAGCTGAACGCCAAAAGACCCGCGAAGCATGACGGCACAGCCTGTCGAAACGAAAGAGCGCGCCGAAGCGCCCGGAGACCAGGTGCGCCGCGAGCTTCTGGACGCGGCGGAGGAGCTGTTCGCGGAGCGGGGCTTCTTCGGCGTGTCGGTGCGGGAGATCACCGAAAAGGCCGGCGTTCGCCTCGCTGCGGTCAACTATCATTTCGGCACGAAGGAAGGCTTGTTCGAAAAGGTTCTTGAGCGGCGCGCCACCAGCCTGAACGCGGCGCGTGAGAAGCTGCTGCGCGCCTGCGATCCGGGGAACAAGGAATGGATGGCGTTATCGGGCGCTGAAAAGATAAGAACGATCATCCAGGCCTTCTGCGCGCCCTTGAGCGACTATTATATGTCGGGCGATCCGGGCTGGCGAAACTATAGCAGGCTGATCGCGCGGGTAGCCGTGCACCGGCTCTGGGTGAAGAAATATGTTAGCCCGATGTTCGACCATATCGGCGCGGACATCATTTCACGCCTGATGGCGATCGCGCCACATATCGAATATCGGGAAGCCCTGCACTGCTTCCAGTTCATGGTCGGCCTCCTGCTCAACATCTACACCGGCAATGATCGCGAAAAGCTCCTGTCCAAGGGCCGCTTCGAAGCGGACAGCATCCTGCCGCTCATACAGGATATGGAGGTTTTCTGCACCGCGGGCATGTGCCGTCTGCTGAACATCGACCAGCGTTAAGTTCTTCCCGGCCGCAGCCTGCCCCCTCGCCCGGAGGAGAAGGCGGCGGCGGCGCAAGGCTATTTCTGCGCGCGAAGATAGGCGATGATCTGGCGGCGCTTCTCCGCATCCTTGATCCCGGCAAATGCCATCGTCGTGCCCGGAATGACGGCGGAGGGTTTTTCGATCCAGGCATCCAGCTTCGCGTCGTCCCATATGATCCCTGACGCCTTCATCGCTGGCGAAAATCTGGTGAACGACCCCTCGCCCGCCTTGGCACCATAGACGCCGTAAAGATTGGGGCCGATGCCGTGCGCTCCGCCTTTGCTGGCCGTGTGGCAGGTGGTGCATATGGCAAAGGCCGCTGGCGGCTTCGCGGGCGCTGCCGCCGCTAGGGTGGAAGATGCGGCAGGTGGAGCTTCCGCAACCGCATCGCTGTTACCCTCCGCCGCCGCCGTCAATGGCTTATCGGGTGCCGCTTCCGCTGCCGATGACTGATTTTCAGCCGGAGCCTCTGCCTCGTTCGAACCGCTGGCAGGCGTCGCTGCGGGCGCTGGCGAGGCGGCATTAGCCGTCACGTTCGCTTCGTTGGAAACGGCGCGCTCCTGCTCATCGCCCTGCGAACAGGATGCAAGGAGCAGGGCCGCGATCGCAGGGATGTAGGCTGGCTTGGCAACATTCATACAGGAAACCTCATAACTGCGCCCCGCCGCCTTCTACGGCGAGCAAAGCGGCTGGGAAATAGAGTGTGTCTCAATGATGTCCGTGATTGCAACGATCGGGAGAGGCGGGGCAACATTCATCAACCGCCTGATTCCTCAACGGCCTGCGCGGCACCCGGCATCGTAGCTCGCCAGATCCGTCGCAACGGCCAACGGCCCTGCATAGCTGGTCCGCACGCCAGCGGCGATCCTGCTTTCCAGCATCTGTTGAGAACCTATGCCCGCGATATGAGTGACGACGACGCTCCCGGCCCCGGCTGCGGCCGCCATCTCGCCCACCTGCGCCGGGGTGAGGTGATGCTGGCGCAAATGCTTTTCCATGCTGGCGGCGAATGCTGGCGGAACGCCGGGGGCCATCACCCGCAACAGCGGGTCGATGTCGATGACTTCGCTGACCAGCAGATCGCTGCCCGCAGCCAGCCGCGTCACGGCGGCGCTGGACCCCGTGTCGCCGGTATAGGTGATCGAACGCTTCCCCAGCGTGAAACGGTAGCTGAGCGACTGCTCGCCGCCTTTGCGCTCCACGCCGTCCTCGTCGAAATGATTGTTCCTCGCCGCCTCGACGGTAAGGCCGCCGAGGCGCGCGGTGCCGCCGCCGCGAAGTTCGACCACCTCCACCGAATCCGCCGGGGCGGGAACAGCCGAACCCACGCCGAAACCGACCCGCGCCTGAGGAGCCATGGAGCGCAATATCCTGTCCACCATTTCCCTGGTGCCCGGAGGACCATAGACGGTGAGTCTGCCTGGATTCTGAACCATCCAGCGCAGACCGATCACCGCCGCGAGGCCGCCGGTATGGTCGAGGTGATGATGGCTGATGAAGACCGTCCTGATCTGACCCAAGCCGATACCCTTGCGGGCGAGCTGGTTGACGGTGCCATCGCCGGTATCCACCAGAATATGCTCATCGCCTGCAACCAGCAGGTTCGATGGTTCGGCCGCATCGGCGCGAGGGATGGGGCCGCCCGCCGTGCCAAGCGTGATCCAGCGGAATGCGGGGCAGCTTTCCGCCGCCTGCGCTGACGAAAGGCCCGGCAGGCAGAGTATAGCGCCCGGGACCAGCAGGAACCGGAAGGTCATCAGCCCGCCTCCGCCGTGGCTGCGCGCGCGTTCCCGGCCGCTCCGATACCAGGACGCAGCGCCAGCCTGACGCCTCGCCATGTCGCCAGTACGCCGACGGCTGTGCCGAATGCTATTTTGATCGCGAGGCCGGGCAGGAACGCGATGCCTTGAAGCTGGAGAACCCAGAGCAAAAGGATCGCGCCGCCCGCGAACAGCAGCAGCGCCGCGACGGCCTGAAGCAGCGCCCCGGTCCAGATTGCCTGGGCGGCAGGCGCACCCTCGGCGGAAAGCCCCGCCAGCTTCCCCTTTCTGCGCGCCTGCCGGGCGAGCAGCCCGGGCACGGCGAACGCGAGCAGGCTGATGAAGCAGGCCTGAGGCAGGAAATCCAGGGCGAAATTGCCCCTCCCCCAGACCGGCACCGGGTCGCTCCCACCGAACAGCAGAAAAAAGGCCACACTGTTCAGCAAGGCGTTCATGACGCCGCTGACCATTGCCTCGCGCCTGACATAGGCGGACGGGGATATCGTTCCGGCGGCTTCGGCGGCGGCTTGTGAGGGCATGTCGGTCACACGGTTTCCCTTTCGATCGCAGGTGCAGCCGCTTCTTCGGCGCGCAGGCGGTCCGCGATGATCTTGCGGACCATTGCGGGCGCCTTGTCCTGGGCGATGAACCCCATGCGCCGGGAAGGATCGGTGCGATCCCAGATCCGCTGCTGCCCCTCGATGATCGCCTTGTCCTCGAAGAATGCGGCTTTGACGATCTCGAACGCCGTTTCGAATATTTCCGGGCTGCCCCGCCTGCCGTCGAGACCCACTCCGAAGAGATAGCGCGACAGCTTGGCGTCCTGCGGGGTGACGGCTTGCTGGTCGATCTGGTGAAAGAGCGGGTCGCCATCAGGCCGGCCATAGCCCGACGCCGCGGCGACGCCGGGCGGAAAGCTCTTTGTCTCCATCAGGAACAATCCGGGCAGCAGGAAACGGTATGAGCTGAAGGTGTCTGTCGGCCGGGCATTGTGAAGCGATTCATCCTGCTTCAACCAGCGTTCGATCAGTACGCCATTTTCGATCGGCTTAATTGTGGGGTGATCAAACGACCATTTGGCCCCGCTCGCGCGTCCCAGCGTCGTCGCATGTGAATAATCCAGATGCGAAAGATCGCACAGATTGTCGTGGATCAATTGATAGTTGGCATCATAATCGAGCGCGCTTTCCCGGTTCAGGAAATGATCGCCATAGATGCTGGCAATTTCGGGAATGGCGGACGGGTCGGCCTTAGCCGGATCGCCCATCCATACCCATATCCAGCCATGCCGTTCCTCCACCGGGAAGGATCGCGCGTTGCAGCGCGGCGGCACGGCCTCGCTGCCCGGAACGGACAGGCATGTCCCCGTCCGGTCGAACAACAGACCGTGATAGATGCATTGCAGATTGTCGCCGATCACCTGTCCCATCGACAGCGGAGCGCGGCGGTGCGGGCAGCGATCCTCAAGGCATGCAGGCCTGCCGTCGCTGGCGCGATACAGGACCAGCGGCTCGCCGATGATCAACCGGCCTATCGGCGAGTCCGGCCCAAGCTCCTTGCTCCACGCCGCCACATACCAGAGGTTCCGTATGAAGCGGACGCCTGCCTCTTCGTCATCCTTCATTCGTATCTCTCCGCTGCCTCATGCCGGATGCCCCAAGGACATCCGGCACTGATCAGAATTCGGCGCGCAACCGGACGCCATAGGTTCGCGGTGCGCGCAGACCGACCGTGATGAGGCCGTCATCCGTCGCGCGCGGATTGGCGGGCGCTCCACTCGCGACGGGATGGCGGAACGCCTGGTTGATCACCGCCTTGTTGGTGATGTTCTGGACATAAGCGGCTATGGAAAGGCGGCGTTCCGGCCCATAAAAGGTGAGATCGGCGTCCAGCATCGCATAAGCGTCCTGCTTTTCCGCCTTCAGATATTCGGCCGCCTGATAGCTGCTGGATTCGAACTGGACATAGACGCCCGGTTCGATCGAACTGCCCGAAGGCAGTTCGAATGTGTGGCGGTAGCTCGCCGTTCCGCTCCATTTGGGCGACTTGATCAGCGGCTTGCCAGTGCAATTCACCTGCACCGTGACGCCAACGACCGGCCCCATGTCGCAGCTGGTGACCGGCGGCGAGGGAATGACGACGCCCTCATAGGTGAATTGCTTGTACCGCGTATTGAGATACTGCACCTTGAGCGAGAAATTGTCCTGGGCCGTCGGCTGGAAGACAATATCGGCGTCGGCGCCGTAGATGCGCGCCTTGCCTGCATTCTCCACAACTTGCGACAGATAACCGGGCGTGGACGTGAACTTCAGGAACGGTAGTTGCTGATCGGTGTAACGCCAGTAGAAGCCTTCCACATTCACTTGCAGCCGGTTGTCAAGGAAACGATTCTTCGATCCGACTTCAAATGCCAGCACCTTTTCCGCGCCGAAACTGTTGTCCGGCGCGGGCGCGGGGAAAAAGCCGCCCGATTTGAATCCGGTGCTCGCATTGACGTAGAGCAGGGATCGCGGCCCGACATCCAGTTCGGCGCCCGCTTTCCACGACAGGTTCTTGAATGTCCTGCTCCCGGTCAGGGGGAAGGAAAAGAAGCAGAATGCCGGGGGATTGGGCGCGGCCGGATCGAAGATATAGGGCGGGCTGCACCCCGGACGCGGCGCCGAATACGCATCCGAATAGCCGCCAAGCTGCTTTTTCTCACGCGTGTAGCGCAGCCCGCCGGTCATGCGGAACGTGTCGGTCAGGCTGAACGTCGCTTGCCCGAAGGCGGCATAGCTGCGCGCACGGGCGCTTGGATATTGATAGGATACGGTAGGACCGAGATCGGCAAAAAGCACGGGCTCGCCATCGACAGGGTCCTGGTTCTCGTCGAAGAAATAGCCGCCGGCCACCCATTTCAGCCGGTCGCTTTCGCCGGAAAGGCGCGCTTCCAGTGAAAGCTGGGATGTCTTTTCATTGTCGCCCGTGGGGAAACCCGGCTTGTTGTGCAGGTCGTGATATTCGCCGCCGCGATAGGCGGGAATAACGGTCAGCGTCGCCGGACCAAAATTCCATGTCAGCTCGGCCGACAACTGATAGGCTTTAATATCGAGCATGAACTGGTTCGTGGGGCGCGTCAGGATCGGGACAGGATCGGCCGCATAGACCGCCAGGATCGCCGGATCGGTATTGCTGGTCCAGGGATCGCCCGAAACGAACGGAAGAATCGTCGATCCACCGCCCCGGCCGCCCACATGCTGATAGCTGGCGTGCAGCAGCAGTGAAAAATCGTCCGAAGGGCGGTACAGCAACTGTAGTCGTGCCGATTGCGCCTTGTCATCGTCCGTGCCGTCGCTCAGATAGCCGTTGCGGTGGATGATCTGCCCCGCCGCGCGCAGGGCCAGAGTGCCGCCCAGAGGAATGTTGGCGGCCGCCGTGCCGCGCATCAGGTCGTAATTCCCGGCCTCCATTTCGACGAAGCCGCCATATTCGCCGAGACGCGGCCGCGCAGAGATCAGGTTGATCGCGCCGCCCGACGCATTGCGTCCATAAAGCGTCCCCTGCGGCCCTTTCAGCACCTCCACGCGATCAAGGTCGAAGAATGCGCCGCGCTGCTGCCAGGGACGCCCGACATAGACATTGTCGATGTGGAAGGCGACCGCCGCTTCGGCATAGGCATTGTTCCCGCTGCTGCCGACACCGCGAACATAGATTTGCGGGTAATTGCCGCCCGCGCCGATACTGACGCCCGGCGCGATGCTGGAAATATCCTCTGGCTGGACCACGCCAGCGCGCGAAAGATCCTCTGACGACAGCGCCTGGATCGACAGAGCGGCGCGCTGAGCACTCTCCGCACGCCGCGCTGCGGTAACGACGATTTCCTGAATGCCCGCTTCATTGACATGCGCAGAGTCCGAAGGCGGCGCTTCCTGAGCTCGCGCCATTCCGGCAGCTCCCAGAAGAGAAACCGTTGCAAGCAACAATGCCCTGTTCATTGTCATCCTCCCCATTTTTTCACGAACGATGATCAAGGTCACCGAATGACGATGCATTCGGCTTCCAATCCCGCTTTCTTTCTTCATCGATTTTATGGACGATCAATTTGCCCAGCAAATTGCAATGTGATGCAGTAGATATAAATGACAGTGATGGTAGCTCTATTGCGACATTGATCGGAATGCGGCGCAAGAATTGCGGGAACCTTCACCAGCATCGCCGCGATTTTGATATGAACGTGCCGGTTCAGACGAAGACTTTAGCGTGCGTCACCATGGCCGCCGTCGCCGCCGTTCGGAACAGGCCGGATGCAGATTCGGAAAGCGCCGTGCCGATTTCCGCCGCCACGCCGCCGGACGGAAGGGTGATTTCATCGATCGCATCCCACTCGGCCGCCGCGCCGTCCGGCCCGGTCACTACATTGTGGCAATAGGAGGTTCCGGGAAACCGCCGCGACACTTTATCCAGACGCGCGCGCCACTCCGACGCCGTCATCCATGGCGTAACGCATCGACAATGGGCCATGCACCGTCAGCAAATGGTCCTGCATCGCGTGCCGGCTCATGCCGCTCCCGGTTTTCGGCAGGATCAGGATCTTGAACATCTCTTCCCCTCATTCGGCTGCGTCATTCCGCTTTGTGCGGTTGCGCTTCCATGCCAATCCGGGTCATCGGGTGAGGATCAGGATATTCGTTGAGGATGAAGAACACGCCATAGGTGTCCTTCGCATTGTAAAAGGCTTCACGCGCCGTACCGATCGCGTTGATCGCAACCGGCTCTATCCCGCGAGCGCGGAAATGGGCCACCGCATCGTCAAGGTTGGAAACCTTGATGACAAAGGCACGAAGGCCCGGCCCATTCTCGGCCAGGAACTTGCTTTCCATCGCGGCGATCGGATGTCGGTCCGACATCGGCATGCCCAGTTCGAAACCATGGCGCGCGGCATGGACGACGGCGAGTTGCTGCGCTTCGTCCCGGATCACATCATCGAACTGCCACCCCAGCAGGTCGCTGAAAAAATCCTTCGCCTTTTCGATATCATCCACCACAGCGATGACGCGATCCACCCGCTCGAACAACATGGCATTATCCTCCTGATTATCGAAGCAAGCCGCGCCAGCGTACCGCGTCAGACCAGCGTCGCACCGCCATCGACATGGAGAACCGCGCCCGCCAGCGCGGGATTGCGCATCGCAAACAGCACCGCGTCGGCAATATCCCCGGTCGTCGGGACATAACGGCTTGGCAAGGTGGAAGCCAAATGGGCCAGCATCTTCTCATAAGCAGGGCCCGAATGACGCGCGAGCGCCGGAGACTGGACAGGGCCCGGCGCGATCACATTCACGCGGACCGGCGCCAGTTCGACTGTCAGATTGCGGGCGAAGCTGTCCATCCCAGCCATGGTGCTCGCCGCCTCCCCCAGCGCTGGCACAGGTCGCCATGCGGCGGCGCCCGAAAACAGCGTGATCGTCGCGCGCTCGGCCAGTTTAGCCCGCGCGCCGCGCACTACGTTGAAATGCCCCCAGATCCGCACGCTTACGACCTGCTCCAGATCTTCGCGCAGCGTTTCGACGAAAGATCGCTTCGGCCCTTCCACCCCGAAAGTGCCTGCGGTGACGACGAGGTGGTCGATTTCAGGAACATCGGCAAAGGCGGCGGCGACCGAAGCCTCGTCGGCGATGTCGCAGACGGCGGCCGCGCTGCCGCCGATCATTGCCTTGGCCTCGGCAAGCCGGCCCGGATTACGCGCCATGATCGTGACCCGCGCGCCGCAATCGCCCGCCAGCCGCGCCACCGCCAGCCCAATGCCCTGGCTCCCGCCTACGACGACGACATGCTTTCCCGCCAGACTGTCCGCCTTCATCTCCGCTCCCGTTCACGCCGCGCTCGCCCATTGGAGGCGCGTCTTAGGCCCCAAATGATAGCCGTCCGCCCCGGCAGCGGAAAATCAGATGTCGGCATGAATGGTATCGCAATCGCTTATGCCCGGAGGTACAACAACTGCATTTGGCCATGGGGCACCGCGGCCTTCCTTGAGAAGCCATTGTGAAATGGGTGCGTCAGCGGCAAATGGATCTCAGCAACCTGCCAGAGGCCTTACCGGCTGCGACTTATCAATCGTTTCGACTAACCCATCCACTGTGACGCTGTTCTCAACACACACCACATGCTGCCAATGAGCGTAAGACTCCCTCGGGGCATCTGTCATTATAATTACAGATGATTTTGGATAAGCCTTGCCGATATTAGCTATTATGCCGCTGTCAACTTCATTGCCGGTTAATATTACAGTTATTCCCTCTAAAAAGGGCCTGTTCACTTCCTGGAAATCATCCACTTGCTTCACATAGTCGCATAGCTCAAACCCGCTCTCTTCCAGTAAATGGCTGATGCAGGCCGTAAAAAGATCATCTCGCCCTATGAGCTGGACAAAGCCCCTTGACTGTGTTTTCATCTCAGTTCTCCCCCGGAATTATCTATCACATGAAATCACCGTTCTCTCAGAGCTTCTTCTCTTGCTTTGATGATGGGTTTGAGGAGGTATGCGAGGACGGATTTTTGACCTGTGAGGATTTCGACATCGCAGACCATGCCTGGAGTGATGGGGAGTTTGCGTGTGCCTGATCCGAGCCATGCGCGGTCTGTTTCCACGACGACGGTAAAATAGGCTTCGCGGGTGGCTTCGTCATAGACGCTGTCGGCCGAGACCTGCTGGACGGTGCCGGTGAGGCCCCCATAGATGGAGAAGTCGTAGGCGGTTACCTTCACCACCGCACGGTCGCCGGTCTTGATGAATGCGATGTCGTTGGGCTTGACCCGTGCTTCCACCAGCAGCTTGTCGCCGATGGGGACGATCTGCATGATCTTCTGCCCGGCGGTGACGAACCCGCCGATGGTGGTCACCTGCACGTCGTTGACCACGCCGTCGACCGGGGAGCGGATTTCGGCGCGCTGCGCCCGGCCCTTCGCACCGCGCAGCGATTCGCTGTTGACCGCGATCTTCGCTTCGAGCTGGCTGCGTTCGTTGAGCGCGTCCTGACGGAACTGGTAATGGGCCTCGGACAATTGCGCCTGCGCCTCGCGGATCGCGGCGGACGCGCGGGAAGCCTGCTGCTGGGCGGCGTTGAGGCGGCCCTGAGCGTCGACCAGGTCGCGCCTGGCATCAAGCAGTTCGGTCTGCGGGATGATCGCCTTGGCGGCCAGCGGCTCCAGCATCCCGACCCGCTGGCGCGCCAGTTGCACGCTGCCGGTGAGGCTGTCGATCGTCGCCTGCGCCTCGCCCAGTTCGCGGCGGCGCTGGTCCACCTGGGCGGACAGGGCGTCCTGCTTGCTGCGCAGCGCCGACTGGCGGACCGCGGCCAGCGCCTGTTCCTGCTGGCATTCAGGCCCGCCCGTGGCGCAGACCGCGCCCGTGCCCGTGCCTTCCTGCTCCAGCCGCCCGGCGCGCGCGGTGAGCGAGCGGGTCTCCGCCTGCAACTGCCCCAGTTCCGACGCCAGCAGCGCATCGTCCAGGCGCACCAGCAACTGCCCCTTGCCGACCTTCTGACCCGAGCGGACGAGGATCTCCTCGATCGTCGCGGGCTCGGCCGACTGGATGACCTGCGCCTTGCTGGACGGGATCACCCGGCCCTGGCCATGGGTCACCTCGTCCACCGGGGCGAGGCTCGCCCACAGCAGGAACGCCACCATGCCGCCCCCGCTATAGAGGATGACCTGCCTGTTGCCCGGCTGCCCCCGCAGCCAGCCGATCCAGCGCCTCATCATGGCTGGCCCTCCCCCATGGCATAATCACCGGCCGCCAGAGCGACGGTCCCGGTCCTTTCCCCCACCTCGTCCTTGCCCCTTTCCTGCGCCGCGAGCATGCGGCCAAGCGCGCCGCCATCGCGCGGCGGGTCCGGGATGGACAGCGTCCACCCCTTGGCCGGGTCCATCCGCCCGCCCAGATCGTTGGCGGCCCGCCGTTCGGGCAGCGCGGCTATGGGCGGATAATCGATCTCCGGCCGCGCCGCCGCCGTCACGCCCGCAGGATCGAAGGCAGGCACATGCTCCCCGCCCGCATAGCGGCCGGTGAAGGCGGGCGGCAGGCCCCAGACGCCGGGCCAGCGGTAGAAGATATGCGCGCCGATCCTGGCCAGCTTCGCCAGATGCGGCGCCCAGCCGGGGAACACATAATCGGCATGATAATGGGTCGCGGTGCCCACGCTCCGCTCCACCGCGCCCGCCAGCGCCCCGGCCGCGATCCGCCGCGCCCGGTTCCAGAGGGACGCCACCGGCCGCCGCGCCAGCGATCCGTCGCACACGAAGCTGAACTGGCACACCGAAGCGTCGAAGCGCTGGTAGACGACGCCGCACACCGTTTTGGCGAAGGCGGGATGGCGCACGCGGTTGAGCACCACCTGCGCCACCGCCCGCTGCCCGCTTTCCGGCTCGGTGGCCGCTTCATAATAGATGGCCTGGGTCAGGCATTGCAGCGCGCGGGCATGATCCTCGCCCGCCTGCGCCAGCGCGTGGAAGGGTCTGGCCGCCGGGACCGCGCCGCCCGCAAAGCCAAGGCGCTCATTCTCCTCCCGCGCCCTTGCCCCTTGCGCCACCGGCCCCGCCTGCTCCGTCATGGCGGCCAGCGCCAGATATTGCCGGGGGATCGCCACGGGCGCTTCCACCACCTTCGCCTGCACGGCGGGCCGCCGGGGCGCCTGGGGCCAGAGCATCGCAGTTGCAAGAACCATCGCTCCAACGCCTGCGCACAAGATCGCAGCGCCCCATCTTCCCGCCCGATTGTCCATAGGGACGGGTTCCATCGCGCCCATCACGCCGCCCCCTTCTGCAACTGCCCGATAATCTCGTCGCGCGGCCCGTCGGCGATCACCGTCCCCTGGTCGATCACGATCAGCCGCTTGACGATGCGCAGCAGCGCATGGCGGTGGGTCGAAACGATCAGCGTCTGATCCGGGTCGAGCGCCTTTGCCAGATGATCGACGAACAGATTTTCCGTCTGATTGTCCATCGCCCCGGTGGGCTCGTCCAGGAACAGCAGCCTCGCCGGTTCCACCAGCGCGCGCGCCAGCACCAGGAAGCTGCGCTGCCCCCCGGAAAGGCGGCTGCCCCGCTCGCCGATATGCAGGTCGAACCCCGCCGCATCCCGCCCGAAGAAGCGCGACGCGCCCGAACGCTCCAGCGCCTCCAGCAGCCGTGCGTCATCCGCGTCCCGCGCGCCCAGCAGCAGATTTTCCCGCACCGACCCGCTGAACAGCTCGGCGTCCTGCCCCACATAGCGGAAGGCGGAACGCAGTTCGTGCGGATGATATTGGCGGCTGTCCACATCGTCGATGGCCAGCATGCCGCCGCTGGGCGGATAAAGGCCGCACAGCACCCGACCCAGCGTCGACTTGCCCGACGCCACGCGCCCGATGATGCCGATCCGCTCGCCCGGTTCGATCCGCAAGTCGATGCCCTTCAGGCTCGGCTGCGTTGCGCCCGGATAGCTGAACGCCAGCGCCCGCGCGGCGATCGCGCCCTTGCGGACCTTGGGGATGATGCCGCGCGCACCGTCCAGCCGCTCGTCCGGCTGGTCGATCAGCGTCTGGAGGCTGGCGAGCGTGGTCAGCGCCTGGCGCGCCCGCACGATCACGAAGGCAAGCTGCCCCACGGGCGCGAGCGACCGGCCCGCCAGCATGACGATGGCGATGATCGCCCCCATCGAGATCTCGCCCGCCGCGAACATATAGAAACCGCCGATCACCAGCGCGATGCTCGTCACCTGCTGGCACAGCGACGCCAGGGTCACGCTTGCCGAACTCAGCCGCCGCAGCTTCTCCTGCGTCATGGCGCTCATCCGCGCATAGCGCCGCCAGCGCTCCAGCATCCGCCCTTCCGCCCGGCAGGCTTTCAGCGTCTCGATACCGCCGATCGCCTCCACCAGCGCGGCGCTCTGCAAGCTCGCGTCCGCCTGCGCATCCCGCGACAGGCCGGCCATCGAACGTTGCAGGAAGAAGCCGGCCGTGCCCATGATGCCGATCATCACCACCGGCACCGCCGCCAGCCAGCCGCCCAGCAGCGCGATGACGCCCACGAACAGGAACAGGAAGGCGATGTCCACCACCAGCACCACGGTGGTCGAGGTGAAGAACTCGCGGACGCTTTCAAATTCCGACACCCGCCGCGCCAGCGCCCCCGTGCTCCCCGCCCGGCTCGCCAGCGGCACGTTCATCACCTTCTCGAACAGGCGCTGCGACAGCCGCTCGTCAATCTCCCGCCCTGCCTCATCTACCAGCCGCGCCCGCGCCAGCCGCAGCGCGAAGTCGAGCGCGAACGCCAGCATGACGCCCGCGCCCAGTACCCACAGGCTCGACGCCGCCTTGTTCGGGATGATCCGGTCATAGACGTTCATCGTGAACAGCGGCAGCGCGAAGGCCAGAAGGTTGATGATCCCCGCCGCCAGCATGACATAGCCAAAGGCGCCCCGCGCCCGCCACACCTCCCGCCAGAACCAGTGCTGCCGCGCCCGCTCGTCCCAGGGCCGTTCCTCCGCCCGCTCGCGGCCATGGTCGGCCATCACCGCCAGCGCCTCGCCGGTGAAGACGGGCTCCAGGCCGCCAAGGGGCGTCCATATGGGCTCGCTCGCATGAGGGAGCTGCACCAGCGCGTCCCCCTCCCGGATGTCGAGCAGCAGCAGGAAGCGGCCGCCCGCCAAGGGCAGGATGGCGGGCAGGTTGCCCGGCCGCCACTTGTCCAGCCGCCCGCGGACCGGATCGCTCAGCAGGCCGATCTGGTCGAGCGCGGATTCGGCCTGATGAAAGGGCAGCCGCCCGGATTCATCGACGGCAAGCCCCGCCCGCAGCGCCACGATCCCCGGCGCACGCCCGAAGTGCCGCGCCACATGGGCGATGCATTGGCTCAGCTCGTCCCCCGCCATGCCCTGGCAGTCCAGCCATTCGGACAGGCTCAATGTGCTTCGTTCCAGCATTGTCGGCCCTGCGCCGCCCCGGCCCCTGCCGGAGCGGCCTTAAAAGAGGGAAGCTCAGCCCGGATAGCGCCGCCGCTGCAATTCGGCGGGCGGAAGGTCAGGCACGTCATATTTCTGGCGCGCATAGGGATTGGCGCCCGATGGCGGCGCGATCCCCAGCGTGTCGAGCAGCCGGTTGGCCGCCGCCAATATCTGATATTGCGCGAAGATCTCCGAGAAGCGCGCCGTTTCCGTCCGCACCTGCGTGTTGAACCGGGTGTTCTGGCTGTCGAGCACGTCGAGCAGCGATCGCCGCCCGACATTGAACTGCTCGCGATAGGAGATCAAAAGCGAGTCCGAAACGGCCGCCTGCCGCGACAGGTCGGTCAGCCGCTTCTTTTCCGTGTCCCACCGGTTCCAGGCGGTGCGGACATCCTCCTCCGCCTCGCGCTGGCGCTGGCTCAGGCGAAAGCGCGCCTCGCTCGCGCGGCGGGTCATCTCCTGCACCTTCGCCCGGTTGATGCCGCCGTTGAACAGCTGCCAGCGCAGCACCACCCGGCCCTGCACGTCATTGGTGCTGCCCCGGAAGCCGTCCACATCCTCGCCGATGCGCCCCCGCCCTTCCAGCGTCACCTTGGGACCCAGTTCCGATTCCGCCTCGTCCACGACCGCATGGGCGGCCTGGATATCGGCCTCCGCCTCCCGGATCAGCGGATTATGGGTGCGCGCGCTCGCGATCGCCTCCTCCAGCGTCGGCGGCACCGCGCCCGTCACCGGATCGGGCATCGCCACCTGATCGATCGACAGCCCCGTCAGCGTGCGGAAGCTGATCGCCGCATTGGTCAGGTCCTGCTCCGCCTCGCTCTTGCGCACCAGCGCGGATTGCAGCCGCTCCTCGGCCTGCTGCTGGTCGGCGATGCTGATCGACCCCTTCGACACGCCCTCGCCAAGGTCGCCCAGCAACTTGCGGTGGAAGGCGATATTGTCCTCCGCCGCCGCCACGACCCGCTGCTGGAGCATATAGTCCAGATATTGCCGCGCGACGTTGAGCGCCACGAACTGCGAACGCTCGCCCACGCGCAGCGCCGCCCCGTCGATCCGCGCCGCCTGCCGCCGCTTCTCCGCGCTGCGATAGCCTGAATCGAACAGCGTCTCTTCGGCCAGCACGCTCGCCTCCAGCGGATAGAGCGTCTGGTCGCCGATGCCGAGCGTGCGGCGGGGGTTGTTCTCCAGCCGCCGGATGCCCGCCGATCCCTCCACGCTGATCCGCGGCAGGTCCAGTCCCCTGGCCTGCTCGCGCTCGAACTCGATTGCTTCCTTGTTCTGGATCGCCTGGTTGATCTCGGGGTGGCTGTCGATCGCCGCCGCGATCGCGCTCTTAAGGTCCGTGGTCTGGGCCCAGCCGCTCGGCCCCATCGCCGCCGCGCACAGGGCCATCAGGCTGCCGCAACTCTTGCGCATGATTGTCATGATGCCTCTCCCCTTCAGTTCGCGCTGGCCGTGATCTCGACACGGCGGTTCATCGGTTCGCGCACATTGTCGGCCGTCTCGATCTTGAGCTGCGTCTCGCCCAGGCCGCTGACGCTCATCGCCTCCGCGGCGATGCCGCTCTGGCTCAGCAGCGCGGCGACATTGCGCGCCCGCCGCAGCGACAGCCCGTCATTATAGCCCGTGCCCCCTGACGTGTCGGTATAGCCGGTGACGCCAAAGCGCCTCCAGCCGCACTGCGCCGCAGACTGCGCGACCTGCCCGATCGCCGCTGCCCCTTCCGGGACGGGCGTGTCCATGTTCCAGTCGAAGAAGACCGATACCGCGGGCGCGGTGCAGTCCAGCGCCGCCGGCGCTGACGCCGCAACCACGGCCGATGCCCCGTCGGATAGCGGCGGCGCTGACAGGCGTGCTGCAAATGCGTCGCATTTGCTGATGCTCTCCGCATCCTTCGTACCCGATTTCAGGAAGCCAAGCGCGATGCCGCACTGGTTCTTCGCCTCCACCGCCCAGGTCCAGCGGCTGTCCCGCGCCGCCCGCAGCCCCGCATCGCCCACGGCTTTTACCGCCACGTCGTATCTGCCTTCGAGTTCACTCTTTAGTTCCGCCTTGCCAAGCTGCAACAGCGGTGACGCCGCCGCCGCCCAGGCTCCCGCCGGAACCATCCCCGCCGCAAGGCCGAAGCACAGCATGCTCCTCAACCCGTTCCGCATCATCCTCTCCCCCAAATTCCAACCGCAAGATCCCGCTGACCAGGACGCTCAGCCATGCGCGGCCGCCACCGCCTCATGCGCCGCCAGCGCCGCATCGAACACCGCAGCCGCAGCCGCCATGTGCCCGGCATCCACCACCGGCTCGACGGCAAGGACGTTGAACAGCAGCGGCGCCGGGGCATGTTCCCCGCCCGGCAATGCCGCCAGCAGCGCATCGATGTCCGGCCCCGCCGCCGTGCCCAGCGCCTCGCCCACCACTTGCGCCACCTGCCCAGGCCCAGTCTCCTGCGCCGCCGCCGCCAGCACCGCCGCAGTGCCGTCAAATCCGGGCAACTCGACCGACTGCGCCAGCAATCCCCCATGGTCCCCCAGATCAGGCTGCGGCGCCTCAGGCCCATCCGGCGAAGCCGCCGCCGCGTCATCACCATCCCCAAGGCTGGCATGATCCACTACAGCCTCCTCCCCGCCATGACCCCGCTGCGGCACGGACGGCTCGATATGCTCACCCCGGTCCCCGGCAGGAGCCAGCGGCGCTGCGCGCCCCTCCTCCACGTCGACCGGCTCCGAGGCCGCCATGCCCGCCTGAACAGGCTCCGCTACGATCGCTGCCTCCGCCGCAAGAACAGGCGCAGACCCCTCCTCGCCCACAACCCCAACACCCGACACAGCCACCAATCCGGCTGCTACAAGAGCTTGGTTCTGGCTGGTGAAAGAGTGGCGCTCCTGCTGAAAAAGACTGGCGGCGCCGCCGGTCGCGAAAATGGCGTCGGCCAACATGCCCGCGGTGCCATCGCTCCGCACGAAGCTGGCCGTGCCTGTCACGTCGACATCGCCGTTCGCAGCGCTAAAGCTGGGCCCAGACGTAACCAGGCCGATGCTGACGATCCCCCGCGTGGCCAAGGCCTGATATTCCCCCGCATCGACCAGGCCGTTGCTGTTGGCATCCTGCCAGATGCCGAAGGACGCATAGCTGCTGTCTGCCGCGTTCAATACACTGTCGCCATTGCTGTCATAGGCAAGGCGGACGCCATCGAGATCCGAAACGGCGCCCGGCGCATCATCTGAAAAGACGATGTCGAAGCGCCCGCCGCCCCAGCGCGCCAATAACCCGTCTGCTGGCGATATCCATGCTGTCGGCACCGCGCCCGTCCCATAATCGTGGAGGACGCCCGCGGATGATGACAGAAACGAAATTCCATCCCCATCAAGGTCGAAGACGACGGGCGCAACCGGGGTGGAAGGCGTATTCCCCTGCTTCACATTGACGGAGAAGTTCCCAGTGACCGCATCGCCATCTCCATCGGTCAGCGTGACCGCAAAGGTCACGGTCGCGCCCGTATCGGGATTGTTGATCGCTCGCGTCAGATCGAAAGTGTAGAGCCCTGACGAACCCCCTGCGGGATCGATCTTCAGCGTGAAGACAGAATTTGAGGCTAATTTCTCGCTGACTTCCAACAGCCCGTTGTTGTTGCTGTCCCGGTAAGCAGTGAAGATGTTGCCTTCCAGTTGACCTAGGATAGGCCTGCTTCCCGATTGCATGTCGCTCGACAGGATCGTCACATCCGTCACCGCGCCCGTCCCGTCAGGACCCGCATGGAAATGCAGCACTCCCACGGCCGCGGCCGCATTTACATTGGAACTGGCAAAGCCGTTCTGGATCGAACCGAGCGAAGGCGTGTCGTCATCTATCGTCAGAGTGAGCACACCGGCCGACACCGTGCCGTTTCCATCTCCCACGCGATAGGTGAGGTTGATCGGACCGGCGTCATTCTCGTCCGCTCCCCCGGCATGAAGGACGTTGTTCACAAGAGTCGCCTTATAGGCTCCAGTCACCGCATCAGTGATCTGGACTTCAAACAAGGTCGTTCCGGTCCGCGCTCCGCCGTCCACGATCGCGGACAAGATATGGGTCGCGCCCGACCAGCTGTAGCGCACGGTTTCGATGCCCACGACAGCGGTCAGATTGTGCATGGCCGCGAAACTGACCGTACCGGTGCCTCCCGGACCATAGAGGCCGGGCCCATCCGCGCCATAAGCGATCCCCAGCGTTCCGCTGACCTGCGCCTCGCCAGATGCACCAGTATAATCCCCGGTCCCGCCTGCCGTACCGCCAGGCAGCCCATCCTCATCGAGCGTCGCAAAAACCACCGCTGTCACTGGCGCACTGTCGGGCTGAGCCGTGAGAGTCAGGGAAGACTGAGCTTTGTCCCCGTCATTGTCGATGATGCTGTAATCAAATCGCTCGTCGGCCGCCTCGCCGCCATTCGGGCGTGCATAGGTCCACGCACCCGATGCGAAATCGAGCGTCAAACGTCCACCCGCGCTGGTATCGATCAACAGCTGGTGCCCGCTGATCACGCCGCTCGCCGCGCCCGACTTGATGATCGAACTGGCGCCGTCCCAAGTGTAGACTACGCCATCAACCGTGATCGACAGTAAACGGCCGCCGTCCGCGCCCAGATGATCATTGGCCAGCAGATTGCCCGAAGCGCCCAGGTTGCCGACAATCTCTCCCAACGCATCCACCAGCGCAGCGAAGTCATCGACCAGAATAGGGGCTCCTTCCCCGTCGACGTCGACGTCCTGAAGGCGCGGGCTATTGACCTCTGCCCCCACTCCCACCGTGCTGATCGTGATGTCATTGTCAGCGACGAAGCTCGCCCACACACTGGCCACGGCATCGGCCAACGAATGGCCGCCGGTTCCGGTATGTTGATTGGGATTGCCGTCACTCAGGAAGAATATCTGATTGTTCGCGCTGGGATCAGGCGCGAAGCTTTCCATCGCTTCGGTGATCGCGGCGCTATAGTTCGTCCCGCCATTATAGGGACGGGTGCCGCCAGCCGTGGGATTGAGGGCGTCGATCTGCGCCTCCAACGCCGCATAGCTGGTGAAAGGTCCAAAGCTCATCGCCTCGTTCGAAAAGACCGTGAGGCTCACCGTCACAGTGGACGTGGCGAACAGGTCCCCCATCGCGCCCTTGACGGCGCTCAACATGGCATTCAGTTCGCCCTTGTCGATGCTGCCGGAGAAATCGAGGATCAGGCCTATGTTGAAGCTGGTCGCTCCAACAGCCACCCCTGCGGTTTCCGGTGCCGCCACCGGCACATCGTCGATGATCTTGACCTCAAGATTTGCCGGGCTGGAATCCCCGTCGGTATCGGTCAGAATGATCGGGAAGGTTTCAATCAGGGCATTCTCGCCCCCGCCCGCCGGATGCTGTTCTGCTCCCAGCAGCGTGTAGCTATAGCTGACCTTACCATTCACCGGGTCATAGCCGGTGATCTCCAGCCTGTTCCCAAGCGGCGAAATGAAACTGACCTGCGAAAAAACGCCAGCCGAAATTACTGCATGGCCGTCGATCAATAGGCTATCCACCCCATCGGGAGCGGAGATGGTGAAATCTCCTGTCTGCGTCAGCGGTTCCTTGTCGCCGTCCGTTCCTGCGATCAGGTCATCCTCGTCAACAACGACATCGCCACCAGCGGTCAGGCCAGTCACACTGACCGGGTCATCAGCTCCCACCAGGCTGATGGTCAGCGTGGCACTATCCTTGTCGCCATCGCCATCGGTCAGGCTATAGGCGAAGCTGTCGATCACGCTCGCACCAGGAGCGAGCGCCGCGATCTTGGCGAGCCCGGCTGCGTTCAGAACATAATGCCGGCTTCCGTCAGGCTGCGAGACAAGATCGCCATAGATGCCCGCTGTGCTGGCAAAGGTCACGCTGCCCAGCCCATCCGCTCCGCTCACGTCATTGCCGCTGACATCGACCGCGACACTTGTGGCAGAGCCTGAAATGACCGCGCTATCGTCGCGCGCATCGGGGATGTCGTCGCTGATGCGGACGTCGAGCGAGGCGCTGTCGGCCGACCCGTCGCCATCGGTGACGGTGACGGTGAAGGATTGAAGGATGCTATCCGTCCCTGGCTGGCCATGGGCGAGACTGTTGCCGGTGAGTTCATAGCTGTAGGCAAAGCTGCCGCCGGTCACCGAGCCATCAGGGCCCGTCACGGGCGTGAAGCCGGTGATGCGCAGCGTGCCTTCCGCCGTGACGATCGCAGCGGCCTTGAACGCGCCGCCCGCGAAGATGGAAACCCCTTCCACGCTCGCCGCCGCCAGCCCGTCGGGGGTGGATATGCTGAAGCTGCCCGTACGGGTGAGCGCTGCTGCATCGGGGGCGGACCCATCCGCCAGATGGGCTTCCGATACAAGGACTTCGGCGCCTTCGCCATCAAGGCCGCTGATCCCTACGCCGTCATCCGATCCCGATATAGTGATGGTGAGGGTGGACGACGACACATCTCCGTCGCCATCAGTGATGGAGTAGCTGAAACTGTCGGTCAGCGTTTCGCCGGGGCTGAGCGTCTGGACCAAGGGATTTTCATTGTCGAGCCTGTAGCTGTAGAGCCCGCTGGCCTCCAGCGTCAGCGTGCCATAGACACCCTCGAACGTACCGGCGCTGGATATAGCCGCACCATCCGCTCCCTGCACGTCCGCCACGCCGTCGCTGCCGCCGATGCCCGTCAGCACATTGCCGTCCGCCACAAGCGGACCATCCTCGCTCACGCCATCGCTGTCCGCCAAAGCGCGCGGCGCATCGTCCGCAACCGATATGGTAAGAGTTGCGGTCGCAACATCTCCATCCCGGTCTGTAACTGTTACGGTGACAACCTCGCTGGGATTAGCGCTCAGCACATTGTCGGTGAGAGTATATATATAGTCGATGCTATCCGGCCCCATGCCGGTGATGGTCAAAGTGCCGAACTGCGTCTGCACCACCTGTCCCACCGCCGTAATCACGACAGCATTGATCGTCACGGCAGCAACGCCGTCCGGCGCATCGAACCGGATGATGCCGCTCGTCGTTTCAGAACCGGACGAGGGGTCGGAGCCTGCGGGCTCAGACCCGCGCGGGGGCAATCCAGCCTCCGAAGCTGAAGCCGTCGCCGACACCGCACCCGCTGGCTGGTCGAGCGTCACGATTTCCAGGCTGGGCCGGAGGTCCGAAGCTGGAAGGATGACTTCCTCCTCCACAGAAGCGGAAAAACTCAACTCCGTCTCAGGCAGGAGGTCACCCAGCAACAAGCCATCGCCTATGGTTCCCGCCGCTTCCGTGAAATTACCGCCGGAACTGCGCGGCGGCCCGGCGGCCGGTTCGACCTGCTCCGCCAACAGCAGAGCCGCCAGATTGGCCGCCGGAACGGCCACATCCCCGACGACCAGCTGGGGAGGCGCTATTGCCCCGTCGACAATCACCAGCGACGTTCCGTCGGGCAGTGTCACGACAAGATCCCGCCCGGCGACATGAATGCTGTTGAGATCCGTTCCAGCGGGCAGCACCAGGATTCCATCAGGACCTGCCGCTGCACGCTCGACACGTCCCGACGCCGCCCCTAGCCCCCTTGCTCCTTCATCTGCGTGAGGAGACTGGACAAAGGCCGCTTCTGGCAGATGGGCGTCCAGAGCCTCGAAGCTGCCCATTCCTCCGGCCTTCAGTGCTTGATCGACGTTCATGACGCACCTCCGCAATAAAAGGAGACGGTGGACCGCTGGCAGCAGGAGAAGGCATCCAAAACCGGTCCGCACCGGTCCTGGCATCTACATTCCCTTGCTTCAGGCCTTTTGCGGCGCTGACTACGCCTTTAGAAAATCCCCCGTCTCCCGGCATGACCGAGCGCGCCACGCTCCACCCTGCCGGTGTTGAATGCACTATGGCAATTCTTCCTCATCCCTTATTTATATTCGAACTTATTACCTCTTTACAGAGAATTAACCAATTTTATCGCAAATTAATCCCGCCCTATTACTTTAGGCATATAAAATTCGGCTCATGACTGACCAAAGGAGGTATGTCACCCCTTCCAGACAGTCGCGACGGCTTCATCAGCACCAAAAGGAGAGAGGCGAATTTCGCGAATCGGCATAACGGTTAAGGTTGATCTGAACTATAGCCGCATGCCCATCTTTCACTTGGCCCCTTCCAACAAGGATGATGAAGTGCAAAGATGTTACGGCGAGCTTTATTCTTATGTCCCCATTTAAGGACATGGATAAGATCGGTGCTTTTTCTTGGACGTAAAATTATCCGCAAAATCGTTAACTTTCATGGCACGTCCCTATATAGGGGTATTATTGCCACTCTCCGTTGACTTATTAACCGGTTAACATAAAATGCACCTTCTGCATCTGGCATTAAGTTGCAGGCGGGGACGGGGGGCTGTGCTCGATGGCGAAAATTCTCACCACTGACCAATATTCGATTTTTGTAACCGGTATCAGTGCGTTCTTGCGGGCGCAGGGACATGATGTCGTGACATGCGAATGTTCAGCTCCCAAGATCCTCGCCGAAATCCAGGAAGAGAACCCCGACATCTTTCTTTTCGGCGCAAGCATGCGCGGCAACCACAGCCTGAACCTTCTTAAAGAGGTCCGGGAGTCGTGCCGGGACGTTCCGATCATGTTGATGACCAACACCATCTTCCCGGAACAATCCATCGCCCTTGGAGGATTGAGGGTGAATGGCCTTCTCCTGAAGGAAGGCGATCCAAATGACATTCTATCCTGTATAGATACGATATTGGCGGGCGATATCTATGTCGATCACCTGATAACGCATCAGGTTTATCTTCACAGCATCGACAGCACCAAAAACTTCTCACTCCTCAATTCCGCATTGACGCAACGGGAGTGGGAGATAGTCGAACTGGCCTGCAACGGCATGCGTAATCGCGCCATCGCCCTTCGTTGCGGCGTGAGTGAAGGCACCGTCAAGGTGCACCTGCGCAATGTCTTTCAAAAGCTCGGCATTCGATCCCGCAGTGAACTGATCGTCGCCAAGATCGGGATGGCTCCTGGATCGCAGGAGATGCGGTGTCCTTAACCTTCATTGGCAAGATGATGCTCGCCAGTGCGCATGGATACCGATTTGACCATCCGCCGCCTCCACGATCTACCAGGAGAAGGCGACCCTCAACTTTCTATTGTTCGCGCATCGCTCGATGGAAACTGTCGATGACGGGCTGCACCAGATACTGGAACAGGGAGCGTGCTCCCAGATTGATATATACTTCGGCGGGCATGCCAGACAAGAGCTGTACATCCGCCAAATCCTTGAGTTCCTTTTCGTCGAGGACGACTTCCGCTTCATAATAAAGCGCCCCAGTCGCTTGATCCAAAGTCGCGTCAGCGCTGACATTGCGCACTTGGCCGCGCAACATCGGCAGAATTCGCGCCTTGTAGGGCGTTAGCCGGACTTCGGCGCGCAATCCTTCATGCACGACATCGATGTCGAGCGCTTTTAGCCTTGCCATGATCACGATCTTCGCGTTCGTGGGAACAAGGTCGAGGATCGGTTCGCCCGGACCAACAACGCCGCCAAGAGTCACCTTGCGCAGATTGACCACCGTTCCTTCGACAGGCGCGACAATTTGCTGGCGGCGGCTGATATCTTTGGAAGCAGCAAGCTTTTCCCTTACATCGGCCAGGGCGTTCTGCACTTCGCGCTGCTGCGCCGCGACTTCGCTCAACTGCTGATTGCGCAGAAACGCCATCTGCGCCCGCGTCTCGCTGATCGATTGCTGGGCGCGGGAGATATTGCCCATCAACTGACCCCGCTGCCCGGCCGTCGCTGATTCCTGCCGCTGAAGCGCGAGCTGGCGTGACCGGCGTTCCAGCCCTTCATTCACCAGCGCCTTGACGCCTTCATTTTCCTGCGCCAGCAGCTTTTGCTGCTCGCCCAGCGCGGAAACCTGCGCCATATAGCTGGAAATTTCGGATCCGCCCTGCCCGACGCGCTGCTGCAAGATGTTGATCTGCGCATTCATGGCCGTGCGCCGCGTGTTGAAGACGGAGTTGGACGACGCCAGTATCTGCGCGACGCCTGGTTCGTCCTTGCGGCTCAGCAGTTCCGCCGGATAGACCACCGCGCTGCGCCCTTCGCGTTCGGCGCTGAGCCTTGCGTCCTGAGCCAGCAGGGAATCATAGCTTGCCTGCAACGCAGCATCGCGCGCCCCCGCCTGCGTTCCGTCGAGAAGAACGAGCGGCTGCCCGGCGCGCACATGCTGGCCGTCCCTGACCAGAATGCGCGCGATGATCCCCCCTTCCAGATGCTGGATGACCTTGCGGCCGCCGCCTTCCGCGCGCAGGATTCCCGGCGCGATCGCCGCGCTGTTCATCGGCGCGAGAAAAGCCCAGAGGGCGAAAATCGCGATGAACAGGGCGATCGCACGGTAAGCGGCGCGCATGATGGGAAAGACCTGCGGATCGACGCGCTCCCCGGCAGTAATCTCCCCTCCGCCAGCAAGGAGCAGTCGCCGTTCTGGAAAGAATTTGACCAGCTTCACGTAATTCTCTCCCCTATTCCGCGGCGGTGACGAGGCCCGCTTCGCCCCCGGCATTGGTGCGGGATGCCGCGACCACATGCCTTTGCTCACGCGGCTGCGCGCTCCCCTCAAGTTGAGCGAGGACGGCAGGGCCTGGTCCATAGGTGACCACCCGCCCTTCCTGCATGATGAGAATCCTGTCGGCGATCTGGAGCAGGTTGCGCCGGTGCGACACGACGATGGTCGTGACCTTGTTCGCCTGAAGTTGCCGCAATGTGCGCATCAGCGCTGCATCGCCCACCTGATCAAGGCTGGCATTGGGTTCATCGAGAACGACCAGCCGGGGCGAGCCGAACATCGCCCTTGCCAGCCCGATGCGCTGACGCTGCCCTCCGGAAAGCTGGACGCCGCCTTCGCTCAAGGACAGTTCATAGCCGTTGCGCTGGCGCAGGATCATCTCATGACAGTCGGCCAGCTTGGCCGCGGCAATGACGTCGCTGTCCGCTGCGTCCGGCAGGAAACGCGCGATATTGTCGCGGATGGTGCCGGGCAGAAGTTCGATATCCTGGGGCAAATAGCCGACATGGCGGCCGAAGTCCGACCGCTTCCATTCGAACACATCGGCCGTATCCAGCCGCACATTGCCCGCGCTGGGCTTGAGAACACCGACGAGCAGCCGCGAGAGCGTCGTCTTTCCAGACGCGGATGGGCCGACGATCGCGACCAGTTCGCCCGGCTGTACCGTGAAGCTGACATTGCGGACGATCGGCGCCTGCAATCCCGGAGGAACGAATGTCAGATTGTTGACCTCGATCAAGCCGGTCGGCTCTGGCAACGCCATTTCCGATGTTCGAGGACGCGGAAGCAGGCAAAATTGTTCAAGCTTGGCATAGCTGTGGCGTGCCAGCACGAATTGCTTCCAATATCCAATGGACGCTTCGATCGGAGCCAGCAGCCTCGCCACGATAGTCGAACCTGCGATCATGGCGCCGCCGGTCAGCTGAAGATCAAGGATCAACAGCGCGCCAGTGGCCATGAGGACTATCTGGATAGTATATCGCGTGAACTTCGAAACAGCGAGGATTGTCGAACTGTGCCGCTGCGTTGCATCCACAGCTTCGGTTTCGGCGATCTGGGCGGCCGACCAGCGTTCGACGACCTGCCGCCCCATCCCCATTGCGTCGATGACTTCGCTGTTGCGAGAAAGGCTTTCGGCGAACTGCATATTGGCGTTCGACTGGGCCTGCGTGTCGCGGATATCCTGACGGCTTGCCCGTTCGTTGATGTAGGCCAGGGAGAATAGAAGCCCCGCGCCCACCAATGCGACAAGACCAAACCATGGACTCAAAAGAAAAACGGCGAACAGATATATCGGCACCCACAACATATCCACGATATTGAAGACGGACGGGGTCGACACGAAGTTCTTGATCGAGTTCATCTCCCGCAATGCTTCCAGGCGGATGCCCGGCATCGTCAGGCGCTGCTCCAGCGATCTTTCCAGCAGGACCGGTCCAAGTTTTTGCGCAATCCAGGTGCCGATCCGGTTCGCTACCTTCTGGCGCACCCCCTCCAGCACCGCGCTGAGCCCGATGGCAAAGATCACGGCGATGGTCAGAAACAGGAGCGTGTCCTTGCTCTGGCTGGTCAGGACGCGGTCATAGACCTGCATCATGTACAGCGACGTCACCAGCGTCAGGCAGTTGATGATGCCGCTGAAGATCACCACCCGCAGCACGATGGAGGAATAAGGGCGAACAAGCGCGGCGAAAGGCGATTGCGCGCCTGGGATTCGCCCCGTCATCTGCTTTCGCGTGAACATCGTCCTGTCCCCCTAATTTGCCGATTTGGCGATCTTCTCATCCGCGCGAAGCGGCGGGATCAGGCCATAGATCAGGCGGGCAAGTTCCATCTGCCGGTGGACGCCCAGTTTGGCGCGAATGCGCTTGAGATAGGTCTTGGCCGTTTCATCGGACAGACCACTGCGCTGCGCCGCCTCGCTGAGGCTTTTCGCTTCCAGGAACTGGGTGAGAAACCGCTGTTCGGAACGCAGCAGGCCCAGCGCTTCCAGCATCGCGCCTGAGGCGTCGCCCGACCGTTGCAGATTGACCAGCAACATGGCGCTGCGGCTGCCATCGAGGCTGTGCGAGGCCGTGACCACGAAACCGAGCAGCCATCCGTCCGGGCCTTCGAGCCGCACGGCGATTTCCGTCCGGTCTTCGCCGCTTGCGACGGCCGCCTTGATCGCTTCCTGCAAGGACCGGGTCGTTGCCAGGGTAGCGCCGCGAACCGTGCCTTCGGGGGACAAGCGCATCATCGTCTTGTCGAGCAGCATGGCGCGTGCAGCCGCGTTGCAATAATGCGGCTTCCCCTGGCCATCGAGCATGAAGATCGCCAGCGAGACACGGTCGAGCAGTGTTTCGAGCCGCTCCATATGCCGGCTTTCGGCGGCGGTTTGCATCTCCGTTTCGGCGATATGGGTGATCAGGGGCAGGGTCAGCTTGAAGTTGCGCTGGATCTCTGCCGTGAAGGGGCCATCGTCGCGAGTGCGGAACAACAGCGCCCGCAAGGTAGCACCGCCGATGCCGGGCACCTGGACAACGGCGAAATATCCGAAACGCAGGGAAAGCTCGCTATGGCATGCAAGCAATGCTCGCGATGCTTCTATAGCATTTTCCCCGGTAAAGACTGCCTTATCCGCAAGTGCATCTGCATTGAAGTCTTCAGACCGGTTCTGCCAGATCAATGATGCATAGGATAGAAGATTGCCTGTCCTTACCGGATCCATGCGTAGTTGATCAAAGCCGACCAGATAGCCATGCTTCATGGCCAATGTGGCGGACGTATAGGAAATGACCGCCCCGGCTATGCCAATTTCCTGCAACGTCTCGCGCAGCCCGATGTCATTATTTTGACCAACGACGCGAAGGGCATCGGCCGTGCTGTTCGAGGAGGAGATTAGGTGGCTGGCCTTGGAAGGCAAATATCCAATAAAATTGTCAATTTCACCAGATAAACCGAGCGCCTTGCTCTCGGATCTTGTGAATTCCATATTATCCTCCGCTAATATAAGCCAGCGCCAAGACGGAACTTTCCGTTTCTGGCGCAGGACTTATTAAATTAGCGACCAATTATTTATTGGAGGGTATTAATTAGACGTATCCAGTCGTTTAACACCCCCACGACTCACGCAAACATCCTGATTGCCCGAGGCTTTCCGCTGCATGCATCGCGCAAGATATTGAGTCAAGAAGTTATCAACCGTAAGATATATGTAATACGACTTACAGATTCGCGAACCATACTGCCATTTGGTCATATCTATTTGGTAGTATATTTGCGGAGAGGTAGAAGAAATACCTCCTTTTCAAAAACCGTCATGTGCATTTCAGGCAATCAGGGGGAAACATGCGAAATCCGGTTTGCAGCGCGGTGCTTTTGCTCGCGGGCAGCATCATCATCAATCCGCCAATGCAGGCACAGACAAGCCTCCATGAACTGGCGGCCCAGGTTCTCGTGGATAATCCTGAAATCGCTTCGCAGCGGGAGGTGATCAACGGACTGGCCGCGCGCGTGTCTGAAGCGCGCGGCGGATATCTGCCCCAGATCGAGGCCAATGGGGTCATCGAACGGCGGCGGTTGATCGTGGAAGATGGCAAAAAGGATAATAGCGACGCCACTTTCACGGCGAAGCAGGCCGATATCGAAGCGCGGGTCACTGTCTTCGACGGCTTTGTCACCAATAATGCGATCAAGACGCGAATCGCCGAATTGCAGGCGGGCCGCGCCTCGTTCGACGCGGCGGCCGCCCAGGTGCTTCTGGACCTGATTTCCGCCTATGCCGATGTCAGGCGGGACTGGCGGATTCAGGAATATGCGCAGCAGCAATATGAAGCGATCGCCGACCAGCAAAACGCCACCAACCGCCGCCTCCAGTTTGGCGAGGCGACCAAGACCGACTCGGCTCAGGCGGAGGCGCGCCTTGCTTCGTCGAAGACCAACATTCTTACGGCGAACCAGGATCTGGCCGTCAGCCGCAGTTCTTTCCTGGCGGTTGCCGGGCGGAGTGCGGACAATCTGCCGCCGCCTGCCCCCTTTGATGGCCTGCCCGCATCCCTGGACGAAGCCAGGCAGATCGCGCTCGTCAACAATCCGCAACTATTGTCCGCCGCGAAGAATGTGGAAGCCGCACGGCGCGCCAAGGCGGCTGCCAAAGGTGCGCTCGCGCCCAGCATTCAGATCGTGACAGGCGCTCAATATCTGTCCGGCGGCGTCACCAACGTCTTCACCGGCAAGCTGCCCGACGACCGTTCGGCCATGTATGGGGGCGTCCAGATTCGCGTGCCTATCTTTCAGCAAGGCCGGGAATATGCGGAAATCCGCCGAAGCCGCGCCCTGGAGAATCAGCGCCGTTTCGAGGAAGATCAGGCGGAACGGGACGTGACGCGCAATGTGGAGACTGCCTGGTCGCAGTGGCAATCGGCAGTCAGCGTCATAGAGGCCGCGAAGGTCGCGGTGGCAGCGAATGAGCGAGCAGCCGAAGGGGTGCGGAAGGAGTCCCTGTCGGGCAACCGCACCCTGCTCGACGTGCTCGATGCCCAGACTGAACTACTAAATTCACGCGCCACACTGGAGCGCGCGATTCGGAACGAATATGTGGGGCGGGCGGCGGTTTTGGCGGCGATCGGGCGGCTCACACTGGCGGCGATCCCGCAATAGCCGCCCCTTCCTCCTACCACTTTCGCAAGCCTGCCGGACCGCCGCCTCTGTCCTTCGCGTCAGAGGCGGCTGTTTCATTTCAGGTCAGTTTTTACCTTATCGATCCACAGGATATTTCCGCATGCCTGTCCCCAAGGAGGGATATAGTTCATTTTTTCTTCACCATAGTTTGCGGATCGTGGCGGCCACAGGTTGCCATGCAGCGGGGGTGGCAATGCGAAAGCTGCTTCCCGATTCGAAACACCAGTGAAGGACACGGACATGGCAGCTCCGACTAATCCGAAGGCGGCGGTGAACCGCGCGCAGGTTCTGGGCACCAATGCTCAGGACACGATTGACCTGGCCGCGATCACATCAACGGCCAACATCCCCTCCAACGCCAAGGCTGGCGGCGGAAACGACTTCGTTTTCGGCAACAACTACGACAACGACCTGTATGGCGAAAACGGCAACGACACCGTCGCGGCTCTGCTGGGCAATGACCGCGTGGAAGGCGGCGCCGGTGACGACGTGCTGGTGGGCGACACCTTCGGCGTTGTCGTGAACGATCCGCTCGATGGCACCTTCCAGGGGCTCGTCACCGTCAATGACGGCAATGACACGCTGCTCGGCGGCGCGGGCAATGACCGCGTCTGGGGCGGTGGCGGAAACGACTACCTCAACGGCGGCGACGGCAATGACCGCCTGCGCGGCCAGGATGGCGACGACAAGGTCGTCGGCGGCAACGGCGATGATGACATCACCGGCGGCCTCGGCAATGACGACCTTTATGGTCAGGCCGGCGCCGACACCATCAACGGCAATGACGGCGACGACTATGTCGAAGGCGGCCTGAACGCCGTGGGCGTCGACACCATCAGCGGTGGCGACGGCAACGACATCCTGTTCGGCGACAACGGCCACAGCAAGGGCACGACCAACACCACCAACCTGGGCTCCGGCAACGGCACGAACCCTGTTGGCGGCCGTGAATCGGACCCCGACTATGCCTATAATATCGGCAACCGCTACAGCCGTACCCAGGGCAATAACGACGTGATCGACGGCGGCGCTGGCGACGACCAGATCTTCGGCCAGGGCGGTGATGACCTGGTTACCGGCGGCGCTGGCGACGACGACATCTGGGGCGACGACGGCAATGACACGCTGAGCGGCAACGACGGCGAAGATTCGATCGACGGCGGCGAAGGCAACGACATCATCAACGGCAACGACGGCAACGACGAGCTGAACGGTGATGCTGGCGAAGATGTCATCCGTGGCGGTCTGGGCAACGACTATGTGGTCGGCGGCGCTGACAATGACGACATTGGCGGTGGCGCGGGCGATGACGTGCTGAACGGCAATGACGGCAACGATCTGGTCAACGGCGATGGCGGCGACGACCTGATCGCCGGTCAGACCGGCGACGACACGCTGAATGGCGGTGATGGCAACGACACCATCTACGGCAATGGCGACACCTTCAGCGACCCGGCCGATCCCGACGACATCTTCACCGACAACGATACGATCAGCGGCGGCAACGGCGATGACACGATCTACGGCAATGAAGGCCAGGATCAAATTCATGGCGACGCCGGCAACGACACCGTATCGGGTGGATCGGGTGACGATTACATCTGGGGTGACGACGGCAATGACAATCTGAGCGGCAATGAAGGCTCGGACGTCATTTCCGGTGGCAGCGGCAATGACGTGATCGCTGGTAATGACGGCAACGACGCGCTGTATGGCAATGATGGAAATGATTTCATCAACGGCAACAACGGCAACGACTATATCGAAGGCAATGACGGCAGCGACGACCTCGCTGGTGACAAGGGCAATGACGTCATCCATGGCGGTGACGGCAATGACTTCATTTCCGGTGATGACCGTTATGATGGGGTCGGCAGCGTCGGCGATGGCAACGACACCCTCTATGGCGAAGCCGGAAACGACTTCATCCAGGGCGGCGGCGGAGCCGACACCATCGATGGCGGTGACGACAACGACACCATCTTCGGCGATACCGGCAACGACAATCTGTTTGGCGGCGACGGCAACGACTATATCGAAGGCGAAGCTGGCAACGACAAGCTGACCGGCGGACTTGGCGACGACACGCTTTCGGGCGGGTCGGGCAAGGACAAGTTCTACTTCGACTCGGACGATGATGGCTTCGGCAGCGACCTCATCATCTCGCCGGTCGGCGGACGGGACTTCAGCCTTGCCAACAAGGACGAAATCCACCTGAGCGACTCGCTTGATCCTGAAGTCGATGTGACCGTTACCAGCGGCGACTTCGGCGTGGGCGGCACAGCCCTCGACCTTCAGATCGACACCAGCAACGGATCGGTCGTGATCGCCGACTTCTGGGAAGGTGTATCGGCGCCGATCGCCACTCTGGTCAATGCTGGCTTCTTCGACTCGGTCGATGGCGTCAACAGCTACAGCCAGGGCAACGGCGGATACGACATGATCGTTTTCGACGTTTGATCAAGTTCGGTTGAGGTCCTTTTTCGTCCGCTAAGAAAAGGGACATCAGCTCAGCCGGGCACTGCAACTGGGGGGAGGGCTGCTTGCGGCTCTCCCTCTTTTTCTATTTTCTGTTGCTTATCATCTTATGGTTAATTTATTTTTTGCTTTATTGTCCCCAACGGGGAGTATGGCCGCAGCCCTGAACGAGCCACCCTCTCAGGCGATCGGGCTGCCCTGCCCCATCCTAAAAGCATAAATGTCGCCGGTTAAAAAACGGTAGATTTTAGCGGAGTGGGCAAATCCTATGCCAACCGATCCCAATAAGGTCGGTCCTGTCCTCCTGGTATCGCTGGTGGACACCGGGGCTAAACCCAAGATGCTGGCCGCGCGTCCGGCAGGCGTGATGCCGCCTGTCACGGATACGGCGGCGCAAATCACGACATCCGCCCGCAGCCATGGCCATCCGGCCGCAGCGAAAAGCGGCGGCGCTGATGTGATCCCGGCGGATGCGTCCGCCGATTCGCCTTCGCTGCTGCGATTGGACGGCAGCGTTGACCCTCATCCGTCCATCACCCGGATCACGGGGGCATCGGCGAAGGCCGACCCCGAAACGCCGGAGGATCGCCCGGATCAGGAACCGGAAGATCAGACGGATGATCCAGAAGAGGATGATTCGGAGCAGGAAGAACCGCGCGATCCCACCAAGGAACATCCGCTGCCCACCCCTGGGGAAGACGATGCGACAGGCGAGCCGCCCGACACCTCCAATCCCGGCGGAGGTCAGCAGACAGGTGCCGACGATGACGACTTCGGAGAGTCCGGGGATGACGGAACGGACGAAGACACCGGCGGCGGAGACGGCTCCACGGATGATGGCGGCTCCGGCGGGGATGGCGCTCCAGACGATGACGGGGACGGGGAAGAGGACGGCGCACAGGGCGGAACCGGCGGCAGCCCGGACCCCGGAGGCGGCGATGATAATCCAGGTGGCGGGGACGATCCTGACGATGGAGGCGATCCTCCCGGCGATGGAAGCACGGGAGATGATGGCGGGGATGATGCTGGTCCGGGCGGCTCCGGCGGCGGCGATCCGGTAGGCGGCGGTGCTGGCGATGGCGATGAGTCCGGCAGCGGCGGCGATCCCGGTGGCTCCGGTGATGGCGATCCCGCAGGCGGAGGCGATGAGGGGGACGACGACCCTGGCAATGGCGGTGAGTCCGGCGGCGGTGGTCAGGATGATGGCGAGCCCGGAGGCTTCGGCGGCGGCGATCCTGCAGGCGGTGGAGACGAAGGCGAGGACAATCCCGGCAGCGGCGGCGACCCGGGCAGCGGCGGACAGGATGATGGCGAGCCCGGAGGCTCCGGCGGCGACGACCCCGCAGGCGGTGGAGGCTACGGCGAGGACAATCCCGGCAGCGGTGGGCAGGATGACGGTGGCGGCGGCGATCCCGCAGGCGGCGGAGACGATGGCGAGGACAATCCCGGCAACGGCGACGACCCCAGCAGCGGCGGGCAGGATGACGGCGAGCCCGGAGGCTCCGGCGGCGACGATCCCGCAGGCGATGGAGACGATGGCGAGGACAATCCCGGCAGCGGTGGCGACCCCGGCAGCGGCGGGCAGGATGATGGTGAGCCCGGAGGCTCTGGTGACGGCGGCGCTGGGGGCGGCGGAGACGATGGTGAGGACGATCCGGGCAGCGGCGATCCTAGCGATGGCGGGGAGGATGACGGCGGGTCCGGCGAGAGCGAACCGGATGACGGTCAATCGCCCTTCGAACGCATGGAGATTTTCGGCACTATCGGAAATGATTATCTGGCTGCGAACTTTCCGGCCACCCTCTTCGGCCTTGGCGGCGATGATCTTCTGGCCGGATCGAGCATGGACGACATGCTCGACGGCGGGGAGGGCGATGATCATATCATCGCGGGCGGCGGCGAGGATTATGTCCTGGGCGATGCCGGGAACGATTATCTGCAAGGCGGCGATGGCAATGACTTCATGCGCGGCGGAGCGGATGACGACAGGATAGACGGCGAAGCTGGCGACGATCTGATCAATGGCGACGATGGCGATGATCAGCTATCGGGAGGCGCCGGGAACGACATCCTGCATGGCGATGATGGTCATGACATCATATCCGGCGACGCTGGCCGGGATCAACTGCACGGAGGCCTGGGCAACGACATCCTCGACGGGGGAGCAGACGCCGACCTCTTGCTGGGCGGTGATGGCAATGACATTCTGGACGGCGGAGCGGGCGACGACAATGCTGGCCTGACCGCCGAACAACTTGCGGGCAAGGTCGTTGTCGAGGGCTTGAGCGGCGGCCTGTTCGGAGGGGCGGGCGATGACGTCCTGCGCGGGGGCGACGGCAATGATTCCCTGTCCGGCGGAGATGGCCGCGATTTGCTCTATGGCGACGATGGCAACGATCTTCTGGTCGGCGGCGCGGGTGATGATCATGGCCCGTTCGGCGGCTTGCACGGCGGCCTTGGCGATGACGAACTGCATGGCAATGGCGGGGACGACGACCTCTACGGGGACGAAGGGGACGACCAATTGTCCGGCGAGGCAGGCGCCGACAACCTGTGGGGCGGGACCGGGAACGACCAGCTTGACGGCGGGGCCGGGGCCGACACGCTGCATGGCGGCGAAGGGACCGACCGGCTGAGCGGCGGGGACGGCAAGGACACGCTCTATGGCGATGAAGGCGATGACATCATCGAAGGCGGCTCCGGCGACGACAGGCTCTTTGGCGGAGAGGGCAATGACATATTGCGGGGCGGCGACGGCAATGACTGGCTTTATGGCGGCGAAGGTGATGACAGCCTGCTGGGTGGCGCCGGCAAGGATCGTTTCGTCTTCGACCTGCGTGCCGAATTCGGCGACGATGAGATATTAAGCCTCAGCCTCGCGAACCGCGACATCATCCTGCTGGAAGTCGACGAGCCGGATGATTTCGATCTGTCGCTGATCTTCATCGGATATGATGCCGCCGACAATTTGTTGATCATAGATGTGCCGGATATGGGCACGATCACCATGCCGGACTTCACCAATGGGCTGCTTGCAACACTGGGCCTGATGACGGTGGAGGATATCAACGGGTGGAGCCAGGGCGTGGCGGGCTATGACCTCATTCAATTTGCTTGAGAGGCTGGGCATTTTCGCGGCGGCCGCCGCATTTGCCCTCTGCGCGCCACTCGCTGGCGCCCAATCCCGCCAAGGCGCGCCGGAGCTGGATTTGCCTGTCGATTGCCAGATCGGCGGACAGTGCCTGATCCACAAGCTGGTGAACGTCGCGCGCGGCAAGGGGATCAGCGACTATAGCTGCGGCCGTTTGACCATGGCCGATCATGACGGCATCGACTTTCGCGTTCGCACCCTTGCAGATATGCGGGCGGGCGTCGCGGTGCTCGCGGCGGCGGCGGGCCGGGTCCTGCGGACGCGAGACGGAAAGGCCGACCGCAACGCCGAAGAACAGCCGGTGCCGCCAAGCCTGATGGCGGGGAACGCGGTCATCATCGATCATGGAAATGGCTGGGAAACACAATATAGCCATTTGCGCATGGGCAGCGTGAAGGTGCGCCCCGGCGATAGGGTAAAGGCCGGACAGGTGCTTGGCCTGGTCGGCATGTCGGGCAATGTGAAGGGTTTCGGGCGCTTGCGTACGAAAGCCTCCAGTGCAGGAACCCGCGGGCCCCATGCGCTGGTCTATGGGTAAAGCGGCTTAGGGGTGGTTTGGACGGGTAAGCGATGCCGATCCGGAAGTGTCGGTTCTGGCCAGATCAACGTGACTTTGTGCGGCGTCAGAGTGCCGACGGTGGCGGTTTTGCTGGTCGGTGTGCCCTGCGCTGGGCTCGATTCCGGAATGGGCATACACTGGGTCATCGGCCAGGCCGCCATGGGCGTGACCGTCGTGCAGTCTGAGCCATGCCGGATCATGGCGCATTCCCCCGGATTGGCGATGCCGATGATGGTGGCGCGCGGGGCTGGCACCAGCGGGCGAAGGCTTCGATGATGGTCATGTGCCCGCCGCAACATGGGCATGGCGGGCGATGGTCGGGAGGTTCGTCGGGTTCGGGCTCCTCGACCGGTACGGCAACGCCCAGCAGGCTGCGGGCCAGCGCCATGGTGTCCTTGTGGGTCGAACTGGCGAGCAGGCCGTAATGCCGGATGCGGTGGAAGCCGCGCGGCAGAACGTGGATCAGGAAGCGGCGGACGAACTCGTCGGTCGCCAGCGTCATGACCTGCTGGCGTTCAGCAGCAGGGCGGCGATAGTCCTTGTAGCGGAACGTCACGCCGGTCTCGTCGAAGCCGAGGAGCCGCCGGTTCGAGATGGCAACCCGGTGCGTGTAGCGCGAGAGATAGGCCAGCACCGCCTGCGGCCCGGCGAAGGGCGGCTTGGCATAGACGACCCAGCGCTTCTTCCGGAGCGGCGAGAGATGCCGCAGGAAGGCCTTGCGTGTCGCGAGGCCAGCCAAGGTGCTGAAGAAGACAAGCTTGCCGGCATCGAACAATGCCAACAGGCGAGTGAGGAACAGACGGCGGAACAAGGCGCCAAGCACACGCACTGGCAGCAGGAATGCGGGGCGCGACGAGATCCAGTGCGTGCCGTCGCGCGCGATGCCACCGCCAGGCACGATCATGTGCACGTGCGGATGGTGGGTCAGTGCCGATCCCCAGGTGTGCAGCACGGCGGTGATGCCGATCCGCGCGCCAAGGTGCTTGGGATCGGCGGCGATGATCAGCATCGTGTCCGCGGCAGCGCGGAACAGCAGGTCATAGACCACCGCCTTGTTCTGGAAGGCGATGTCTGCGACCTCGCTAGGCAAGGTGAACACGACGTGGAAGTAGCCAACCGGCAACAGGTCGGCCTCGCGCGCGGCCAGCCAAGTGCGCGCAGCGGCGCCTTGGCACTTGGGGCAGTGTCGGTTGCGACACGAGTTGTAGGCGACCTGCCAGTGCCCGCAGTCGTCGCAGGCCTCGACGTGACCGCCCAGCGCGGCGGTGCGGCAGTTCTCGATGGCCGTCATGACCTTGAGCTGGCCGAGGCTGAGATGCCCGGCATGGGCCGCGCGATAGGCCGGCCCGCTGCTCCGGAAGATATCGGCGACCTCGAGTGAGGTGCGCACCGGCTCAACCGGGAGGTGCCCTGCCTTCCATCACGGCCACGATCTGGTCGAGCGGGCTGGCCACCGCCCGCATCGTCTTGCTCGAGACCTGGGTATAGATGCCGGTCGTGTTGATGTTCACGTGTCCCAGCAGCACCTGGATGACCCGGATATCGACGCCTTGCTCGAGCAGGTGAGTGGCAAACGAGTGGCGCAATGTATGCGGGCTTACCCGCTTGTGGATCTCGGCGCGCTCAGCCGCTTCCTGCACGACGCGGTGCAACTGGCGAGCCGAGACCGGATCCGTGCCGCTGCGGCCGGGGAACAGCCAGCCATGAGGTAGCATCACTCCGCGCCGCTTGCCTTCGCGCCACCATTGACGGAGCAAGTCCAGCAGGTGCGGTGAGAGCATGGCGTTGCGGTCCTTGCGTCCCTTGCCCTGCTCGACGCGGATCATCATCCGGGTGCTGTCGATGTCATCGACCTTGAGGTGGGCAACCTCCGAAACCCGCAGGCCCGCGCCATAGGCCACGCTGAGGGCCGCCTTGTACTTGATGCCTGGCGCAGCCTCGAGCAGCCGCGCTGTCTCCTCGACGCTCAAAACCACCCGCAGTTTGGGTGTGAAGCGAACGACGACCAGCGCTAGGGCCATCTCCGGCCGTCTGAGGGTTATCCCGAAGAGGAACCGCAGTGCCGATACCGCGCCATTGATCGTGGCTGGACCAACGGCGCGCTCGTGCTGGTCGACCTGATAACGCCGCAGGTCTTCCACCGTGGCCGTGTCCGGGGGGCGGCCGAGAAACGCGGCAAAGTTCCGGACATGTCGGATATAGTCCTTCTGCGTGTGCGCCCCGAAGCCACGCATTGTCATGTCCTGCAACATCCGCTCACGCAGCGAATGGGTCGGGGCAGCAGTCGTGATAGCATCCATGGTAAGTTCCTCTCCGTTGAAGGAACTCCACCGTCGGCGGGCGACGCCGCCCCACTGAAAGCCTCACAAATACTACACTACGTCACCCCAAGCGACCCTCCCGCGGAGCGGGTTCGTGCTGTGCCGCCTTCCCTCACCTGCATTTCGAATTGCGCCACAATGGCGCGACGGTCGATCCGTTCAGCGGGCTCACGCCCCCGGTGGCCTGTGCCGCCACATCCTCCTCCAGCCTTTGGAGCGCGTCCGCGCGAAAGATGCTCGCCTACCGCCCGGCTGCGGTCATTTCCGTGGGAATCGCGAGCGAGCGGCCCACCGCCTCGGATGCGCGTGCGGGTAAATATGCGACCACGACACTGGCGAAGGACGCGCCCGCGCTTATCCTGTGGGCCGATGCGCTGGGTGTTGCCGCTGGCGATGAACAGCGGTTCGCGATCCGCTCGCCGGACGGGCGCGTCATCCACGAACGGCGATCAAGGGTCGAGGGCGGAGGCCTCGCCTAGTTCGCTTTCAGCGGCGTGCCCAACAAGGGCGGGAACTGGGCGCCGGGGCGATATGCGGGCCGCTACGAATTGTGGCGGGACGGGAAAATGATCGATGCGAGGGACATGGAGTTCGCCGTCCAGTGACTGCGCTCTGCCCGTTGCTCCGCCTAACGCAGCTGCATGGGAATACGGCTGGTGAGCAGCAGGCGAATGAGGGAGGATTGCCGGTGGACCCCGCATTTGGCGAATATCTGCTTGAGATAAGCGCGGACAGTCGTTTCCTTTAACGACAATTCCCCGGAAATCTCCGGCAGCGACCGGCCATTTACAAGTTGCCTGCAAAGTGTGGTTTCGGTTTTGCTGAGCCTGTACAACCGGCACACTTCGTCGATCCGGTCGTCAATCCGGGTTTCTGGATCGACAACGGCCAGATGGGCGGCGGCCTTGCGGAACAGCCCGTTTCCGCCTTGCACGACAGCCACCGTCAGCGGCTGGCGGCCGGGGCGCGAGACCAGCATCACGCGCAATTCCTGAAGGCGATCCGGCATGGCGATCGCCTGATCGATGGCGTTCCTCAAATCCGAATATTCCGCGGCCGAATGCGTCATGATGACGGGACCATCGAGCTTAAGCCCATCCGCCTGCTGCAACAGCCAGAGCCCGGCCTCATTGGCTCCGGCGAAATGGCCATCATCATCGATCGCGATCAAAGCCAGTTCCAGAGCGTCAATTATGCCGCTCACCATATCCGGCTGAGATCCACCAGCCAAAGGCTGCGCGTATTGGCAGCCTAATTCCACGACAGCCTTGTGCGGCAAGTGAACAGGCAGACCCCCCTGTGGATCACCATTCACGATCCTTCCCCCCTCTACTGCCCCGAAAGGCGAGAACGAAGGTAACTGTGGCATGCGATACCGTTCGCCAAAAAGACAAGTTTGTTAAAATTCATCTTTGTGGCAGAAAAACGCCTGCGTTCGTTACCCCCGCTCTTGCGTTTAGACTATCTGGCAGTCCCCCGATTATTTGAAATTCTTAACCCCCGAATATAAAATCAATGTTGCTCACCCTGCGGGCGTTGTCAATTGGCAGGTTAAGGGCCGACGACAGGGTGCATCCCGATTGCGGCCCCCCTCACTCCGCCAGTTCCGGCGGACTGTCAGAACCGTCCCATGATGATCGATCCGCCCGAACGGCGCGCAGGTTCCCCGCAGGTCAGCGCAGCCGTCAATCCCGCCTCGCGCGGCGGCGATATTCCAGCGGCGACTGGCCTGCCATGCGCCGGAAGGCGAGAGTGAAGCCGACACGGCTGGAAAAGCCCAGCAGATGCGCGATCTGCTTGAGCGGACGGTCCTGCTCGTCCAGCAGCAGCCTGGCCTTTTCGAACCGCTGGCGTTCCACGAAGCGGTAGACGGTTTCGCCGGTCGTCGCGCGGAAGAGGCGCATGAAATGCCGCTCGCTCATGTTTGTCAGCGCCGCAAGCTCGCTCACCGTGATACGCCGGGCAAGGTTGGCCGCCACATAGTCGCCGATCCGCCTGACGTCCCGGCGCAACAGGCGCTGAACGGCCCGCGCTGGCGGCGGGGAGCGGCGGAGATAGCGCACGGCATCGACAAGGATCAGCGACCCCAGGGCGTCGAGCGCGATGTCCGAAGCAAAACCCGGAGCCGCGGTTTCCCGCACCAGACGCCGCATGCCCGCGATCACGTCATGACAGCGGATGTCGAGGCAATCCTTGAGCCGGGAGGCGTCCAGTTCGCGCGACAGCATGTCCAGATCATCGCCGCAGGACCGGAACAGCAGCCGCGCCACCTTGAGCTGCCCGGCCTTCCCGCGTGCATGGAAGGGGATGCCAGCGGGCGTCATCAGGACGGAGCCGATCCGGCTCGGCTCGGTCAAGCCCGCCGGACCTTCATGCCATCCTTCGGCGGTACTGGCCGAAGCCCATTCGACCATGCTGATAATATGGCTGGAATAGACGACACGCCGGTCTTCGAACCCAGGCCAGTCGAAGCAGCCATATTCGAAATAGAGGTTGCGGCCGCTGGCGGTGACGACATTGGACGCGCGATCCCGGTCGCTGTCCGTGGTGTCGGGAAGATATACGCCGGTGGCGGGATTGATAACGGCCGGACAATTGCTGGCATGCATGCGTCGCTCTATCTTCATCGAAAAATGACCGGCCGCGCGCTGCTGACGCGCGATGCAAGAACAAGGTCTTACGGAGGAGGAGTGTGGCAGCATCGATGCACAGGCGCAACCGGCGGCGAGCGGGCCGCGCTTCGTCCGATCGAGGACCGGAATGAGCAAGTCCGGCGAAATAGTGATCGATGATCTGGCCCAGCCGCGCCTGACCCCCGCGATCGAAGCGGCGCGGGCCGGTCCGCCCGGCTTTGACGAAGAGATGGGCGTGGATCAGGTCCTGTCCCGTGCCGTCGACCTGACGGGCGGCCTGGATGATTTCGGCGAAGAGACCGGCTTTCGCGAGCGGCTGGGCATCGTCCTGCAAGCGCTGGCGGAGGACAGGGGGCTGACGCGCGGCGGGCGCATCACCATCATCGACCATGCGATCCGCGTCATGGCCAACCGCCTGCGCATCGAGCATCTGGTGAAGCGCAATCCCGAAATACTCGACATCCAGATCGACAGGCCGATCTTCATCGCTGGCCTGCCCCGGTCGGGCACCACCCACCTCGTCAACTGGCTGGCCCGCGACGAACGGCTGCGGTCCCTGACGCTGTGGGAATCGGAAGAACCCGTGCCCTCCGGCCCGCCGCCCGCGCCGGGCGCGCCCGATCCGCGCGCCCTGCGATCGGCCGAAATGTGGGGGCATTTCGAAGCGATGCTGCCTCATATGGCGGCGATGCACGGCATGGACGCCGCGTCGATCCATGAAGATAACGAGCTGCTCTACATGGACGTCAATTCCTATAATTGGGAATGGCAGGCGCGTATCCCGCGCTGGACGGACCATTATTTCGCGCACGACCGCACCATCAGCTACCGTTATGAAAAGAAGGTCCTTCAGGTGCTGACCTGGCAGCGGGGACCCAATCGATGGCTGCTGAAATCACCCCAGCATATGGAAAATCTGGCCGCGATCCGGTCAGTGTTCCCCGACGCGGCCATGATCATCACCCATCGCGATCCGGTGGCCGTGATCCGGTCGCTGACCACCATGCTGAGCTATTCCGACCGCATCCGCCGCGATCCCGTCGATCCGCCGGGCCTCGCCAGCCTGTGGATCGGCCGGATCGAAAGGTTGCTGCGCGCCTGTATCGAACAGCGCGCCGCCTGGCCCGCGGACCAGTCCGCCGACCTGCTGTTCCACGACTATATGGCCGATCAGGAAAGGGTGATGCGGCAGGTCTATGATCTTGCGGGCCTGCCGCTGACGGCGGACGCGGAAAGGGCGCTGCTTGCCTATCTGAACGAAAATCCGCGCAACCGGCATGGCCGGGTGATCTACGATCTGGAGGGCGTGTTCGGCGTTGATACCGCCGCCCTGCGGGAGCGCTTCGCCTTTTACTATGAACGTTTCCCGGTGAAGTGGGAGGATTGAGATGGACAAGGCGCAGATCGACGCAAAGGCAGCCGATCGCCTGCTTTCCGGGCAGTCGTGGGACGATTTCTGCGATGTGCTGAAAGTGGCGGGGCGGATGATCGACGCGTTCGGGGACCAGCCGTCCGAACTGGACCGGGCGGAATATTATCGTTTCCTCTCCCGCGTCGCGCGGTCGAGCCTGGAGCGGCTGGTCGAAAATGCGGAGCCCACCCGGCCGCGCCTGCGCGACATGGTATGGCGGCAGTCGATCAACGTGCAATGCCCTGACCATGATCATCTGATGTGCCAGTTCGACGAGGCGCGGGATTATCGCATCACCGGCACACGGGGCACCATTCCCTATTTCGTGCTGGCGGTGCTGACCGCCCCCGCCCCCGAAGATGCGGCTGCGAGGGATTGGGCGCCAGAAGGGGTTGCGGGCCTCAAGACGTTCGATCCATCCAACCTCAAGACCACCGCTTTCCTGGGCAGCCAGCAGCTTCATGTCGAGGAGGACGGCACGTTCGAGATCATCCTGTCGCAAAATGATCCGGGCGAGGGCAGGAACTGGCTGAAGCTGGATGCCAGCACCAATTGCATCCTGATCCGCCTGGTCTGGCATGAGCGGGGCAAGGAAACCGCGCCGGAGATGCGGATCGAACGCATGGATGGGGCGCAGCCAGTGCCGATCACACCCGCGCTGATGGCGAACAACCTCGCCTGGGCGGCGCAAGGCGTGCTGGGCTATGCCGAACTGGTGCGCAACTGGTGGCAGGGCAGCCAGGGCAATTTCGCGTCCCGGCCCAACCGGCTGGATTATAGCCGCGCGCAATATCTGTCGAACGGCGGCGTGCCCGACCGGCATTTCGCCTTTGGCAGCTGGCAGGTGAAGGCGGACGAAGCGCTGGTGCTGGAATTCACGCCGCCCGAATGCGAATATTGGAATTTCCAGCTGTGCAATATCTGGCAGGAAAATCTGGACACGTTCGAAGACGGCGGCGGCTATGTCACCAAGTTCAAGCGGGTTCAGGAGGCGGACGGCAGCGTGCGGATCGTGATCGCGGCGCGCGATCCGGGCATTGGCGGCAACTGGATCGACACGTTCGGCCATGACAAGGGCCTGTGGGGCCTGCGCCTGATCCGCACGGAGGAGACCGCGCCTGTCAAGCTGTGGCGCGTGCCGCTGGCCAGTCTGGAACGGCAAGGCAGGGACGCGCTTGACCCCGCGGCGGCCATCGGCACCGGCCAGTTCGTCGATTGAGCCATGGCTGTCCTGTCCCTTGACCATGTCAACATCCGCACGGCCGACGTTCCGGCGACGGCGGCCTTCTTCCGCGACCTGCTGGGGCTGCGCGCGGGCGTGGCGCCGGGCGCGGCCTCCATCGATACGGGCTGCTGGATCTATGATGGGCAGGACCGCGCGATCGTTCATATTGGCCCCGCCGACGCCCGCTATCCCAGCGACGGCATCGCGCCCTTCACACCAGTGCGCGGCGGCGGGTCAGTCCATCATGTGGCGCTGGAATGCGACGGCTATGCGGAGATGGCGGCAAGGCTGGAGGGTTCCGGGCTGACGATCGCGCGCAACGACATTCCATCGATCGGGCTGCGGCAGCTGTTCGTGACCGAAGCCAATGGCATCCTGCTCGAACTCAATTTCCGGGAGGGTTGAGGGATGCTGGGCTCCTCCGACCTTGTGCTGTGCGGGCCGCCGCTGTTGCATATTCCCCTGCTGGACCGGCTCGCGCCCGCACGGGACGCAGGGTTCGCCGCGATCTCGGTGACGCCGGGAGACCTGTGGGCGCTGGAGGAGCAAGGCACGTCTCTGCGCGAATTTGCGGACCGGCTTGCGGATCATGGGCTGGAACTGGCGGAAGTCGACTGCATCGGCTGCTGGCTGCCGTCTCATGCCCGTGCGCCCGCCGGTGCGCGCTTTCGCGGCCTGCTGATGACGCTGACGCCGGAGCGGGTGATCGGCCTTGCGGCGCAAGCAGGCGCGCGGTCGGTCGTGGCGGTCGAGATGATGGACGTCAGCCCTTCGCTGGACGAGGCGGCGGAAGCCTTCGCCCGCGTCTGCGATCTGGCGGCGGAGCATGGCCTGCCGGTGCATATCGAATTCCTGCCCTTTGGCGGCATCCCCACCCTTGCGGCGGCGGCGGCCATTATAGAGGCGGCCGGGCGGCCCAATGGCGGGCTGACGCTGGACAGCTGGCACCTGTTTCGCAGCGGATCGACGCTGGATCAGCTTGCGGCAATACCGGGCGAGCGCATCTGCACCGTGCAGATCAACGATGGCCCAGCCCAGCAGGGCGCTGACCTGTTCGAGGAAACGATGACCGGCAGGCTGCTGCCCGGCGAAGGCGCGTTCGATCTTGCCGGCTTGATCCGCACGCTCGACCGGATCGGAAGCACGGCGCCTATCGGCGTTGAGGTCTTTTCCCAGGCGCAGGCGGGGCAGACGATGGACGAGGTGGCACAGGCATGGGCGTCATCGGCGCAAGCGATAATCGAGGAGGCGAGGAAACAAGATGAGTGATGATGGTCAGCCGGCCGGCGCGGTGGTGGTGGGCACGGGCTTTGGCCTGTTCACCCATGTTCGCGCCCTGCGCGACGCGGGGTTCGAGGTGCGCGCCATCGTCGGCCGCAATCGCGAGCGCACGGCGCAGCGGGCCGCCCCGCTCAACATTCCGCTGGCGTCCGACAATCTGGAGCAGGTTCTGGCGAACGACCCAGCAATCCGGCTGGTGACGGTCGCCACCCCGCCGCACGCCCATTACACGCCGGTCATGCAGGCGATCGCGGCGGGCCGGGCGGTGATGTGCGAAAAGCCCTTCGCCAGGGATCTCGCCCAGGCGCGGGAGATGCTGGCTGCGGCAGAAGAAGCGGGCGTGGTCCATGCCTTGGGCGCGGAGTTCCGCTTCGACAGCGCGCAGGCGCTGCTGCGCCGCGTGGTCAAGGGCGGCATGATCGGCGATCCGCTGATGTTCAGCCGCATCTACCAGCAGCCGGGACAGGGCGAAGAGGAACCGCTGGCGGACTGGTGGACCGACGCGAAGCAGGGCGGCGGCTTTCTGGGCGCTTTCGGCACGCATATGATCGATCAGGTGCTTTCGACCCTTGGCCCGGTCGCGGCGGTCAGCGCGATCCTGCGCAAGCTGTCCACCACCCGGCCGGAAATGACCTCCGACGATTATTATAATGTCCAGTTCGTCACCCGCAGCGGCTGCCGCGGTGTGATCGAGGCGGCGATGAACTTCCCCGGCCCGTTCGTCATGGCGACGAAGGTGGCCGGGACGAAGGGCGCGGCCTGGATTCAATCCGGCGCTGCCTTCGGCGACCCGGAGGAGGTGTGGCTGAAAGACGCGCAGGGCGCGCGCCGCATCCCCATGCCCGCCGAACTGGTCAACCCCGCGCCCGAACCATTCCCCATCACCGATCTTATCCAGACGGAGATGGACAGGTGGCATACGCAGGGATTCGATGTCGCGCCCTATGCCAAGCTGTTCGGCCAGATGAAGGCGCGGATGCTGGGCATTGAGCCGCCGCTGCCCGACGAAGGCGGCACCTTCCACGAAGCGGCGGCGGGACAGGCGGTGCTGGACGCCGCCCGCCGTTCCGCCGCGGAAGGCCGCTGGGTCGAAGTGGAGGCGGTCTGACGGGGACTCAAGCCGCCGGGCAGAGGCGTTCGTAGACTTCGCTCACCTTGCGGCCGTGCATCGCCTCGCTGAAACGATGGCGGGCGTCGGCCTGCGCCCGGCGGGCCATGGCGGAGGCGGCGGCCGGGTCACGGGCAAGGCGGGCGCATTGCTCCGCCAGCGCACCCGCATCGTCCGGGTCGGCCAATATGCCGATGCCGCCCTCCAGCGCTTCGATATTGCCGCCTGATCGCGCGGCGACGATGGGCGTTCCGGCCAGCATCGCTTCCACCAGCGTGCGGCCGAAGGGCTCACGCACGGCCGGGACGGCAAGCTGGTCGCAGGCAGCGATCCAGTACGCCCCCGGCGTGCGATAGCCCATCAGCCTCACCTGAGCGGCGACGCCATTCCCGTCGATCCGCCGCTGCAACGCCACGTTCATGGAAGGCTCCACCGATTCGCCGAACATGACGCCGATGACGGGGCGATCGAGCTTTTCCTTCAGCGCTGCGATCGTGTCGATGAACAGCAGCGGCCGCTTGCGCGCGATGAACGCGCCGAAATAGCCAAGGATCAGCGTGTCCGGCGCAATCCCCAATTCCCGCACCAGCGTTTCGCGCGCTTGTTCGCGATCAACGGTCATGGTGGCGTCGAAGGGACTATGCACCACCGCAGCCTTCTTGCGCGCCGACCAGGGGCCCGGCGGCGGCAAAGAAAAGGAGGAGACGGTCAACACCTGATTGGCGAGCAAGGGAGCGAGCAGCCGCAGGCCGAGCGCGCCGGGATCGCCCCTGTGGTGCCAGACGAGCTTCGCGCCCGCCAGCCGCGCGGCGACCGCCCAATTGGCGTTGGTCTGGCCGTCATTCACATGAACGATGTCGATCCGGTTGCGCCGCAGGAAGCGCGTTCGCGACCATAGCCCGCCCAGCGTCCGGGCGAATTTGCGCAGGTTGAAGCGTTCGCCGGGGACGAACAGTCCACGGCTGCCGGGATCGTGCAACTGTTCATGACCGGCGAAGAATTGTGCGATCCGGCCACCTGGCACTTCCGGCACGACAACCAGCCGGTATCGCCCGCGATCCAGATGATCCAGCAGGCCCTTTACCGAAATGTGGCTGCCGCCGATCGTGTCGCCGGAAAAGGGAAAGCATAGCCGCACCTGCCTGTCCCTGCGCGCAGCCCGCCCGTCATTCCCGTTCATCCGCGTCAGCGAAGGCGACAGCAATTTCATCTAGGGATCGTTCCTTTCGATCAGCACCCGGGACAGGGAGTCGAGATACTGGTCGAGATTGGCGACGCCGTTGCCGTCGGCATCCTCCCACGCATCGGCGCGATGGGGGTTTGCGCCATGCCGCGCCTCCCACCCGTCATCCATGCCGTCGCCGTCCGCGTCCGGGTAGGGCGCGCCCGAAGGGATCGGGTCGATGGTCCCCGGCTGGTGAACGATCCGGCCCTGGCGCTCGCGAAGCTGGCTGACGGTCCTGCGATCGAACGGATCGCGCGGGAAAGCGCCCGCTTCGCGCAGCACCTGATCATAGGCCTGGGCGGCGGGCAGGGGCGCGACGGTCGAGGGACAGGGTGGCGCGGCCACCTCCGCCTCCTTGAGCAAAGGCGAGGTGCGGACGAAATCGCCTTCGAACCGGTTGTCCGCCACATAGACCTTCGCCAGCCCCGTCGATCCAACGATGTTGCGCGTGATGCCGATGGTTTCGGCATGGGTGTTCTTGCCCGCGATGAAGCTGTTGCCGATCAGCGAGACAGGAACGCCGCCATAGCTTTCCCAGATTTCGGCAAATTCCGATTGGGCGTTGTAAAAGACATTGTTGATCACCTCCGCGCAGGACCCCGGCGGGAAATTGACGTCTGGATTGCGGTCGCCATTATGCGCGCACAGATTGCCGATGAAGCTGAAATGCTGCGGCCCCTTGGGATCGCTCGCCAGCAGCGCGCATTTGTCGTGCCGGGGAATCCCCTCGGCGAAGATCGAGTTGCTGACGGTGATCCAGTCATTGTCGCCATAGCCGTTGACCATCTCGTCCCGCGCCCAGCTTCCGCTGACATGATCGAGGATGACCTGCCTGCTGTTTTCGATGGTGAAGCTGTCTTCCGCACCGCGAAATCCGCCGATGCGGTCGTTTCGCACCCGGATATGCCGCACCACGATGTCATGCGTGTTCTTGATGGCGAGCGGGGTAAATCCCATCGGCCCGCCAGCATGCGCCAGCGTGATGCCTCCGCCGGGCGCGGTCTGGCCCGCGATCGTCAGATAGGGGTTGCGAATGATGGGCGGTTTCGACGTGTAGCGGATCAACCCCGCGACCCGGAAGACGCAGATGCGCGGCCCTTGCGCATCTATGCAGGCGCGCAAGGAGCCGGGGCCGCTGTCCGCCAGGGTGGTGACCGCTATCACCTGCCCGCCGCGCCCGCCCTTGCTGGCCGCGCCATAGCCCACGGCTCCGGGAAAGGCGGGTTGCCCCTTCACCGGCTGAGGCGCGGATTGCGATGCGTTGGTCGCCCCGGAACAGCCCGCGATCACGATCGCCGCGGGGAGGAGAAGGCTGACGGCCGCCCGCAGCGCCGCGCCGATGCGGCTCGCCACGCCGCTGCCCTTTCCTCCCGCGCCGGGCGGCGGATCGTCATCGTGGCGGGGATGAGTCGCGTCCGTCACAGATGATCCTCGTTCGACATGCCGCTGCCCTGCGCAGCCGCTCACAGCCACTCCTTATCCGGTCACGCCAAGGCCGGATCAACGGAGCAGGCGGCTGAGCAGGCGGCAAATTTGGGTATCTGCGCCGGGTTCATCATGGCTGATATGGCCGCAGCAGCCGCGCCCGGCCACTCGCCCTTGGGGTTAGCCATTATGCGCCCGCCAATGTCCCGAAGGCCGATTGCGGCATGCCGGGCGCGCGGGCACGGTCGCAAGGCGCTGGCCCAGGCGGCAGCAGGAGCGAGATATGACGATTTCCACGGCCGCGCCGGGCGCATCGCATGGCCTTCCGGGCATGCCCATCCCGCGAACGGTGGACCTGTGGGACAAGATCGCCCATTATGCGCTGCTGACGTCGATCTTCCTCAGCGGCTGGTTCGCGCTGCGCGTCGGGTCGATCAACCTGACCTTTTCCGATGTCGCATTGCTGATCTGCATCGTCATCACCGCGATGCGCGGAAAGCTGGGCGCGATGCCCTTCGGTTCCCTTACCCCTTATTGGGTGGCCGGGCTGGCGATGATGCTGGGGGGACTGTTCATCGGATCGATCATGAACGGCGATCCGCTGCGCTGGGTGAACATCGCCCTGCAATATAGCGTGTCCTTCCTGCTGATCCCGATGGTGCTGATGCAGCAGGATGACCGTACACGGCGGATCGCGCCGCTACTGTTCATGCTAGGCATCGTCCTGTCGCAAGTGATCGGCATCGCCGTGACCATCTTCCTGACGCCCGCCGACACGCTTCCCTGGTTCGGAGACGGATTCTACACCGGCAATCAGCGGCTGGGATCGATGTCGGGCGAACCCAACAGCAACGGCGCCGTGATCGCCTTTGCCATACCGATGCTGCTCTATTCCGTGCGGCAGCGGCAGATTTCCTTCTATGCCGGGCTCATCTGCCTGGCGCTGCTGGTCTGGGGGCTGTTGCTGACGGCGTCCTTCACCGGCTTTTCAGCGGCGCTGCTGACCCTTTTCATCTGCATGGCCCTGATGGGCGGATTCCGTTACATAGCAGGGCTGGCGGTTACATTGGGCGCGGCGTTCAGCCTGTTCATGGTGTCCGGCGCGCCATTGCCCAGAGTGTTTCAGGAGCGCGTGGGCAATGCGGTGGAATCGGGCGACCTGTCACAGGCCGGGACGTTCATCGGCCGGTCCAACCTGATCAAGGAAGCATGGACCTTCACCGAGGATTACAGCATCATCGGCATGGGCGTCGACCGCTACCGGCAACTAAGCGCCTATGACAATCCGGTGCATAATCTCTACCTGCTGATCTGGAACGAGGGCGGCATCATCGCCTTTGCGGGGCTGATCATCCTGCTGTCGCTGCTCGGCCTGATGGCGGTGGTGGGATTGCGGGACCGCGAGCGCGGCGCGCCAGCCATGGCGGTGCTGATCGTCTTCCTGATCTACACCATGTCCTATCCCCATATGTATTCACGCATGTGGGTCATGCCCGTCATGGTCATGCTGGCTCTGCTCTACGGCCCCCGCAGGGCGGACGATCAGCAGCATGCCAAGCTCATCTATTCCGCCCCGGCCGGTCCGCAGCAGCTGCCGGATCTCTGATCCCGGCGGCGTCAGGCCGCGCCGATCAGCAGCGTCACGTCATCGGTGCGCGGATCGCGCGGACGATCCGCCGCCATTTCCCTTTCCAGATGCACGACGCGGTGCAGGACATTGGGCAGGCCGAAGGCGCGGCTCGCCATCATGCCGGGGAAGACCGCCAGCGTCGTGAGATCGATCGGCAGATCGAACCATTTTCCCGCCGCGAACACCTGAGTCAGGGTCTTGTCGCGCTTGCCGCACAGGGCCGTCAGATATCTGTAGTCGTAATGCGCGCCCTCGATCAGGCGCTGCCCCGGTTCAAGCCGCCGCGACGGGTCGCGCCGCAGCATCAGGCCGTTCACGCGCTTCGCGACCTGCCGCACCGCTGGCAACAGCATCGTCAAGCCGTAAAGGTCCGACAGGCCGCGCGGGCTGAGCGGCCCGGCCGCGTTCCACCTTTGCTCGTCCAGAGCGCAGCCCGCCCGCCCCCAACGGCCCATGGAGTTGCGGGCAAGAGCGCCCAGATTGGCGAAATCCGCCGCCGTCTCCTGATATTTGAGGCGCTGGACCACGACTTCGAACCGGCCGGGCAGCTCACCCTCCGGGATCATCGCCGTCATCAGCAGCTGGCCCAGCGACCAGCATTGATCGATCACCTCCTGGCTTGGCGCATAGCTGCTTCCGCTCTGGAAGAAGGAGGACGGCTTGGCGGCGACGCGGCCAGCCTCCTCCTGCTGCGCCAGCGCCATCTTGCGCGCGATATAGCCGTGCCGCCCTGGCTGAAAGTAGAAGAGGTCGCCAAGGCTGGCGGTGATATCGCCGCAGCCATGATAGTTGCGCGCCATGTCCACCAGGGGCGCCTGCCAGGGAAGCTGTTCTTCCTTCCTTTCAAGCAGTTCGCGCCAGAGCGATGCGATAAGATCGGGACATTCGACCATCACGGCCACATGACCCGCCGAAAAAAGCCGCGCGAGCGATCCCGCCGTCACCTCCTGCAAGTCAATGGTGGTGATCATGCGCGTCCCCTCCTCGGCCAGATGTTTTTATGTCTGGATTTTCACGATGCAATTACCGGGAAGGCCAACTCCGAAATAGTTACAAAGCAGAAACATGGCCCATTTGGGACCGTGCCGATGGCACTGGCTGAACGCCAAGGCATGTCCGGTCCCGCGCAAAGCCGCCTTCATCCTAAGTGTTAGCTACAATGCGCACTGATGGCCCCCGATGCGCTTTTGCACTGCCGGACGGCAACAATCATACCGATGGTCAAGGGAACGGCCATTGGGCCGGGCACGGCCCGCGTGCCCCGCAAGATGAGGGAGATTGGCATGGCGTCCGCTCAGCTGACATTGACCGATGGTAGTGGTTCTGCGGGCGGACATGCCAGGCCCCGCGACCTGTCCTTCGAATTGCAGCAGATGACCGCGCGGCAGATCTGGTTCCTGCTGCGGCGGCATATAAAGCTGGTGGCCGGCATCGTGATCACCTGCGTCCTTATCGTGCTGGCGATCCAGTTGCAGTTGCCCAAACGCTATCAGGCGACGGCGACCGTGCAGGTTCAGCTCAACGATTCGAGCGGGTCGAACCAGGCGGATGCGGTCCGCAACCAGCAGCGCGTCGCCAACGAAGCGCGCATGTACCGGTCCCAGGCGCTGGCCGAACAGGTGGTGCGGGACCTGAAGCTGCATCGCAATCCCGCCTTCAACAACGGCGTCACCATGAAGGTGCCGCTGGCCGCGTCGCATCTGCTGAACGACACGCAGGTCGCAAGCTCGACCGACTCCGACGTCATCGACATCACCGTACAGTCGGGTGACCCCGAACTTGCGGCGCGGATCGCCAACCGCTTCGTCCAGAGCCTTCAGAAACTGCGTTCGGAACGGCGTCAGGTCTGGCGGGATGAAGTGACCCGCGCGCTGGCGAACGAGGCTGGACGGCTTTCCAGCGAAGCGTGGCGCGCCGAGCAGGCGGTCGCCGATTTCCGGCGCGACCATGCCATGCCCGTCGGCGCGGGAAGCGCGGAGGACTATCAGCAGATGAACAGGCTGGCCGTGGAAGCCGCGTCCAGCGCGGCGCTGAGTTCCGGCATGCGGGCGCAGGCGGCGGGCGTCAGCAGCGCGGCGGGCATGCGCACGGTCGCGGGCGCGACCTCACCGGCGCTCGACAATCTGCAAAGGCAATATGACGACCTGTCGCGCCAGCGGTCCGAAATGGCGGTGCAGATGGGGGCGAACCATCCGCAGATGCAGGCGCTGACGGCGCAAATCAGCCAGGTCAGCAACGCCATGACGCAGGAACGCGCTTCGGTCATCGCCGCCCAGCAGGCCCGCAACAATGCGGATGCCGGGCGAGAGCGCGCCATGGCCATGGCGGAGGCCAACGCAGCGGCGGCGCGCGCGGGCCAGTTGCAGGCGCGGTTGAACGACATCACCAGCGCGGCCTTCCGCAACAACGCCAATTCGGTCGACCTGTCGATCCTGGAACGCAAGGCCGAGGTCGCGCGGCAGGCCTATCTCACCACGGCGCAGCGGGCGCAGACGGTGCGCGCCGAACTGGAAAGCACGGGCGTCAATTCGACCATGATGTCGGCCGCGCCCGTGCCGCTCACTCCGGTAGCGCCAGCGCCCAAGAAAATGGCTCTGGCGGCTTTCGTCGGTTCTTCGATGCTGGCGCTGCTGATCGTGCTGGGGATCGAGATGTTCGACAACCGGCTGCGCAGCGGCGACCAGTTGCGCCGCCTGTTCGGGCTGCGCACGCTGGCGATGCTGCCGGGACTGCCTGACCCGATCGGCCCTTCGATCGAGGAAAATCCGGTGGTGACGGAGCCCCAGTCGCTGTTCACCGAGGTCGCCCGCAATCTGGCGAGTGAAGTAGAAGCTTTGCCGCGGCTGGAAGGCAGCCAGCGCGTGCTGGTGACATCGCCGCTGCCGGGCGATGGCAAGTCCAGCGTGGCGCTGACGCTGGCGGCGGCGGCGGCCTCCATGGGGCGGCGCGCGATCGTCGTCGACCTCGACCTGCGGCGGCCCGGCCCCAGCGTGCTGCGCAGCATTCAGGACAATTCGAACCTGCCCGACCTGATCGACGTGCTGACCCACAGCGGCGAGACGCGCAAGCTGATCCCGCAGGTCGAATCGCATGTCGAACATGACCCGGCCTATGGCGCCGCCCCCGCCGCGCTGCTGCCGGTGGTGCTGAGCACCCGCGAGCAGATCCGCAATCCCGCCGCGCTGGTGCAGGGGTGGCAGGTGGCGCGCCTGCTGGACGAGCTGCGCGAGCAGTTCGACCTTGTGGTCATCAACGCCCCGGCGATCCTGGCCGTCCGCGACGCCCGCACCTTGTCCAGCCTGGCCGATTCGACCATCATGGTCGTGCGCTGGGGTTCGACCACCGTGGAGCAGCTTCGCGCATCGTTGCAGATGGTTAACAATCAGGTCGCGGGCGCCGTCTTCAACCAGGTGGACTATGAGGAACATGCGCGGCGCGGCTATGGCGACGCGGTGCAGTTCTACATGGGATCCGCAGCCTATTATTCGGACAGCTTCCCCGTCCGGCAGAAGTGGACGAAGGCCGCGAGCGACCGGGTCCGCAGAGTTTTCACGCGCGAAGCCGCGTGAAGGCGGCGGGACATTGGAATCCATCGGCCTTGAGACCCAGGAGGTCAGGGACGAGACCGGGCCGCTGCGGCTGCTGATCGTCGACCCCAGCGCCCTGCGCCGCGCCTGCATGGCCGTGGCCCTGGAATCGGCGGGCCTCAAGGTCACGTCCCTCGCTTCGATGGGGGACCGTTCCCTTGAGTGCGAGGCGGACGTCATCCTGTTCCAGGCGGGGGACGGGCCGGACGATGCCGAATCCATGACGGAACAGATCGCGTCAGCCGTGCAGAGCTGTCCGGGCGCGGCGATATTGGTGATCGCCGATCATCATGATCAGCGCCTGATGCTGTCGGCAGTCGCCGCCGGAGCGCATGGCGTGCTGACATCCAACATCAGCCTGCCGCGCATCCAGGAAGCGCTGGCGCTGCTGAGCGACGGGCTATCCATCTTCCCGGCATCGGTGGGCAAGATGATCCAGACCCGCCTCAATCTTTACGCGAGCGCTGGCGGCGGATCGAACGACCGGGTCAGGGCGGCCGTGGATCAGCTCGCGGCGCTGACGCGGCGGCAGAGGGACGTGCTGGAACTGCTGGCCCAGGGCGCATCCAACAAGGATATCGCCAACCGCCTGAACATCAGCGAAAGCACGGTGAAGGTGCATGTGCGCGCGATCATGGCGCTCAAGGGAGCGTCCAACCGCACGCAGATCGTCGCCCATCTGCTGAAGGGCGGCGATCTGGAATCCTGATGTGCGGGGTTCAGGCTGGCCGCTGCGGCGGCGACCGGACATCAATTCACGCCAGCCGCCATCTGCTGCCTGCGCGACTTGCGGAGCCAGCATATGTCCATCAGCACCGCTGTTATGACGCCAAGGACCACATGGGCGATATTCCCGCCCAGGGCGCCATAATGCGGAACCGAATAGCTTGCGACCGCGACGAAGACAGCGGTACCAAGGCCGGAGATCGCCAGCACCAGCCAGGACTGGTTCATCGCCAGCATCGCGGACCGGGACGGCGCCGAATGGAGCGCCAGCATCACCGCGATCATCTGAGTCAGCAGCAGGATATAGGCGTCGGCATAGGCTTCGCCCGGACCCATGCGGATCAGAAGCGGCCCCAGCAGCCAGGCGCCCGCCAGCATGGCGGCCCCGACCGTGAACAGCGCCGCCTGCACCTGTAGCGTGGTCGCCCTGAACGCCTGCACATTGCCCTTGGCCCACATGCGGCTGACATCGGGATAGATCACGGCCTGCACCTGCGCCCCCACCTGCATCGCGACCTTGGCGATGCGCTTGGCGAGATAATAGACAGCGGCCGCGCTCGTCCCCGCCACCGCGCCGACGAAAAGCGAATCCGCCTCCGTGGTGATGACCCGCAGGGTCAGCGACAGGTTGGTGGAACAGGCGAAGCCGAAAAAGCCGGGAAAATCCTTCACCAGCCCCTTGAGCCGGGCATGCAGCGGATTGGGAATGCCCGTCTGCCGCAGGGCGCGAAAGCCCAGCCAGAAGACGATGACGGACCCCAGCACCTGCGCGGCGGTCCACGCGATCATGAAGCCGATCACGCCCGCCCCCGCCACCATGCAGTAAAAGGCGAACGCTATGCGCAGCACGTTACCCGCCACCTGCGCATAGGCCAGCATCTTGAACTGGCCCGCCAGGCGCATCGCGGCCACGGGCACGCCAGCGACGTTGAAGAGGGTGGCGATCGAATAGATGGCGACAAGCTGCACATGCACGCTTTTCAACCCGAACAACGGTCCGAAGAGCAGCGCCAGCACGACGGCGCTCACCGCGGCCAGGGCCGCCGCGCCGATGTCGATCATCAGTCCGTAGCAATAGAGCCGCTGCATCCGCCGCATCGATCCGCGATTTTCTTCCTGGACGGCATAGCGGATGAGCGGTTGCCAGGATTCGAAGCGGATGATGCGTTCGACGACGCGATTATAGGACAGGACGAGGACCATGACGCCATAGGTCGCCGGTCCCAGCGACCGGGCGGCCATGGCGACGCTCACCAGCATGATGAGCGCGTTGATGAAATTACCTGACAACAGATGCCCGACCGCGATCAGGCGTGCGCGCGTTCCCTTGACCAGGAACGCGCCAAACCTGTCGTGCAGCATCCGCAGGGCGCGATGCGCGCCCTGTTGAGCCGGATATGTCATAATGACCCCTTTGGGCCGGAAGTGTCAGGGACGGATCACCGTGCAGTCAATTCCATTGGCGCATGGCTGACCGGATGAGGAATGGGCATGCCGCCTGGCAGGTCCGGCTCCACTTCCGTCACGCGCCCGCGCATGCCGTGATTGGCTGCCCAGATCGCCGCCTGGGTCCGGTTCTTGACGCGCAGCTTGCGCAGCACCGCCTTTACATGAACCTTCACCGTGGCTTCGCTGATGTCCATCCGCTTGGAAATGACCTTGTTGGGGCATCCCATGATGAGCCAGCGCAATATTTCAAGTTCGCGGTCCGACAGGCAGGCCGCATCGACCGGGCGTTCCACCTCCAGAACATCGGCCAGGCTGGGGCGGGATTGCAATTCGTCAGCCAATTGGGGCGGAAGCACCCTTTCCCCCATCGCAACAAGGCGAAGAGTCGCGACCAGCCGGTCGCAGGAAATCTCTTTGACGATATATCCCATGGCGCCCAGCTGGAACGCCTTCAACATGATCTGAAAATCGAAGCGGTCCGAAAGCAGGACCAGATAGGAACAGGAAAAGCGCTTTTTGAGGAGCGACATTATGTCCTCGTCCAGCTCTTCCATTCCATTGTCGATCAGGAGCAGCGAAGGCGCCGAATCCTCATCGGGGAGTTCCGCCGTTTCCAGTGCGGCGGCGATGGTAGCATATTGTGTAACCCGGAATTCGCGATCCATGAGGATCCTGCTAAGTCCCTCCCTGACGATAGCATTTCCGCACAACAGACGCACATTGACTGGGTAAGCCATTGGGTATTCCCCTCATGATCCCTCCCATCTTCATTCGCAGGCCCCGAAGAAGCATGGAAGACCAGTGTTCAAATGCCTGCAGTGCAACCCTTTCTTTTGTTTCAACAACTTATGACTAGCATACTTCTCCCCCAAGAGTCCCGAAAAGAGCGGTGGAAATTTTGAGTTAGGACAAATTTTCGTTAACCGATTGTTAAAAAAATGATTTTTCTGTACGGGACAGGGTGTAAGGCGGTGAACTGATCCGGTATTTACTACCTTTGACTTACCGCGAACGGTTTATCCCGTTCCGTTTCCGCATAGATATAGCCTCTGCTTCTTCGTTAACCAGAGTCGCGGCGGCGCGGGATTGTGCGGGGAGAACAAGGACTTCCGCTCATCGCGGAGGGCAGCGCCGATGCCGCTGCTGCATTGCGCCAGACTCGCCTGAAAACGGGCTTTGTGCCGCTAAAGGCATGACTCCCGCCGGCGGGAGCGCTCAGTTGCCCCAGTGCGGCGGGCGCAGTTCGTCGCCCTGCCAGTCGATCCGCTTTTCGCCCCAAAGCACCACGGCGACCGTGCGCGCCAGGATTCGCGCGTCCAGCGCCAGCGATCGGTTGCGCACATACCAGAGATCGAAGCGCAGCTTTTCCTCGACCGTCAGCAGCGTGTTGCCGCTGACCTGCGCAAGACCTGTCAGCCCCGGACGGACAAGGCCGCGCACGGCGCCGTCTTCCCGCAAGGCATTTATCGTGCTGGGGAGCAAAGGACGCGGCCCGACGAAATCCATGTCGCCCCGCACGATGTTGATCAGCTCCGGAAGCTCGTCGAGACGAGACCGCCGCAGGAAACGCCCGAAGGCGGTCACACGCTGTTCGTCGGGCAAGGGCGTGCCGCTGCCACCGGTCAGTTCGCGCATGCTGCGGAATTTGAGCATGACGAACGCACGCCCGCCCCGGCCGCTGCGAATCTGGCGGAACAGCACCGGCTTGCCCAGATCCGCCCGCACCAGCAACGCGAGCAGAAGCAGGAGCGGCGACAGAAGGACAAGGCCTATGATCGCCACCAGAGCGGCGGGGCGCAAGGCGTTCCTCATGCGGCCTCTGGCGCAAGACGTGCCGCCGCCGGATCGGGCGCGGGGGCGGCGGACGGGCGAGGCCCGCTTCCCAACCCCATCGCATCGATCAGCATCGCGTTCACCTTGTCCACGTCATAAATCTCGACAGCGGTGCGCCGCGCGGCCTGGCCCATGGACTCCATCAGGCCGGGGTCGCTCAACAGGCGCTCCATCGCCGCCGCCAGCGCCGCCGCATCGCGCGGAGGAACGAGCAGGCCGTTGACGCCGGGCCGGACAGGCTCGCGGCATCCGGGCATGTCGGTCGTGATCACGGCGCGGCCGGTGGCCAGCGCCTCCAGGATCGTGCGCGGCAGGCCCTCCCGGTAATAGGAGGGCAGGACGAAGACATGGGCGGAAGCAAGGAACGGCCGGACATCGCGGGTTTCGGGCAGCAGCTCGATCAATCCCTCTTCCCGCCATTGCCGCAGGTCCGCAGCGGTATAGCCAGTGGGATTTTCCGTTTCGGGCCGGGTCAGCAGGAGGAATCGCACATCCTTGCGCTTGCGCCGGATGAGGCGCGCGGCCTCCACATATTCGCCCACGCCCTTGTCGCGCATCAACCGGCCGACCAGCAGGAAGGTGAAGGGACCGCCGGGCAAGGGCGCTTGCGCGAAATGGCGCACGTCTATGCCCGATCCCGGCACCTGCATGACGCGCTGGCCGGGGGTGACGATGCCGCTGGCCAGCATGTCGCCATGATCGTCGCCATTGAAGACGAAGATGCACGCCGCCCGCCGGACCCCGATGCGGTAGAGGCGCGACACGGCGGCGCGCAGCCAGCGGCGCTGCCGCGCTTCATCGCTGAAGACATAGCCAAGCCCGCTCATGATCGCGAAGAAGCGGCGGCGGCCGATCAGCCGCGCCGCCATGCCGCCGTAGATGATCGGCTTTTGCGTGTAGGCGATCACGACATCGGGCCGTTCCGCCCGGAACAGGCGCAGATAATGCAGCAGCGTGCGGGCGTCATGCAGCGGATTGGTTCCGGCCCGCGCCATGGGCGTCCGGCGGAAGCGCACGCCCATGTCCGCCAGCTTCCGCAGCACCTCCGGCTCCTCGTCGGGCGCGCAGGCGACGACATCATGTCCTTCCGCCACCATGCGCGCGATCAGCGCGCCGCGAAAGTTGATGAGCGACCAGGACAGGCTGGAAAGGATGACGACCTTCATGCTGCACTGCCCTTTCGTGACGCACGGCCGATGGCGGGCCGCCCTGTCGCGGGTATCACAGGCGTCGCAGGCAGCAGCCTGTGCATCGGTAGATTACTCCTTTGAGGCAGGCCCGCGGCGCGCGCGCGCCCCGCAACCCGCGAAATTGCGCGCCCGGAAGGCGGCGAATAACCAAAAAGCGCCGCCATCTGCTTCAGGCGGGATGATGTTGGGATAAAGGATAGTGTCTGATCGACCGATTACCGGCGGGCGATGCTTCCGATAGCTTGGATGCTGACCGGCCGAATGCCGGGCGGCGCCGCGCACCTGCCTTCGATGGCTATCGGCTCCCCCGCTCCAGGCTGAGACATGATCGCCACGGGAGCCCGGAATGTCGAATGTTGCGTCCACCAGGCAGGATCTGACCGGAGAGGTCCAGCGAGACGTTCGCGCGACGGCATTGCCCGCGCGGCTGGAGGCGATCGGGCGGGCCTTCGTCGAAAAAAGCCCCGCCCGTGCCCGCGCGATCCGGCTGGCCACCATCCTGATGGTCGACGCGCTGGTGATGTTCGCCACCTTCCAGCTGTCGCTGGCCATCCTTTCCAACCTGAAAATGTCGCCGACCATGTACGACCTGCGGTTCGCGGCGGCGTTCGTGGGCATCAATCTGGCGGTGCTGTTCGCCATCGGCACCTACCGGCAAAGCTGGCGGTTCGTGTCCGTGCGCGACGCGCTGCGGCTGTCGGCGAGCCTGCTCGTCACGTCCTGGCTCATCTGGATGGTGACGGTGGGCCTGATCATCCCGCAGCAGATGTACCGCGTGATGATGACGACATTCCTGACCGTCGACATCCCCATCACCGTCGCCGCGCTGCTGGGCGCCCGCGTCGCGCGCCGGGCGTTCTTCCAATATCTCCGGTCGGCGCGGCTGCGGCAATCGGCGCAGGCGCGCCGCCGCATCCTGTTGCTGGGCGAGCTGGACTGGGCCCGCGTGATGGCCGACCTGGTGCCCACCGACGTGCAGTCGGGCCTGGAGATCGTCGGCGTCATATCCTTCGACGGGCGGGACCGGCGGCTCCAGGTCGGCGGCCTGCCGATCCTGGGATCGCCCGACATGCTGCCGCAGATCGTCGCCGAACTGGACCGCGCGGGCAAAAGGCCGGTCAGCCTGGTGGTGCAGGAAAGCAGCGAGCGGCTGGACCGTCAGCAAATCCTGCGCATCGCCGCGGCGGCGGAACAGGAAAACCTGACCGTTTCGCGCTTCCGCAATCCGTGGACCGGGCCGCAACCGGACAAGGGCGACCGGCTTTCGATCGAGAAGATGCCGCTCGCCGAACTGCTGGGCCGTCCCGAAATCACGGTCCAGCACAGCTATCTGGAGCGCGTCGTCACCGGCGCGCGCATCATGGTGACGGGCGCTGGCGGGACGATCGGCGGAGAACTGGTGCGGCAGCTCGCTTATTACCGCCCGGCGGAGATCGTGCTGCTCGATCACGCCGAATATAATCTCTACGCCATCGAACTGGAGGCGCGGGAGAAATTCCCCGACGTCCGCTTCCATGCCGAGCTTTGCTCCATCCGCCAGCGCGCGGCGCTGTGGCAGGTGTTCGAGCGGCGGCGGCCCGAAATCGTCTTCCACGCGGCCGCGCTCAAGCATGTGCCGATGGTGGAGGCGAATCCCTGCGCGGGCGTGCATACCAACGTGCTGGGGACCCGCAACGTCGCCGACGCGGTGTGCGAGTTCGAGGCGCGCGCCATGATCCAGGTGTCGACCGACAAGGCGGTCAACCCCGTCGGCCTGATGGGCGCGACCAAGCGGCTGGGCGAACTTTATTGCCAGGCGCTGGACCTGATCGGCAGTTGCGATCCCGACAGCCCCCGTTTCCTGACGGTGCGGTTCGGCAATGTGCTGGGGTCCAGCGGGTCGCTGATCCCGCTGTTCCAGCACCAGATCGCCGCGGGCAAGCCGCTGACCGTCACCCATCCCGACATCGAACGCTTCTTCATGACGGTGCAGGAGGCCGTTCTGCTGATCCTGCAAAGCAGCGCCCGCGCGCTGGAAACCGATTCGGAACGCGGCACCATCTTCGTGCTCGACATGGGCAAGCCGGTGAAGATCGTGGAGATCGCCCGCCGGGTGATCCGCATGGCGGGCCTTCGCCCCGACATCGATGTGCCGATCAAGTTCATCGGCCTGCGTCCCGGCGAAAAGCTGTTCGAGGAACTGTTCGACACGTCGGAGGACAAGATCGAAAGCGCCATTCCCGGCATTTTCGAAGCGATGCCGTCCCCGATCCCGCTGGAGATGCTGGTGGAGGGCTTCGGCCAGCTCGCCCGGCTGATCGCGGCGGGGGATTCGCGGGAGCTGATGCGCCTGACCCACGAGATGGTCGCGGCGTCCGCAAGCTCGCGCTGGGCGGAGATACTGCGCCGCCTGGCCGCCGAAAGCCAGGACACGGTGTTCATGATGCCGCCGCGCGGGCCGGAACCCGCCCCGGCGCTGCCGGTATCGCCGCCATCCATGCCGCGCGACGTCGCCTGACCTCACCGGGGAGCCAGATATGATCCAAGCCGCCGCCGCTTCGCTTGCCAGCGTCCAGGCGTCATCCGCGGGGGACAGGCGAAGCCCGCTCGACCATCCCCAACTGCGCTGGCCGCAGCATGAGCCGGACGAGATCGCCGCCGTCGTCCGCCTGCTGGAGGCCGGGCGCGTCAATTCGATGATGCATGGCGAGCAGACCCGGCAGTTCGAAGCGGAGTTCGCCGCCTTTTGCGGGATGCCGCACGGCATTGCGGTGTCGAACGGCACGGTCGCGCTGGAACTGGCGCTCCGCGCGCTGGGGGTAGGGCCGGGCGACGAGGTGATCGTCCCCTGCCGCAGCTTCTTCGCCACCGCCGCCTGCGTCGCCGCCGTTGGCGCGACGCCGGTATTCGCGGACATCGACCCGGCGAGCAACGGCATCGACCCGCAGTCCGCCCGAAGGATGATCAGCCCGCGGACGGCGGCCATAATCTGCGTCCATCTGGGCGGCTGGCCGTGCGATATGCTGGCCTTGCGCGCGCTGGCCGATGAGGAAGGATTGTGGCTGGTCGAGGATTGCGCGCAAGCGCATGGGGCCAGCCTGCACGGCCGCATGGCGGGATCCTGGGGCGACGCCGCCGCCTTTTCCTTCTGCACCGACAAGATCATGTCGACCGGCGGCGAAGGCGGCATGCTGCTGCTGCGCGAGGAGGCGCATTGGAAGCGCGCCTGGGCCTATAAGGACCATGGCAAGAACCCGGACAAATTCTTCAGCCCGTCCCCCGAAAGCGGCTTCCGCTATCTGCACGACAGTTTCGGCACCAATTGGCGGATGACCGAGATGCAGGCGGCGATCGGCCGGGCGCAACTGGCCAAGCTGTCCGGCTGGGTCGCGCGGCGGCGGCGCAATGCGGCGGCGCTGAGCGGATATCTGGCGGGCGAGCCGGGCGTCCATGTTCCGCCCATTCCCGATCATGTGGGCCATGCCTTCTACCGGCTTTATGCGGCGATCGATCCCGAACGGCTGGGCAAGGCCGGATCGACTGTGGCCGTCATCGACAGCATGTGCCGCATGGGCATGCCGGTGGGCAGCGGTTCATGCGCCGATATGTCGAAGGAGGCGGCATTCGCCGATGCGCCGCCCCGCCGCGACGGCGATCTGGCCGCCGCGCAGGAAGCGGGACGGCGCAGCATAGCCTTTCCCGTCGATCATCTGCTCGACGAAGAGGATATGCGGCGCATGGCGCAATGCCTGAGCGCCGCGCTGGCCGGACTGGAATCCTGAAAGGAGGGCGCAAGAGACCCATGATCAATCATCGCCTGCCCCAATTCATCATCATCGGCGCGGTCAAGGGCGCCACGACCTGGATACACAACCAGTTGCGGGACAATCCGGCGGTGTACCTGCCCGCGCCCGAACCGCATTTCTTCAGCCAGGAATATGATCGCGGGATCGATCATTACCGCCGCTTCTTCGACGGCGCGGCGGCCGGGCAGATGCTGGGGGAAAAGTCCGCCGACTATCTCGCCCATCCGCTGGCGGCCGCGCGCATGGCCCCCGTGCTGCCGCAGGCGAGGCTGGTGATGCAATTGCGCAATCCGGTGGAGCGGGCCTATTCCGACTATAAGATGCTGTTCCGGCGCGGGACCGTGACGCAGGGGCCGGAGGCCTATCTGGACGGGCGGGCCAACGATCAGCCGCGCTTCCTGGAGGACGGTCTGTATGCCCGGCACCTGCGGCGCTGGCTCGACCATTTCAGCGCGGCCCAGATCAAGGTCATCCTGTTCGAGGATGTGAAGAGGTCGCCTGAGGCGACGGTCGCGACCGTCAGCGCCCATATCGGCGCGCCCTGCCATTATTCCAGTGAGGTAGGCGCCAGCCCCCGCAACGACAGCAGCGAACGGTTCCTGCCCCTGCCCGTCCGCACCGCGCTGGCTCCGCTGAAGGATGCGGCGAGGCCACTGCGCGGCAACGCCATGTTCGAGAAGGTGCGCGGCCTGTTTGCCCGGCAGATCCAATATCCGCCGCTGCCAGAGGCCCTGCGCGCGCGCATGATGGATTATTATGCGCGCGATATCGAGGATCTGGAGAAGCTGATCGGCCGCGACCTTAGCCATTGGAGACAAAGCTCCCGCCTGGCGGCATAAAAGGAAGCATCCCAAAAGCGCTGGCGCGCTGTCCCCTTTTCGCCTGCGTCCGATACGGAATCGTTCAACCACGCGATGCCCGAACCGCTTAAACTGAAGCCCGGTCAGTTGAGAGGGGAAGCAGATGAACAAGCGGTTCACCCATAGTCTGTGCCTGGGCATGTTCGTTCTGACGGCGGCCTGTTCCAGCGGTCTTTCCAACCTGTCGAGCCTGCCGCCAGCGCCGACCGTCGCCTATCGCCTGGGCGCGGGTGACGAGATCCGGGTTTCCATCCCCGGCCTGACGCCCGCAGGGACGAGCGAGGCGAGCTATGTGATCAACGATCGCGGCCAGATCGCCCTTCCGGTGCTGGGCGACGTTCCCGCCAGCGGCAAGACGGTGCCCGAACTCCAGGCCAGCATCGCGCAGCAACTGACCCAGCGCCAGTTGCTGAACACGCCCACGGTCAGCGTCCAGCCGGTCAAGCTGCGCCCCTTCTACGTGCTGGGCGAGGTCAAGAGCCCCGGCGAATATCAGTATCGCGCGGGCATGTCGGTGCTGGCGGCGGTATCGGCGGCGGGCGGCTACACCTTCCGCGCGCAGCAGGGCGATGTGGGCATCACCCGCATGGTGGAAGGCAGGCAGATCGAAGGCCGCGCCAGCGAACGCGACATGATCCAGCCGGGCGACACGATCCGCATCTATGAGAAGTGGTTCTGATGAAAGCCCGCTCCACGGCGCGGGCCGCCATCGCCATCGCAGTCGCGGGGGGCCTTCCCACCGCCGCCGCACATGCGCAGGATCTGCGATCCGGCAAGACCTTCCTGGACGTTCCCGAAGCGGTGTTCGTGCCCACGCCGCTGCGGCTGGGCAGCGCCACCGCCACGATCGGCATCGACGGCAAGCTGGAATATGACAGCAACATCTATGCGCAATCGTCCGGCGAGAAGGACGATTTCAAGCTGCTGGTGAGCCCCTATGTCGAAGTGGTGAAGCCCGGCAGCAGGTTGCAGCTTTCCGCGCGGGCGGCGGGCAGCGTCCGCCGCTACTTCAAATATGAGCGCGAAAATGCCGAGGCGGGAGAAGTTGCGCTAGGCGCGGTCTGGACACCGTCCGCCGCCGACAAGCTGACGGCGAATGCAAGCTGGAGCCACGTCATCGAGGATCGCGGCGAGCCCGAAGGACGGACCGTGACATCCATCGGCCCGCGCAAGCTAAACGTGCTGGACGGCGACCTGTCCTACAGCCGCCAGGGTGCCCGGCTGGGCTTCATGGTGCGGGGGAGCGCGAGCCGTTTCCGCTACACCAGCGATTTCGACGAGGATCGCGACATCGACAATTACGCCCTTCTGGGCCGGGTGCTGGTGCGCGCCGCGCCGCTGCTGAACGGTTTTGTCGAAGGGTTCGTGTCGAAGCGCGACTACCGGATCACGCCGCCGGGCTTCCCCGATCGCGATTCGACCACCTATGGCGGCCGCGTCGGCGTATCCATTGATCCGGGGGGCACGGTGCGCGGGGAGGCGGCGGTCGGCCTGTATCACTTCAATCCCAAGGACCCGCTGATCGAAGCGCGCACCCGCCTGTCAGCGCAGGCGAGCCTCACTTATTCCCCGCAACCGCGCACGGCGATCACGCTCGACGGATTCATCGGCAATGTCGCGACCTACCGCACCGGAGCGCAATCGCGCGAGGACATGCGGTTCCGCCTGGGCGTGCAGCAGGAAATCCGCCACAACCTGCGCGGCGAAGCCGGGCTGGTCTACCGCCGCAGCAAATTCTTCGGCGCGGGCGACGTCCAGAAAATCTACGGCGTCACCGGCGATCTGGAATATTCGCTCAACCGCCGCGTCGCGATCGGCGCGGACGTGCGCTATTCCAAACGCACCAGCAGCGACCCGTTCGACGAGTTCGAACGGGTCCGCGCGGGCCTGACGCTGCGTCTCCATTATTGACCATGGGGTGGCGGCCCTTTCATCCGAAGGGTCGCCGCCTAATCCCTTCGCGCAATGGACTTGACCGCGCCCGGCACGGAAACTTGGCAGCGACATCATGTTGTAAACAGGGATTCTTGATGCTCGTCCGCGCCAGCCGACCGCCGAACATCGCCTTCGTCCTTCCAGGGCTGGGAGCAGGCGGATCGGAGCATATCGTAAGCCTTTTGTGCAATCACTTCGCGGCGCTGGGCTGGACCGTCAGGCTGATCGCGTTCGAGGATGAAGCTGCCCCGGCCTATTACAGCCACCATCCGGCGGTGCGGATCGTGCGGCTGGGCATGACGGTCAAGCGCCGCAGCGCAGCCGCCGGAGCGCTGGCGATGCTGAAGCGCGAACGGCGGCTGCAAGCGGCGCTGGAGCAGGCCGCGCCCGACCTGGTGGTGAGCTTCCTGACCCGGACCAATATATTGTCGGTGCTGAGCGCGCGGCGCAGCGGCATTCCCGTGATCGTTTCGGAACGCAACAACCCGGAGCTGCAAACCGTCGGGCGATTGTGGAACATGCTGCGCGGCTGGGCCTATCCGCGCGCGGCGGGGCTGGTCACCATGACACAGGGCGCGATGGACTATTTCGCCCGGACGATGGCCGTGAAGGGATGGGTCATCCCCAATCCCGCGCCGCCGCCGTCCGCCGCCCTGCCGCGCTGCTCCGATGGCCGGACGATCGGCGCGGTCGGACGGCTGGTGCCGCAAAAGGGGTTCGACCGGCTGATCGACGCCTTTGCGCGCGTGGCGGCGGATATTCCCGATTGGCGCCTGGTGATCTGGGGCGAAGGGCCCGACCGCGCGGCGCTGGAAGCGCAAAGGGACAGGCTGGGGCTGACCGGCCGCATCGCTCTGCCCGGCATCACCCGCCAGCCGGGCGAGTGGATCGCCCAATCGGATATGTTCGTCCTGTCTTCCCGCTTCGAAGGCTGGGGCATCGTGGTGGGCGAAGCGATGGCGGCGGGCCTGCCGGTCGTCTCCTTCGACTGTCCATGGGGTCCTGCCGAAATGATCGAGCAGGGGCGCAGCGGCATGCTGGTCCCCAATGGCGACATCGCGGCCCTGGGCGACGCCATCGCCGCGCTCTGCCGCGATCCCGCGCGGCGCGGGGCGCTCGGCACCGAGGCGAAGGCGCGCATGGCCCTGTTCGACCTCGACCATATCCTCGCCCGCTGGAAGGCCGTCATCTTCGAGGTGCTGAAGGACCATCCCGTGGGGGTGGAGCGATGACTGGGGCCATCCGCCAGCGCCTGCAACCTTTTCTTCCGGGGAGGTGATCGATGCGCATCTGCTCCATCATCACCAGCTTCACGTCGGGCGGCGCGGAAATGCTGGTCAGGGACCTTGCCGAACGCTTCGCGGCGACCGGCCATGACGCCACCGTGATCGCGCTGAGCGACGCCGCGCAGATCGGCAACGATCGCGAGACGGAAGCGGCGATGATGGCGCATATCTGTGAAGCGGGCGGACAGGCGCTGTCGCTGGGCCTTGCGAACCGCAACGCCTGGATCAGGGGCGCGCGGGCGCTGCGCGGCATGGTGCGCGCGATCAATCCCGATGTGATCCACTGCCACACCGCCCGCGCGCTTCCCATCGTCGCGCTGGCCCGGCCGCGCGTGCCGGTGGTGCTGACCCACCATAACAGCCGCCTGTCCTTCCCGCCCGCCGCCTTCCACCTCTTCAACCGGATCGCCGATGGCTATGTGGCGATCAGCGAGCAATGCGAGACGATGCTGCGCGCCCATAGCCGCAAGCCCGTGCAACTGATCTGGAACGCAGCCAATCCGCGTTTCCGGGCATCGAAGCCCCGTCAGCCGGTGGCGCATGATCCCATGATACTGGCTGTCGGCACCGTGTCGGAGCAGAAGGATTATCCAACGCTGATCCGCGCCGCGCGGCTGCTGGCGGCTGCGCTTGCGCCACAGGGCCGCCGCCCCCGCATCTGCATCGCCGGTGGCGGGCCGATGCTGGGCGAGCTTCAGGCGCTGGTCGAGGCGAGCGGCGCGGGCAGCCACGTGGAATTGCTGGGCGCGCGCGGCGATGTCGACATGCTGATGCGGCGGGCGGACCTGTTCGTGAACAGTTCGCTGTGGGAGGGATTTCCCATCTCCCTCATCGAAGCGGCCAGCAGCGGCTTGCCGATGGTGGCGACGCGCGTCGCCGGGAACCGGGAAATGGTGGTGCCGGGAATGAACGGCGAACTGGTGCCGCCAGGCGATGCGCAAGCGCTGGCATCGGCCATGGCGGCCATGCTGTCCGATGACGCCCGCCACGCCCGCCTGTCCGCCGGAGCGCTGGAAAGCGCGGGGCGCTTTTCCATCGAGCGCTGCGCCGGCGCGCATCTGGCGCTCTATGGCCGCTTGCGCGGAAACCGCTCTGGCTACCCCGCACATGGAAGATTGAGCATCGATAGGGAGTGCGCATGAGGGCCATACTGATTGGCGCGGTCGAAAGTACGCGAATCGCCCTGCGCTGCCTTGCCGCCGCGCCGCGATGGGATCTTGCCGCCGTCTTCACCCTGCCCCTCGACCTTGCCAGCCGCCATTCCGACTTCATCGACCTGGCGGCGGAGACGGAAAAGGCGGGTTCCCGCATCGTGCGGGTGAAGAATATCAATTCGGAGGCCGCGCTGGCGGCGATCCACGACATCGCGCCCGATTATATCTTCGTCATCGGCTGGTCGCAGATTTGCGGCGGGCAGTTCATGGCGAGCGCGAAGCGCGGCGTGGTGGGCTATCACCCCGCCCCGCTGCCGCGCCTGCGGGGGCGGGCCGTGATCCCGTGGACGATCCTGCTGGACGAGCCGATTTCGGCGTCCTCCCTGTTCCTGATCGATGCGGGCGTGGACAGCGGACCGCTGCTTGCCCAGCGCTATTTCCACCTTGCGCCGGACGAGACGGCGGCGACCCTCTATGCCAAGCATATGGCGAAGCTGGAGGAGATGCTGCCCGGCGTGCTGGACGATATCGCCAGCGGCGCGCCCGCCCTGTCCGTTCAGGATGAGCGTTGCGCGACCTATGCCGCGCGCAGGCGGCCCGAAGATGCGCTGATCGACTGGGCGCAACCGGCGTCGCTCATCTGGCGTTGCGTCAGGGCCTGCGGCGATCCCTATCCCGGAGCCTGGACGAGCCTGGGCGGCGATCGCATCACCATAGAAGCGGCGGTGCCCGTACCGCTTGGGCATCATGCCGCCGCCATGGCCGGGCAGGTGGTCGAGCGCACGGGCGAGAGCTTCACCGTCAAATGCGGCGACGGACAGGGCCTGCGCGTCACGCAATGGCGCACGGCGCGGGAGGCTCCTTTGCCCAACCACGCCATCCTTGGCCGGGACGCGGCAGCGGCATGAGCATGATCGACACGATCCAGCGCGCCATGGTGATCGCGCCGCATCCCGACGATGAAGTGCTGGGCTGCGGCGGCACCATCGCGCGGCTGGCGGCGCTGGGGCGGCATGTCGACGTGGTGATCGCGACGCGCGGCCATGCGCCCCGCTTCGACACGGCGCAGGTGGAGCAGGTGCAGGCGGAAGCGCGCAGCGCCCATGCGCTGCTGGGCGTCGCGCGCACGCACTTCCTGGATTTTCCCGCCGCCGAACTGGACCGGGTGCCCCGCGCGGAGCTGAACGCCGGGATAGCCGCGCTGGTGGCGCAATGCCGCCCGGACGCGCTGTTCCTGCCCTTTATGGGCGACCTGCATTTCGACCATCATCTGGTGTTCGACGCCGCCATGGTCGCCGCGCGGCCGCTGGGCGCGCATTATCCAACGCGCATTCTGGCCTATGAAACGGTGTCGGAAACCAACTGGGCCGCGCCCTATCTCGCGCCGTCCTTCCAACCCAACATATTCGTGGACATCAGCGGCCATATCGCCCGCAAGATCGAGGCGTTCGGCTGTTTCGCGTCGCAGGTGCGGCCTTTCCCGAACGAGCGATCGGTCGAAACCCTGCGCGCCCTGGCCCAGGTGCGGGGAAGCTGCGTCAGCCGGGAAGCCGCCGAAGCCTTCATCCTGATCAGAGAGGTCGCCTGACATGGACCTGCCCGTCACCAGCCAGAGAGAAGGCGCAGCGCATGTGAGCACGGAACACGCCACGCCGCAGCCGGGCCGGTCGCTGCGCATGCTGTTGAGTTCGGCGGGCCGCCGCGTCGGATTGCTGCGCAGCTTCCGCGAAGCCGCGGCGGTGCTGGGCGTCGGCCTCAGGCTCTACGCGTCGGACCTCATGCCGGAATGGAGCGCGGCCTGCGTCGAAGCGGACATGGGCCTCGCCGCTCCGCCTGCGGACAGCGAGGATTTCATCCCCGCCATGCTGGACATCTGCAAGCGCGAGCGGATCGGCCTGATCGTCCCCACGATCGACACCGAACTGATCGCCTATAGCGAGGCGCGGGACCGGTTCAGCGCGATCGGCTGCCATGTCGCGGTGAGCGATCCTGCGCTGGTCCACATGGCGCGCGACAAGCTGGCGACGGCGCGATTCCTGTCGGGCGCTGGCATCCCCTCCCCCGCGACCGTCGCGCTGGATGACTTTCTCGACGGCCGGAGTGACCTTTCCCTGCCGCTGCTCGCCAAGCCGCGTCACGGCAGTTCCAGCCGCGGCATCATGATGGTGGAGGAACGCGGCCAACTGGAGGCGCTGAGCCGGGCCGAGCCCTATATATTGCAGCAATTCCTGCATGGACGGGAATTCACCGTCAGCCTCTATTTCGACGGTGCGGGGAAGATGCGGTGCGCCATCCCGCACGAGCGGCTGCGTGTGCGGTCGGGCGAGGTGGAAAAGGGCGTCACCCTGCGCGATCCGCTGTTGCAGGACATGGCGTGGCGGCTGGGGCAGGCGCTGCAAGGCGCGCGCGGGGCGATGTGCTTCCAGGCGCGCATGGACGAGGACGGCGGCGCTTCCATATTCGAAATCAACGCCCGGTTCGGCGGCGGCTATCCACTGGCCCACAGGGCAGGCGCGCGCTTCAGCCAGTGGCTGCTGGAGGAGCGGCTGGGGCTGCCCTGCACCGCCGGGGACGATTGGCGCGAGGACGTGCTGATGCTGCGTTTCGACGATGCTGTCTTCATCTGACAGGCCCGGCGCATATCGGGGGCGGTTCGACCGCGTCATCATATTCGATCTGGACGACACGCTCTATCTGGAGCGCGACTATGTCCTGAGCGGCCTGCAAGCCGTGGGCCTGTGGGCGCGCGCCATATTGGGGCTCGACGGCCTCGGCAGGGTGATGCGCGAGCGGTTCGAGGCGGGGCATCGCACCCGCATCTTCGACGACAGCCTGCGGGACATGGGGCTGGAGCCGCATCCGCACCTCATCGCGCGCATGCTCACCGCCTACCGGCAGCATCGGCCCAGCATCCGGCTTGCGCCCGATGCGGAACAATTCCTTGCCCGCCGCGATCCCGCGACCGGGTTCGCCGTGATCACCGATGGTTTCCTGGACGCGCAAAGGCGGAAGATAAGGGCCCTGGCCCTGTACCAGCGCGGCGTTCATCTGGGCGTCTGCACCGACCGCTGGGGCAGGGAATGCTGGAAGCCCAACCCCCGCGCCTTCCAGCATATCGAACATATTTTCGGCCGTTCAGGCGGGGCGCTGACCTATGTCGCGGACAATCCGTCCAAGGATTTTACCGCGCCGCGCGCCATGGGCTGGGACACGGTGCAGATCGCCCGGCCCAACCGCATCCATGATCGCATCCATCCCGACCGCGTCGATGCTGACAGGATCATCGAAACCCTGGAGGAGTTTTGAGGCGAGAGCTGACCTTGGCGAAGCTTAACCATGCTCCCCATTGATCAGGGCAAAGCCTAGCTGCCGTTCGGGCCGCCGCCGGTGTTGCTGCCGCCGCCGCCACCCATGCCGCCCATGCCGCCAGCGCCCACCGCGCCGATATTGCCGAAAATCTCGTCCAGCAGGCTGCGATGGCGGCCCAGCGTCGGCGTCTTGTCGCCGGAGGGCGAGATTCTGGCGACCTGTTCCAGGCCCATGCGGTCGACCGCCGTCACATTGCCCGCCGCGTCGAAACGGACGCGGAGAACGGTCTGCGCCACGGGCTTGGGATTGGAAAAGGCGAGCGCACGCATGTCACGCGACACATAATACCAGTCCTGATCGCCGAACTGGGCGGCGAAGGTCGGGCGGCCCAGCGTGCCTTCCACCGACGCGCGGTTGTCGATGCCCGGCTGGATGGAATCGACCAGCAGCTTGTCGACCTGATACCCTTGATGGGTGCGGATGCGGGTGCAGCCCGACATCCCCAGCGCAAGCGCCACAAGGCCCCCCGCGAGCAAGAGCCGCCCGCTGCGGGACTGTCGGCTGAACTGGCGCATGCACTTCTCCTGCCGGGACGGGCCCCGGAAATCCTTAAAGCTGACGCCGCCATTGCATCGGGCGGCCCGCCGATCAATATGGAATTGAGCGGACCCCGGCAAGAGGGGCCTCGTTCGGTTCAGCCAGGAAACGTCCACGTCATGCCCAACCTCTTCCGGCGCCTGTTCGCAAGCCGCGATCCCAAGGATGCGATGCAGCCGCTATACAACGCCATCGTTCAGGAAGGCCGCGAGCCGCACTGGTATCTGCAAGGCCAGGTTCCCGACACGATCGACGGCCGGTTCGACATGATCGTCGCCATCCTCGCCCAGGTGCTGATGCGGCTGGAAAGCCTGGACGCGGCGCAGGAAAGCGTGTGGCTGACCGAATTGTTCGTCGACGACATGGACGGGCAGTTGCGGCAGGAAGGCATTGGCGACGTCGTGGTGGGCAAGCATATCGGGCGGATGGTGAGCGCGCTGGGCGGGCGCCTTTCCGCCTATCGCGAAGCCCTGTCAGGGGAAGCGGAATTGAGCGAGGCGCTGGCGCGCAACCTTTATCGTGGCGCGCCTCCATCGGCCGATGCGCTTGCGCATGTCGAATCGCGGCTGCGCGCGCGCTGGGTCCGGCTTGGCGCGATGACGCGCGACGCGCTCATGGCGGGAGAGCTGGGATGACCGCGCCCGCACCGGAATTTTCCCGCCCCGTCCGCGCCGATCAGCTTGCCCTCCATGCGCAGGGCGTGACCATCAGCGCCGAACCCGCCGAACGCGAGGCGCTGGCGCGGCGCTTCAACCTTCTGAGCCTGGACCGGCTGGAGGCGGAATATGGGCTGACCGAGGAAGCGGGCGGCATTTTGGCGCGCGGCCATGTGCGCGCGGAACTGACGCAGCCCTGCGTCGCGACCGGCCTGCCCGTGCCCGAAAGCATCGACACCGACTTCCTGCTGCGCTTCGTCGCCGAAAGCGGAACCGGCGAAGAAGGCGAGGAGCTGGAGATCGATTCGGACGATTGCGACGTCATCGGCTTTGACGGGCAGGTCATCGACATGGGCGAGGCGGTCGCCGAAACCATGGCGCTGGCGATGGCGCCCTACCCCCGCTCGCCGGACGCCGACGCCTATCTGCGCGACGCGGGGGTGCTGACGGAGGAGCAGGCAAGCCCCTTCGCCGCGCTGCTATCGCTCCAGAACAAGAAGAAATGATCGGCGCGTCCAGCAGCCTCCTTCCACATTTTCCCTGCATTCCAACTGTGCCATAGTCGCGCGCCATGGAAACTCCGGCCGCTGGCACGCGCAAGATCATCCATATCGACATGGATGCCTTTTACGCATCGGTCGAGCAGCGCGACGACCCTTCCCTGCGCGGCAAGCCCATCGCGGTGGGCGGCGGCGGGCCGCGCGGGGTGGTGGCCACGGCCAGCTATGAAGCGCGTGTGTTCGGGGTGAAATCCGCCATGCCCGGCGCGCGGGCGCGGCGGCTATGCCCGGACCTGCTGTTCGTGAAGCCCCGGTTCGACGTGTACCGTGCCGTTTCAACGCAGGTGCGGGGCATCTTCGCCCGCTTCACCGACATCATCCAGCCCCTCTCCCTGGACGAAGCCTATCTGGACGTGACCAGCAACAAGCCCGGCATCGCGTCCGCCACGGTGATCGCGCAGGAAATCCGCCGCATGATCCGGGAGGAAACCGGCCTCACCGCGTCGGCGGGCGTGTCCTACAACAAGCTGATCGCCAAGCTGGCGTCGGATCAGAACAAGCCAGACGGGCTGTGCGTGGTCCGGCCGGGGGACGGGATGGCGTTCATGGCCAAGATGCCGGTCCGCCGCATCCACGGCGTAGGCCCGGTGACCGCGCGGCGGATGCAGGCGCTGGGCATAGAGACCGGGGCGGACCTGCGCGCCCGTGACCTGCCCTTCCTGCAACAGCATTTCGGCAGCGCCGCCGATTTCTACTATCGCGCCGCGCGGGGCGAGGATCACCGGATGGTCCATGAACGGCAGGAGCGCAAGTCCGTCAGCGTGGAGGACACGTTTTTCGACGATCTGGTCACGGAGGATGCGCTGGTCGCCGAGGTTGACCGCATCGCCGCCAATCTGTGGGGCAGGATCGAAAAGAGCAGCGCCTATGGCCGCACCGTGGTCCTGAAAATCAAGTTCGCCGACTTCCGCATCATCACCCGCTCGAAAAGCTTCGCCGCGCCGGTGCGTTCACCGGACCTGCTGGCGCAAACGGGCCGCGCCCTGCTCCAGGCGCAACTGCCGCTGCGCATGGGTGCGCGGCTGCTGGGTCTAGGCGTCCACAATCTCGATCATCAGGAAGCCAGTGAAGAAGGCCCGCAACTCAGCCTTCTCCTCTAGCGGCTCAGAAGGGCAGCCAGTTCCGCTTTTCGGTGAACTTCATATAACCCGCATTGACGCCCAGCCGGTAGCCGACGCCAAGCCGGATCGGGATGAGTACGACGCTGCCCCAGCGCAGATAGCTGGCGGTGAAGCCGCCCACCAGATAGGCCGTGCCCTCCGCCGCCGGGAAGCGATGGTAAAGGTCCTGCGTGTCGTAGAGATTATAGACGAGCACGAAGGTATTGGCCGCGTTGCCGCCCACGTCGAAACCGATCGACGGGCCGGTCCAATATACCTGACGCGCGCCTTCCACCTTGTGGTTGAGCGTGCCCGATCCGTAGCGCAGGCCGACGACGAACGCGCCGGACGCCTCCCGCCCGGCGATATAGGCATTGGGGCGGCCCTGATCCTTCAGGATCTTCTCGATAATGCCTGCCAGACCCTCCGCTCCCTTGCCGAACACGCCTTCGGCCGCGCCGATCAGATCGTCTTCCTGATAGGATTCGCTTGCCGCCGGAGCAGCGGGCGGGGAATTGGCGGTGACGGGCGCGCCGGTCGCCGTGCTGCCCGACGCGACCGGCGGCGGCGCGGCGGGATCGGTCGTCGTCTGTGCGGGCGGAACGCTGGTATCGACGCCGGGATCGGTGGGCGTGCTGTTCTGCGGCGGCACCGGGGCGAGATCGGCATCGATCGCCGTATTGGGATCGACGGTGCGCACCTGCGCCTGCGCCGCGACAGGCGCCAGCGCGACCCCGCCAATCGCCAGAGCCACCGCGCCCATGCGCGTGATGCGCGCCGCCGCCCGCTTCATCGTCCCGATCATCCCCGCCATGCCCCCATCTGCCCGCTCGTCAATCATCCGGCAGATTATCCGGGTTCAAGCTGAAACGACAATGAACGAACGGTGACCGGAGTCGATTCCGCGCCGGAACGAATCGTCGAAAGGCCAGCGCGCCAATTTTCGTGCCAGAGGACCGTTGCCATGCACGAAAGCCGCCGCTATAGCCCAATTCGCCTAGCCGCTGTCCCGCCTCAAGCGGGCGTTCAGGCCATGTTTGGAGACGTGGGTGAGTGGCTGAAACCAACGGTTTGCTAAACCGTCGTACTGGTAAATCCGGTACCGAGGGTTCGAATCCCTCCGTCTCCGCCATTTTTCCCGTTGAAGTATCGATTTGATCGAATTTCGATACAGCGAAGGCGCTCGCCCAACGTGCTTTTTTGCATGGATGGAGTTTAGGCGCGACAAGAGCCGCGCCCTCACCTTATTTCGGACGACCGTGCTTCCCCGGACGAATCCCGCAAGAGTTTATGGGCGCCGTGTCCCATCGGATCGGCGCCCGTCCCATGCCTATTCCGTGTAACGCTGCCGCAGACGGGCGAGTTCGGTCCGTCCGAGTCCCAGCCTGTCCCGCAAGTAGCCTTTCGCACCGCCGGGATGGGCATCGATCACGCGGAATACGGCTTCGATATAGCTGCGATCGACGCCCATCAGCGCTTGCAGCACTTGCGGAGGCAGCTTGCTCCATGCCTGCATTGCAGCGCCGTCGCCCACGATCGCCTTCTTGGGATCGAAATAGCGGTTGCTGAGGAGATAATCCTCCACCACCGTTTCGCGAGGGACATCGAGCGCCGTCAGGATCAGCGCAGCGGCGACGCCGGTGCGGTCCTTGCCCGCGGAACAGTTGAACGCCAGCGGCACGTGCCCGGCCAGCAACTGTTCGAACATGCGGCGATACTGGCCGTTGAACTGTTCCAGGATGCGCGGATAGCTTGACGCCATGGCCGCACGGGCCTGCTCGCCCGTCCAGCCAGCCGCATTGCTGAAGTCGAGCCCGGCCATGTCCATCCTGTAATCGTCGGCGAGGATCTTGGGCGTCATATTGCCGGGCCAGCGGACCGGCGCGGCATTGCGCTCCTGCGTGCTGCGGAAATCGCAGACGGTCCTGATGCCCAGCTTGCCGAGATAAGCGAAATCTGTTGGCGTCAGGCCATTCATCGCGCCCGAACGGAACAGGACGCCCCAGCGAACGGTGCGCCCATCGCGCGTGCGATAGCCGCCGAGGTCACGAAAATTCTGGCCGCCCTGGAGCGGCAGGAGGCGGCTGTGCGCCTCCTGAACGGCGGGCGACTGGGGCGCGGCCTGCCACGCCAGAGCAGCCCCGGATGCAGTGAATGCGAGCGCGCCCGCGATGATGAGTTTGCGGATGGTCATCTCTATCCTCCCGGTCAGAAGCGCAGCGTGCCGTCGATGCCGAAGGTGCGCGGCTCGTTGAAAATCCCGTACTCGCCTGCCACGGAATAGGCCGCCCGGCTGCGGTAAAAGACATGCTGTTCGTTGAAGAGGTTGCGCGACCAGAGCGCGAGTTCCAGCCTCGCGCCCCGGCTGAGGCCGATTCCGGCCAGGGCTAGGCGGCCATTGACGATGAAGGATTTGTCCGAAAGCGTCTCCTCTCCCGCGACCGCGTGAAAGCGCGACGCAGCATTGGCGTCGAGATGCATGCGCAGTTCGGTTTCTCCGGCCAGCGGCAGGGTGTAGTCGATCGCGGCGCTGCCGGCATGTTTGGGCGTGCTGGTCACGTAAATGGTCTGGCGCGGCGACCCTGCGGGCAGGAACGGATTGACGGACTGGGGAAGCCTGGCATCGGTATAGGCATAGCTTGCCGACAGGGTTAGGCCGGGAAGCGGGGCCAGCGACGCGTCAACCTCGATACCCTTGATCCTGCCATGTCCGGGCGCGTTCAGGGTTTCCGTGGTGGTGCGGTTGGTTCCGGTATTGGGCGCATAGAAGTCGATCTGGATATCGGTATAGCGGGTCGTATAGGCGGCGATATTGAACCGTCCGCGCCGGTCCCAGAAGCTGGTCTTGAGACCGGCTTCGAAGGTCGAGACCTTTTCCGGGCCATAGGCGCGGTAAGTCAGCGACCGCGAGTTGGCGCCACCGGCGCGGTAGGCGGTCCCCCATTTGCCGTAGAGCTGCACATCCCTGCTGGGGTCGAACGTCACAGTCACCTGCGGATCGAAATGATCCTTGGAGAAGGTGAAGCTGTAGGGCGTATCCGCGCCGTTGACCTTGTAGAGGCGGCCGCTTTTCTTGTCGTGCGTGAAACGCCCGCCCAGCGTCAGGCGCAGCATGTCGTCAAGCACGGGCGGGTTCCAGCTCGCCTGCCCATAAACGGCATAGCTGTCCGCTTTCGCCGTGCTGGCGCGGTCCGGGAATGGCGCCCTGGCTCCGGCCTCCAGCGACGGCAACGGCGTTGCCACGGTGCCATCCGCGTTCCAGCGCATGGTGTTGGGGCTCCAGGCGTCGTCGTCACCGGATTCATGATAATAAAAGAGGCCCGCCACATATTGCAGCCGGCCGGCATCACCCACCAGCTGGAATTCCTGGCTATATTGTTCCTGCCTCATCGAGGCGAGGCTGTAACGGGCGAAGGTGGCGTTGGGCTGGAAAACGGTGCCCGCATGCGCGCCGATGCCATTGTCCCACTGGTCCTGCTCCAGATGCCGGTAGGCGCTGATCGATCGCAGTTCAGCCGCGTCCGAAACCTTCCACTTGAGATGGAGGCTGACGCCGTAGGTCTCTCCGACATTTTCCCGCTGCGGCACGCCGATATCAGCGGTCTTCGCCCGATCAGGCTGCACCTTGACGAGGGGCGCGAGCGGATAGGCCGTGGGGCTGAGGTTCAGCAGTTGAACATAATAAGGCGTGGTCACGTCATAGCTGTAGTCTGCATCGATCTGCGCGCTGAAATCGGCGCTCGGTTCCCAAAGCGCCGCGCCATGCACGCCCCGGCGATCGAACCGGTTGAAATCGTCGGCGCCTTCGAGCCTGTTTTCCACCACGCCGTCACGCTTCAGGAACACCGCGTCGAACTTGAGCGCGATATTGGCGAAGGAAGGAAGATCCAGATGGGTCTCGCTTGAATAGCCGTTATAGTTGCGAAGGCCCAGCGTCTGGCGCAGTCCGAATTCACCCGATGGTTTCTTCGAGACGATGCTGACAGCGCCGCCGACGGAGTTGCGGCCGAACAATGTGCCCTGCGGGCCCTTGAGCACCTCGATCCGTTCGATATCCATCAGCGCCATGCCCAGCCCCTGCGCGCGGCCCAGATAGACGCCGTCGATATAGACGCCGATGCCCGCATCGCGGCTGGGCTGATTGGAATCGCCGCCGGTGATGCCGCGGATGCCGACGGACAGCGCCGAATTGCGCGTGAAGTTCGGCCCGATCCGCAGTGACGGAACAGCGCCGTCCTGCAAATCGAGAAGGCTCTGGACATGGCGGTTGGCGAGCGCCTGTTCGCCCAGAACGGAGATCGAGATCGGAGTCTTTTGCAGGTTGGTTTCCCGCTTTTCGGCAGTGACCACGATCTCGTCGAGCCCCCCAGCCCCGGTTTCATCCGCGACCAGCCTGGCGTCCGGCGCGGCCTGCATCTGGGCATGGGCAGCGATCGGGCAGAGCAGCATGCCCATCGCCGTCCCGGTCAGCATCCATCCATGCGGCAGCTTCAGTTTATTCGGTTTCACGATAGCCCCTTTCCGTTGAGTCGCGGCGGAAATAGGCCGTTTGTATGTAATAGATGTGACACTTGTATCTTGCGCTTTCTGCGGCAAAATGGGGTCGAAGCCGAAGGAGCAGGAAGATGCCGAACACCAGCAGAGAAGCCGCAAAAGCGCCGGAAAGGCTGGTAAGTTCGGTGCTGTCTGCGTGGGAGGGGGATGGCGCGGAAGCGATTTCCGCCCGTATGCTGGCATCGGCAGCAGGCCTCCCCGTGTCTGCGATCCACTATCACTTCGGTGGATTAGGACAATTGTTGGACGCAGCGCAGGCAGATGCCATCGCTTCTGCCCGCGCATGGTGCGAAGCGCAGCAGGAAGCGATCGGCAAGGCCGCCATATCGCCGGACATGCTGGGACCGCTGCTGGCCTGCCTCATCGATGATTGGTGCGAAATGCAGCGCGGTCTGGCCTTCGCCTGGCGTGAGGGGCAGCTGATGGCGCTGCGCGATCCTGATCGCTGCTGGGCGGCCAGGCAGTGGGACCAGATGTGGCAGGGATTTTTCGATCAGCTATGCGCTGGGATGGGCCTTTCGGAATTCGCGACGCTGACCGCCTGGTTCTTTGACGGGGCCAGCGGGCTGCATATACTGCGATGGCGCCGTCCGCTTGATCGTTCGGCGCTGGAAGAACTCTGCAATGGCTGGGCGGCCTGGCTTGGCGGAAAGCTTGCGCCGCAGGGCGGTTGGTTCGACACGGGGCAGAGAGACGCGCAGATGCTCGCCGCGACGCCGGAGCCGTCCGATAGCGTTGCCGAAACCATCGCCAACGCCGCCGCGCAGGTGGTCGCGGAAAGCGGCGTAACGGCGCTGACCCATCGTGCCGTTGCCGCCGCGGCGAACGTCACGCTCGGTACGGTCTCCTATAAATTCCGCACGAGCGCCGACCTTATGCGCGCCGCATTCGACGGCATATACCGGCGAATGCAATCGCGCTCTCCCGTCCGGCTGGGCGAGAGCGCGGCGATGACAGTGGAAGAGGTCATCGCCCTGGCCGAGCAGGGCGCGCCAAGCCGCGCCGACATGCTCGGTTCGGGCGAGCTTTGCATCGCCACCGCGCGCAATCCGGCGTTCCAACCCTTCGCAGCGCAGTTGCGCTATCTGCGCGGCCGGGGGTCGGCGCGCATCCTTGAACGCGCGCTGGGCCGCGATCACGCCGTTTCGCCGGTCGATGGCGCAATCCTCTCCGCAGTTCTGGGCGGCCGGGGACAGGCATGCAACAGCACCGGCCCCCCGCGCCGCTGCCCCGGCGGCTCGCCTCTGGCCGGACCTGACCGGCCCGGCCGTCATGTGGATGTCAACACCTCGTCGCAAAGGGGATGCGAAGGGGGACCAAGCATTTGCGCGCCCAGCCGCACATCCACACCAGTCTCTGGAGGCTCGCCGCCTTTTCATCGCCCATGGTCGGGGTGCAGGCGTTCGAAATCGCCTGGCGAGTCTATCTGCCAGCCTATACCGCGACGGCATACGGGCTTTCGCTTGCCGCCGCCGGCTTTCTCATCATGGCGCTGCGGCTGTTCGACAGCGTGATCGACCCCGTCATCGCATGGGCCAGCGATCGCTTTCCCACGCGCTTCGGACATCGGCGTCCCTGGATGGCCGCAGGGCTCGTGCCGGTCCTGATCGGCATTCCGGGCGTATTCTTTGGCTGGCCGGGGAGCAGCATCATCTCGCTGGCGGCCTTTTCGCTGCTCGCCCATCTTGGTTATATGATGCTGGTGACCCCGCATGGCGGCTGGGCGCTTGAACTCGGCGCGGACCCTGCCGCGCGGCTCCGCATCATCGCCGCCAAGACATGGTTCGGGATCGCCGGGGCCATCCTGGTCCCGATCGTGCCCGCCCTGCTGGAGCGGGGCTTCGGCATCGGACGCGAGGGGCAGGTCGCGGCGCTTGGCGTCCTCATCATGCTGTTCCTTCCCTTCGCGGTGCTGCTGGTCCTGACCAATATAGCCGAACCGCGGTTGCAGAGCGCGGATGTGGCCCAGGCCGCCAATCCCCTGCGCCTGTTCGCACGCATCCTTCGCACACCGGCGATGCTTCCTGTCCTTTTGCTCTATCTTTGCTCCGGCTTCGCGGAGGCGGCCGCTTCCGCCGTCTTCCTCTTTTTCATCGATGACGCGCTTGGCCTCAAAGGGTGGGGAAGCACGCTGATCGTCGTCCAGGCCGTCCTTGCGCTTGCCACCCTTCCCTTCTGGAGCGCCGTGAGCGAACGCATCGGCCGCCGCAGGCTGCTGATGACGGGTTATGGCTGGAGCGCCGCGATGGCCCTGGCAGCCTTGGCCATTCCCGCCGCCAGTCTCGGCGGAGCGGTGGCTTTCGTGGTCCTGCGCGGGCTTTTCGCGGGGATCGATTTCCTGTTCCTGCGCGCCATTGTGGCCGGCATGGTCCGCGCCTCGGCCGATGCCGGGGTGCGAAATGGCGCCAGCTTCTATGCGGTCAGCAATATCACACTGAAATTCGCATTCGGCATCGGCGCGTTCGCATCGCTCTCCCTGATCGGGCTGCTCCCGGCCTCTTGGGTGGCGGCCGGTATGGACGATGGCGCAGCCGTCCGGCTGTCCTATGCGCTCCCCTCAGGGATGGCCGGGCTGCTGGCGCTTCTGATTTTGTGGCGCTGCTATGATGCTGACGGGTCCGGCGAGCCTGAGGTCCGCGCCTCCCCGGATCGATCCGGTCCAGCATTCATCGGATAAGCGATCCGGCGAACAAGCCACTTCCGAACGGCTCAGGTTCGATGATCGGGAATGTTCGCCATCGGCTGCAAACCCTTCCATGTCATTGCGCGATCCGGGTCCATTGCTGCGACCGGCATCCGACGCGGCCGAGGAGACACCCCCTCCCGATCAGCGTGTCATCGTCGATGATGCTGACCGTTCCTGAGAAGGTTTTGCCGATATCGGGCACGAAGACCCGGCCCCGCCAGACGCCGGGCCGTTCCTGCACGAAATCCCGGAACAGCCGCAACCCCACGAGAGGATCGGTGCCGCCGCGCCGCGCATCGTTCTTCGCCTTGTCATTCGCCCACACGACCACCCCGCACATGCGCTCGCCGCACGGTTCAGCGCGGACATGAACGCTGCCGGACGGATTTCGCCAGATGCCGAAGGATCGGTCCTGCGCGGCGAGGCTGGCGGGTGACACAAGCAAAACGCAGGAAACTGCGGCGCAGATGTAGGCAAGGGATGTTCGCGTAAACGGCATGAACGACCTCATGGCTGGTTCGAAGACCTCTTTCCGCGCACCCGCAGCGAAGCGCTCCGGTTCAAGGATCTTCCTCGCGAAGGAACTTCCCCTCGCTCCCCTGCGCAATCTCAGGCCATTGTTCCAATCGTGCAGCGAAATCGCAACCATGCCACGGCGAAAAACAGGCGCCGGATTACCGCGACGGCCGGAAATTGCGGCCGTGGAACTGCGTTTCCCCGTTAAATTTCTTTCTTGGCTTCAATTCGGGCGAGGCTGACTGTAAATCCGCAGCGCTCGGCCGTGTCGAGGTTGAACTCCTGATATCGCCTGAACAAGCCCCCCAGATGCTGGTCGATCTCGCCCTGCGTATAATCAAGAGAGTGCACGCTATTGTAGCCGTGCTCGATTGCGCGATCCATCGCGGCCTCCCCATCAGAGACGTTGAAAAAGACATTCATCACGCCTTCTCCGTGAGCCGCAAGGAAGCCGGAGACCGCGCTGCTGTCTTCTCGGCCGGGTAGTGGTGCGCACAGTTCGATCCCGGCGTCCCACGCGATCGACACGGCTATGCCGAACGGTTCGCCAGTCCAATGCGCGTCCAGGAAAGTGGCCCCAAGCAGGTCATGATATTTCTTCTTGGCGCTTTCCAGATCGCGGACGGCGATCATTATGCGATTTATTCCATTGACGGCCACCAGCGCCCCCCGATGATAAATTCTTGACGAACCACCACCAGGTGGCAGCCATGAGCTAAGCGGCAATCCTCACGTCAACCTTTGTCGGCTAAGCCTGGCTGGCTAGAAAAGATCTGTCCGTTTGATCGCATCCGTGCCGCCATCGTCGAAAACGATCTGGCCCATCAGGAAGCGCCCTTTGAAAGTAGCCAGGAATTCGATGAGTTCCGCGATCTCATCCGGAGGGATAAGGCCATCGGGGACTTGCGGGTTGGTCTGCGCGATGACTTCTCGCATCGCAGGATCCTGCATGGTGGAAAGGGCCATGGGCGTTTCGACGACGCCGGGCGCGACGCCATTGAGGAGGATGCCCGATCCGCCCCATTCCGCTGAAATCGCTGCCCGGCGCATCCAGCGGGCGACCGCTCGTTTGGACGTGACGTAAATGGAGGGGTCGCCATCTTCCGCAAGGGCAAGGGCGCGCTGTTCGTCGCCAGCGAGGCAGGCTTCCATGACGGCTTCGTTGCCGGGGTAGATGGACACGCTCGACGCGACGAGCACGGCGCGGGGACGTGGCGACCGGAGCAGGAGCGGGCGCAGCCCTTCAAGGGTGGCGACCGCGCCGAAATAGTTCACGGCCAATGTGGCGGTACTTGGGATGGAAAGCCCAGCGCAGGCGATGACGGCGTCAAGGCCGTCCGCCGCCAGAGCGGTTGCGCGCTCCACCATCTGCGTCCTTCCGGCGGCCGTGCCCAGATCGGCGCATATTTCAGCGTCGCGCAGATCCGCACCGATCACCTTCCATCCCCTGGCTTCGAAACGGCGGCGTGTCGCCAGGCCAATGCCTGAGGCGGCTCCTGTGATAAGGATCGTTCCTGCTTCGCTTTCCATTATCCACCGGCCCCGGAGCAGGCTAGTCCCTGCTCCGGGGCCCGAGAAAGCGTTCAGCCTCCGAAGCGATAGCGCAGCGACACGCCGTACATGCGCGGTTCTCCATAAGTGGAGTTGGTGAAGCCCGTCGCGGTGTTGAGGCCGCTATAGGCGTTCACGCGGTAGACCTTATCAGTCAGGTTCGTGACGAACAGCCGCGCGTCCAGGCCTGAACCGCCGATGCCGTTCAGTTCGATCGAGGCGTTGACCAGCCCATAAGCCTTCACCCAGACGTTGGGATCGTCCGAAGGCAGGGTGCTTGAGCTGTTATAGGTGCGCCCGACATAGGAGTAGCTGGCGGCCAGCACGAGCGTACCGGCGCTGTTCGGCAGGGCTGAGGAGTAACGCCCGTTAAGGTTGAACAGATGTTTGGGCGCCAACTGGAACGGGGCGCAGCTCAGGTCCACCGAAGCCGTCGGCTGGCCGGGGAAGGGAACGGCAACGGGGCCGCCGCAGCCTTGCACGACCCGCGCCAGCGGATCGGGCGCAAGCGGCAGGGCGTATCGCTTATATTTGGCATCCATGTAGGAATAGTTGGCGGCGATCTCCAGCCCGCGGGCCGGTCTGATAGCCGTCTCCACCTCGATCCCGTTGATGCGGGCTGCCTGGGCGTTGACCACGATCGCACCCTGATCGACGCAGCTTGAACTGCCGTTGGGCTGGCCGTCGAAACCGATGCATACGCCATTGACGAGATTGCCGTTGGCGACGCTGAATGCCTGGGCCCGCTGGAGTCCCTTGTAGTCGAGATGATAGCCGTTGACGTTGACACGCACCGGAACGCCGCCGACCTGGAAATCGGTCTTCGCGCCGATTTCGTAATTGGTCACGAATTCCGGCTTCGACGTGAGGGATTCCTGACTGGGCGCCGCATAGTTGAAGCTGCCCGCCTTGTAGCCACGCGTGACCTTGCCATAGAGCAGCACCCGCGACGTCGCCTGATAATCCAGTCCGATCGTCCAGGTCGGCTCCGTCGTGTCGAGCGTTGCCGCTCCACCGGGCAGAAGCAGGAAGTTGGTGGCATAGCGTGATCCCTTGATGCGGTCATTGGTCACGCGGATGCCGCCCGTCACCGTCAGGCCATCCAGACCCGGCGTGACGGCGCCGAGGTCGAGCGATGCCTGGGCGTAACCGGCCAGACTTCGCGTGCGGATGTCGTAGAAGGAGCCCGGATTATAGGAGGCGGAGTTGAACGACCCCGTCCCTTGCACGCTTTCCGGCTTCACATAGGAATAATAGAATCCCACGACCGTGTTCAACTTGCCGTCAAGGAACTTGCCCTGAATCTGGGCTTCTTCCGTGATCTGGCTGAGGTTCGTGATATGCGCCTTCGATCCGGCCGGCGCCCACGGGCTGCCAGCGGGAACGGTGGGCGCCTGCTGCGAAAGAATGGGCAATAGCGAACCGTCCAGGTCCCAATTATAGTCCTGTGTCAGGCGCTGGTAGCTGACGATGTTACGGAAGGTGAGGCTGTCGGTCAGATCGACGCTTAACGTATCTATCAGCCCCCAGCTTTTGAGACGCGTGAATTGATCCGTGTTCATGGCTGTCTTGCGGACGCCCAGCCTCTTCTGCGCCGCCAGCACCTGCGCCGCGATGGCGGGGTCGAAAATGTTTCCGAGCGGCCGCTGATAGGCGAGATTAGCCGCGATATTGGTGACGTTTAGCGGCGTCACCGTGGAAATATTGTCGAACACGAAGCCGGTGCCATTGTCGTGCGACTTGGCGTAATAGCCGACCAGATAGTTCTCCACCCCGTCCACCGGCCGGAAAGTCACGCCGATACGCGCGTGCCAATAATGCCTGTCGTCATAATCCTTCCCCGCAAAACCCGGCGAACGCGGCCCGAAGCAACCGGCCGGGTTGGAGATGCATATGTCGGAAAGGCCATAGGCCGCAGGTCCCACATCCTTGGTGAAGCCGTCACGATCCACCTTCTTGCCCGCAATGCGAACGAGCAGTCGATCGGACACGACCGGCAAATCTATCGCGCCTTCAAATTCGCGATCATTGTAATTTCCAAACTGCGCCTGAACATAGCCGCCAAACTCCTTGCCGGGCTTTTTCGGTCCCAGCAGGACCGCGCCTCCGGTGGTATTGCGGCCGAACAGCGTACCTTGCGGACCTCTTAGAACCTGAAGCGATTCAAGGTCGAAAAAGGTGCCCGGCCCGCCCTGCACGGCGACGATCCCGCCCTGGATCAGCGGCACCTCGCCAAAATATTGGACCACGCCGATGGGCGAGAGATAGGTCTGCCCTTGCCCGCGAATAACGATGATTTCGGTACTGCGTTGCGACGCGTTGCTGCTTACCTGCACTGACGGCACCTTGCCGACCAGATCGGCCGCCGTTGCAACGCTCTGTTCGCGCAGCCTGTTGGCGTCATAGGCCGTGATCGCGGTCGGCACCTTCTGCTGCGCCTGCTCCCGCCGGTTCGCCGTCACGACGATGTCGGCAATGGCTGGAGATGGATCGGTTTGTGCCAGTTCCTGCCCATGAGCGGCCGTCGACAGCAACCCGATAACGCTAACGCCCAGACAAATGCGCAGCTTGCCCTTTTGCGATTTCATCACTCTCTCCCCTAAACATATCTTATAATTAAGGTGATCGCCTTAATAAGGCATCTGCCTCATCTCTGTCAATCGTCAGAGCGCCTGTTCGCGAACCGCCATGGCAAGCTGGTTGGCGAACGGCGTAAATGCCGTTACTCGGCTGCATTGATGCCTGGTCGAGGGAGTATATGTGTCCAATTCACCCAATGTGGCCGCCAGTAATCGCGAACGCATCCTCGACACCGCTGAACGCCTGTTCGGGCAGCATGGCATCGACAGCGTATCTTTAAGGCAGATTGGCGAAGACGCCGGTCAGAAGAACAAGACCGCCATTCAATATCATTTCGGCAGCAAGGAAGGGCTGGCCAAGGCGATCATACAGCGCCGGTCCAAGATGATGGAACCCAGGATCGACCAAATGTACGAGGCCGCCGGAACGCAGGGTCGTCTCGACGACATGAGGGCATTGATCGAAATCCTGTTCCTGCCCGTCTGGGAAGTGACGGACAGCCATGGCGATCACAGCTATGCGGCGTTTCTGCTGCAATATATGCATCATCCCGAATTCAAGCCGGAATCGTCCGGCTTCGGCTGGGATATCCATGGGCATGTCCTGACGTGGAACCGGCTGAAGGCGCTGGTTCCCGGACTTGGAGACGACGAAGCTTTTGCGCGTCTATATGTGCTGAACGGAATGTTCGTATCGTCCATGGTCAGGCTGGATAGCGAGCGCAAGTCCGGGAAGACCCTTCTGCCACGCGAAACATTCCTGAACATGCTCCTCGACATGATGGTCGCAGCCTTCGCCGCTGGTTCCGCGGAAGGAGCGGCCTCATAGTCCAGACACATCTGTCCGCGAGATTCGCCCTGTAGGTCTGTTGCCGCTCGCTCCGCTCAAGAGCTGAAAAAAGATCAAGCGGGCAACAGCCGCCTTTCATAGCGCCAGGTGGCCAGCACCTGTTGCACGCGGCGGGAGGCGGTGCGGGCATGGCTGGGGGCGAGGCGCGACTGCGCGGTGGATTCGGCGGATGCCAGTTCAGTGGACAGGTTGTGGAAACCGGCGCTGCGGATGGCTGGAAGGTTCGCCGCTTCCTTGCAGAGCGCGGTGAAGCGCCGCATCACCGCATGGTTGGGGCGCTGCCGGTCGCGGGAGAGCATTTCAAAGCTGTGGGTGACGGCGATGAAGGCGCTATGCCCTTCCCCTGCCGCATGCCTGATGGCTTGCCGCATCTCGCTGGCCGACATGGCGCAGACCTGTGCCGGGCGGAAGTTGCCGGGGCGATCGTTGATGCCGCTTACCGGAGCCTGCGGCAGTCCCTGGCAGCGCGTCAGTCCAGTGAGGTCGCGCGCGCCGGTGATGCGGCAGCCATGGCGGTGATAGGCCGGGTTCACGCTGCTGTCCCAGGCGAAGCCCAATTGCGCCAGCGCGCGGAGCGTGTCGTCATTCGCCCCAAAATTGCCCGCGCGAAAGGCGCTGATCCTGGGCGCGCCCGCAGCCTCAAGCCACTTTCGCCCCATGTCCAAAAGGATCAGTTGATCATCCAGCGCGAAGTCGCCAATGTTGCGCCCGGTCCGCCCGCCCACAGGCGACCGCGCCGCAAATGCCAGCCATTCGCTATGAATGTGCAACTGCACCTCATGGCCGCGCCCGGCGATCGCGGCGACGACAGGTTTCAGAAATTCAGGGCCGTGAACAAGGGCAGGCATGGGATCGAGGAAGAAGACGCCCTTTAATCCATGCTGCTCCAACTGACTCATCTGCCAGCCGATGCCGTATGCCCCGCCCTTGGCCTCTCCCCAGATGGAGCTGCGGACATTATCGTCCAGGCTTAGGCCGCGCTGGTGCAGCAACGCCGACAGTTCCGTGTCGACGGTGATCAGCAAGGCGGTCGAGGCAGGCGAAGACAGCATGCCCCATGGCTTAGCTTCCGGGTCTTAAGGAGCTGTAACCGTTGAACGAAGCGGACGCGGATCAGGCGAAGGGGACGAATTCGCCATAACCGCCCTGAAAGAAAAGCAGCGGCCTGCCCGGCCTTTCCACCTCCAGCGCCATGACGCGGCCGACGACGATATAATGATCCCCCGCCTCATGCACCGCCTCCAGCGTGCAATCGATCCACGCCACCACGCCATCCAGGATCGGCGATCCGTTCGCCGATGCGCGATGCGTCACTCCGGCGAACTTGTCGCCATCCTTGGCGGAAAGCTGCTGGCAGAGCGGCCGCTGGTCGCTGCCCAGCACATTGACGCAAAATCGGCCCGCTTGTTCGATCTGCGGCCAGCTGGTCGATGTCTTGGCCGGGAAGAAGGCGACGAGCGGCGGGTCCAGCGAAACCGAGGTGAAGGAACCCACCACCATGCCGACAGGCGCGCCGCCCGGTTCAAGCGCCGTCACGACGCACACGCCGGTCGGATAATGGCCCAGCACCCGCCGGAAGGTGCCGCTGTCGATCGCCGATATTGCCGTCATTCTACCCTGCCTGTTCCGTCTTCCCGGACCTAAAGCGCCACGCCCGCCGATGCCAGCACCGCCAGCGTCAACAGTTCCGATGCGTTCGACGCCATGGTCGCGATCTGCACGGACTTGTCCATGCCGACCAGCATCGGGCCGATCATGGTCGTGCCGCCCACCTCACGCAACAGCTTGGCGGAGATATTGGCCGATTGCAGCCCCGGCATGACCAGAATATTCGCCGGGCCCGACAGGCGGCTGAACGGATAATTTTTCATGACGGCGGGATTGAGCGCCGCGTCGGCCGTCATTTCGCCCTCATATTCGAAATCGACATCGCGCCCGTCGAGCACCTTGATGGCGTCGCGCACATTTTCCAGATGCGCGCCGGGCGGATTGCCGAAATTGGAATAGGACAGGAAGGCGACGCGGGGGTCATGCCCCATGCGGCGGGCGACGGCGACCGTGCCCTCAGCGATGTCGGCCAGTTCGTGAGCCGATGGCCGTTCATTGACCGTGGTGTCGGCCAGGAACACGGTCTTGTCCTTGGACACGATGACATGGATGCCGAAGGGCGTGCGGCCGGGCGCCGGGTCCATCACCCGCTTCACCTCACGCAGCGTCTGGGCAAAGGGACGGGTCATGCCGGTGATCATCGCGTCGGCGACGCCCATGGTGACCAGCAGCGCGCCGAAGATGTTGCGATCCCGGTTCACCATCCGTTCGCAATCGCGGCGCAGATAGCCGCGCCGCTGCAACCGGGCGTAAAGCGTGTCCACCATCTCCGGCACCAGCGGCGAATTGACGCTGTTGTGCAGTTCGAAGCTTTCCGGGTCGCGCACGCCCAGCGCCCTGAGCTTGTCGACCACATCATGCCGCCCGACCAGCACCGGCGTGCCATAGCCAAGGTCGCGGAACTGGATCGCGGCGCGCAGCACCACTTCTTCCTCCGCTTCGGCGAAGACCACGCGCTTGGGATTGGCCTTGGCCACTTCATAGGCGGTGGTCAGGACCGATGTAGTGGGGTTGAGCCGGGCTTTCAGCGACTGGCGGTAGGCGGCCATGTCGGCGATCGGCTTTTGCGCGACGCCGCTTTCCATCGCGGCCTGCGCGACGGCGGCGGGAACGACCTCCATCAGGCGCGGGTCGAAGGGCGCGGGGATGATATAGTCCGGGCCGAAACTGTGCGAACGGCCATAGGCCTTCGCCACTTCCTCCGGCACCTGCTCGCGCGCCAGTTCGGCGATCGCATGGGCGGCGGCAACTTTCATCGGCTCGTTGATCCCGGTCGCCCGCACGTCGAGCGCGCCGCGGAAGATGAAGGGGAAGCCAAGCACATTGTTGACCTGGTTGGGATAGTCCGACCGGCCCGTGGCGACGATCGCGTCCGGGCGGACCTCCAGCACGTCGGGCGGCGCGATTTCCGGGTCGGGATTGGCCATGGCGAAGATGATCGGCCTGTCCGCCATGTCCTTCACCATGTCCTGGCTGACCGCGCCCGCGACGGACAGGCCCAGGAACACGTCCGCGCCCTTGATCGCTTCGCCCAGCGTGCGCGCGCCGGTCTTCACCGCATGCGCCGACTTCCACTGGTTCATGCCTTCGGTCCGGCCCTGATAGATGACCCCCTTGCTGTCGCACATGATGACATTGTCGTGGGGCACGCCGATCGCCTTGATCAGCTCGGTGCAGGAAATGGAGGCGGCGCCCGCCCCATTCACCACCACCTTCATGTCCTTGAAGTCGCGGCCGGTCAGCATCGCGGCATTGATGACGCCTGCCGCCGCGATGATGGCGGTGCCATGCTGGTCGTCGTGGAATACGGGGATGTTCATCCGCTCCTTGAGCGTCTGTTCGATGATGAAGCATTCGGGCGCCTTGATATCCTCAAGGTTGATGCCGCCGAAGCTCGGCTCCATCAGTTCGACCGCGTCGATGAACTTGTCGACCTCCTCGGTCTTCAGCTCGATGTCGATGGAATCGACGTCGGCGAAGCGCTTGAACAGCACCGCCTTGCCCTCCATCACCGGCTTGGACGCCAGCGCGCCCAGATTGCCCAGGCCCAGAATGGCGGTGCCGTTCGAAATCACCGCGACCAGATTCCCCTTGGCCGTATAGTCATAGGCGGTCGCCGGATCTTCGGCGATGGCGCGCACCGGCACGGCGACGCCGGGGGAATAGGCCAGCGACAGGTCGCGCTGCGTCGCCATGGGCTTGGACGCGATAATCTCGATCTTGCCCGGCCGGCCGGTCGAATGGAAGAACAGCGCCTCGCGCTCTGAAAATTCCACATTCGACTTGTCGGCCATAGTCCCATCCATCCGGTTTCTCTGATCTCCCCGGCCCTAGCGTCATGGCGTGCTTGTGGGCAAGCGCGAGAAGGGCTTTTTTCGCGCATTCCCTCATCGGGTGCATAAGGCTATCGGCTTGGGAGTGATGCCCGCGCCGAAGGATCTTGCCCCCTCGCAGCCGACGCCGATGATGGCGCAATATCTTTCGCTCAAGGCGGAGGCGCAGGATTGCCTGCTCTTTTACCGCATGGGGGATTTTTTCGAACTGTTCTTCGACGATGCGAAGGCGGCGGCGGCGACGCTTGACATCGCGCTGACCAGCCGTGGGGAGCATGGCGGGGCGCCCATCCCCATGTGCGGCGTGCCGGTGCACAGCGCGGAAAGCTACCTCGCCCGGCTGATCAAGGCGGGCCACCGCGTCGCCATAGCCGAACAGACCGAAACGCCAGCGCAGGCCAAGGCGCGCGGGTCGAAGGCGCTCGTCGGCCGCGCCATCGTCCGCTACGTGACGGCGGGCACGCTGACCGAGGAGACGCTGCTCGATTCCCGGCGCGACAACATGCTGGTGGCGCTGTGCCGGACCGGCGGCGACGCATCGGGCGAAGCCGGCATTGCCGCTGCCGACATTTCCACCGGACGGTTCGAAACGCTGACGCTTGCGGCGGCTGACCTGCCCGCCGAACTGGCGCGATTGCGGCCAAGCGAGATCGTGGTGCCAGAAGGGCTGGAGATCGGCCTGGCGGAGGCGCATCCGTTCGACCGCGCCGCCTTTTCCAGCAGCCGCGCCGAAGCCGCGCTGAAAAAGCTGTTCGGCGTTGCGACGCTGGACGGTTTCGGCCAGTTCAGCCGGGCCGAATTGTCGGCCATGGGCGGGCTGATCAGCTATCTCGACCATGCGGGCAAGGGCACCCTGCCCTTCCTGGCGCCGCCGGTCCGCAAGGCGAGCGGCGCGCATGTGGCGATCGACGCAGCGACGCGCGAAAGCCTGGAGATCACCGCGACCATGAGCGGCGCGCGCGCGGGCAGCCTGCTAGGCGCGATCGACCGCACCGTGACGGGCGCGGGCGCGCGGCTGCTGGCGCAGGACATATCCGCGCCGCTGATGGATCAGGCCGCGATCGAGGCGCGGCTGGGGCTGGTCCAGCTTTTCCACGACGATCCCATCCTGCGCGATCAATTGCGCGCGGCGTTGCGCGCCTTGCCGGACATCGGCCGCGCCCTGGGCCGCGTCGCCATCGGCCGGGGCAGCCCGCGCGACCTTGGCCAGTTGCGCGACGGCCTTGGCGAAGGGCGGGTGCTGCGTGAGCGGCTGACGCGCTTGCCTGACCTGCCGCCGATGCTGCAACAGCTTCTCCCCGCACTCGACGGCCATGGCGCGCTGGTGGATGCCTTGTCCCGCGCGCTGGTGCCCAGCCCGCCGACGGAAACGGCGAACGGCGGCTATATCGCCGATGGCTATGACCCCGCACTGGACGAACTGCGCCGTCTGGCGGGCGACGGGCGGCGCGCCATCGCGGCGCTGGAGGCCAAATATCGCGAGCAGACCGGCATCTCCAGCCTCAAGATCCGCCACAATGGCGTCCTTGGCTATCATGTCGAGGTTCCCGCGCGCGCGGCCGACCCGCTGATGCAACCCGAAAGCGGCTTCACCCACCGGCAGACGCTGGCGGGCGTGGTGCGCTTCAATTCGGTGGACCTGCACGAACAGGCGGGGCGCGTCGCGCAGGCTGGCGCGCACGCCCTGATCGCCGAGGCCGCGCATCTGGAGGAGCTGGTCGCATCGGTCCTAGATCGCAAGGCGGAGATTGCGCTGGCTGCGGACGCGCTTGCCCGGCTGGACGTCGCCGCCGCGCTGGCCGAACGCGCGGCGGAGGGTGGCTGGGCGCGGCCCCACTTCCTTCCGGCCGAGGGCGAAGGCCCCTGCCTGGAAATCATCGGCGGCCGCCATCCCGTGGTGGAGGATTCGCTGCGCCGGGATGGCCAGCCCTTTATCGCCAATGATTGCCGCCTTGGCGCGGCTGACCGGCTCTGGCTTGTCACCGGCCCCAATATGGGCGGCAAGTCCACATTCCTGCGGCAGAATGCGCTGATCATCATCCTGGCGCAGGCGGGGTCCTATGTTCCGGCCCAGTCGGCGACCATGACGCTGGTCGACCGGCTGTTCAGCCGCGTGGGCGCGTCGGACAATCTGGCGCGCGGCCGTTCGACCTTCATGGTGGAGATGGTGGAGACGGCCGCCATCCTCGCCCAGGCGACGGAGCGCAGCTTCGTGATCCTGGACGAAGTGGGGCGCGGCACATCCACCTATGACGGTCTGGCGCTGGCCTGGGCGGTGGTGGAGGCGGTGCATGAGATCAACCGGTGCCGCTGCCTGTTCGCCACCCATTATCATGAGCTGACGCGGCTTGCCGAAACGCTGGGAGCCTTGTCGCTCCATCATGTCCGCGCGCGCGAATGGAAGGGCGATCTCGTCCTGCTGCATGAAGTGGCGGAAGGTCCGGCGGATCGCAGCTATGGCCTTGCCGTAGCGCGGCTGGCGGGGCTTCCGGCGCCCGTGCTCAAGCGCGCCAAGGACGTGCTGGCGCGGCTGGAGGCGGGCAAGGCGAAGACCGGGGGCATCGCGGCGGGGCTGGACGACCTGCCGCTGTTCGCCGCCGCCGCCGCGCTGGAGGAAGAGAAAAGCGATCCGCTGCGCGACGCGCTGGAGGCGATGGATATCGACGCCTTGTCCCCGCGTGACGCGCTCGATCAATTATATCGGTTGAAACAACTGGCCGCCGCATCCGGCGAGGACTAGATAAGCCCCATGGTCATGCAGTTTCCCACATTGGGATCACGCCGGGCGATCATCGACCGCCGCGCGATTTCCGACCGCATCAACGCCCTGGCGCAGGCGCATCGGGGCGATGGGATGATGCTGCGCGGCCTGATCGTCGCGGAACTGAAGGACGCTCTCGACGCCGGGCGGCAGGAAGTCGCCCGCCGCCTTGAGGCGCGGCCGACCAAGGGGCGGGAGGCGGTTACGGCCTTCGCCTTCCTGATCGACCAGATATTGCGCCTTTTGTACGACGCCACCACCCATCACCTCTATCCCGCGGGCAACCGCAGCACCGGGGAGCGGCTGGCGCTGCTGGCGGTCGGCGGATATGGGCGTGGCGAAATGGCCCCGCACAGCGACGTGGACATCGCCTTCCTCACCCCCTGGAAACCCACCGGCTGGACCGAGCAGGTCATCGAATCGATGCTCTATTCGCTGTGGGACCTGGGCCTGAAGGTCGGTCATTCCAGCCGGTCGCTCGACGAAACCATCCGCATGGCGAAATCCGACCTGACCGTCCGCACCGCATTGCTGGAGGCGCGCTATATCTGGGGCGACCGCGCCCTTTATGAAGAAGCGACCAGGCGCTTCGATACCGAAATCATGCAGGGCACGGCGCGCGCCTTCGTCACCGAAAAGCTGGAGGAGCGCGACGAGCGCCACCGGCGGATGGGGGACAGCCGCTATGTGGTCGAACCCAATGTGAAGGAAGGCAAGGGCGGGCTGCGCGACCTGCACACGCTGTTCTGGATCGGCAAATATGTGAATCGCGTGCCGTCCGTGGACCAGCTGGTCGATGTGGGCCTGCTGACCGAAAGCGAGTTGCGGCAGTTCCAGAAGGCGGAAGATTTCCTGTGGGCGGTGCGTTGCCACCTGCACATGATCACCGGCCGCGCCGAGGACCGGCTGACCTTCGACCTGCAACTGGAAACGGCGACGCGCATGCACTTCACCGGGCGGCAGGGCCGTTCGGGGGTGGAGCGCTTCATGCGCTATTATTTCCTCAATGCGAAGACGGTGGGCGACCTGACCGCCGTGTTCCTGGCCCATCTGGATGACCAGTTGGGGGCGAAGGGACGCCGCTATATCCCCTCCCTCTTCCGGCGGCCCAAGAAGCTGGACGGGTTCGTGCTCGATCGCGGGCGGCTTGCCCTGCCCAGCGACGATTTCTTTCAGGCTGATCCGGTCCGGCTGCTGGAAATCTTCGCGCTGGCGGACCGCCATGGACTGGCCATCCACCCCAGCGCCATGCGCGCGGCCAGCCGGGACGCTGGCCTGATCACGGCGAAGGTCCGCCGCGACCCGCGCGCCAATGCCGCCTTCATGGATGTGCTGACATCGCCGCGCGATCCTGAAACGGTGCTGCGCTGGATGAACGAGTCCACCGTCTTCGGCCGCTTCATTCCCGATTTCCGCCGCGTCGTCGCCCAGATGCAGTTCGACATGTACCACCATTATACGGTGGACGAGCATACCATCCGCGCCGTTGGCCTGACCGCCCGGATCGAAAAGGGCGAACTGGCGCAGGATCATCCGGTGGCGACCGAGCTTATGGGCAAGCTCATTTCCCGCCGCGTGCTCTATGTGGCGGTGCTGCTGCACGACATCGCCAAGGGGCGCGGAGGCGATCACAGCATATTGGGGGCGGAGGTCGCCGAACAGCTCTGCCCGCGGCTGGGCCTGACCGCCGCCGAAACCGAAACGGTCGCCTGGCTGGTCCGCTATCACCTGCTGATGTCGGCCACCGCCTTCAAGCGCGACCTGGCCGATTACAAGACCATCCTCGACTTCGTGGAGGTGGTGCAAAGCCCTGAGCGCCTGCGCCTGCTGCTCTGCCTGACCGTGGTCGACATCCGCGCGGTGGGTCCGGGGGTGTGGAACAGCTGGAAGCGGCAGTTGCTGGCCGACCTTTATGAAGCGGCCGAAGAGGTGCTGCGCCTTGGCCATAAGCAAAGAGGCCGGGAGGAGCGGGTCATCGCCAAGCAGGAAGCGCTGCGGATGGCGCTCGACCTGTCCGCCCCCGACTTCGCCGATCTGGTCAAGCGCCTGCCCGAATCCTACTGGATCGCCGAGCCCGAAGACATATTGATCCACAATGCCCAGCATATCTTGGCGTCGTCCGGGTCGCAGCTGTCGATCGCGGCGCAATATTATCCCCAGCGCGGGGCGACGCTGGTCACGGTTTACGCGGCCGACCATCCCGGCCTCTTCTACCGCATCGCCGGCGCCATCCATCTGGCGGGCGGCAACATCATCGACGCGCGCATCCATACGACCCGCGATGGCGTGGCGATCGACAATTTCCTGGTGCAGGACCCGCTGGGCGGCGCTTTCCACAGTCCCGACCAGTTGAAGCGGATCCGCACCGCGATCGAGGATTCGCTGTCGAACCGCCATCGCATGATCACCAAGCTGGAAGCGCGCCCCCTGCCCCGCACCCGCGCCGAAGCCTTCCGCATCGAACCCAATGTGCTGATCGACAACAAGGCGTCGAACCGCTTCACCGTGATCGAGGTGAATGCGCGCGACCGGCCAGCGCTGCTGTTCAGCCTGGCCAACGCCCTGTTCCAGTCGAAGGTCACGGTGCACAGCGCCCATGTCGCCACCTATGGCGAACGCGCGGTGGACACATTCTATGTGACCGACCTTCTGGGCGGCAAGATCGAGAGCAAGGGACGGCTCCAGACATTGGAGCGCAGGCTGCTGGACGCGGCGGGCGGGGTGATCGGCGAGACGCTGGAGCGGGCCTGAACGTCCCCGGCGCGGACCTTTTCTACTGAGTGAAGTCGAAGCTTTGAAAGAGTGCGGCAAAGTGCCTCATACGCCTTCACAGCCTTCTACTTCGCTCATGAGAATGGAAAGGACGCCGCGCCAGGCCTACATGATTTCCATCACGTCGCCCGGCATGAGCATCGGCAGCAGCCTGAGCATGTCCGCCCGCTCCACGGCCACGCACCCGGCCGTCGGCCGCCCTTCCGACAGGTGGAAGAAGATCGCGCTCCCCCGGCCCGGCACCGGCGGCGCGTCATTATGGCCCAGCACGACGATCACGTCATAGGCGTCATCGTCGCGCAGCAGCGTCTCGGCGGAAAAGCGGCGCGGCAGATGAACGGGGCGGTTATAGGCCGGGTCGGCGGGATCGTCCGACCAGCCATCGCCTTCCCTGATCCAGCGCCAGGGGAGGCGGAGGCCGTCCGGCGAAACCTTGCCCGGCCGCAACAGCACGCCGCGCACCGGCCATTGCCCCAGCGGCGTGCAGCCATCCCCCTCCCGCTTGTCATCCGCAGGGCAGACGCCGCTCCGCCCGATCGTGCAGGGCATGCCGATCGCGCCGCAACGCAGCCGCCCGGCCGCGCCATCGACGCGGATCACGGTCATAGCTGATGCCCGGTGCGGTCCCGCTTGGTGGCGAGATAATGTTGATTATGGGGGTTGGCGGGAAGGATGATGGGCAGGCGCTCGGCCACCTTGATGCCAGCGGCTTCCAGCCCCGCCACCTTGTTCGGATTGTTGGTGAGCAGCCGCACTTCGCCGACGCCCAGCAGGTCCAGCATCCGCGCCGCCACGGAAAAGTCGCGCGCATCGATGGCGAAGCCCAAACGGACATTGGCGTCGACCGTATCAAAGCCCTGATCCTGCAACGCATAGGCGCGCAGCTTGTTGATGAGGCCGATGCCCCGCCCTTCCTGCCGCAGGTACAGCAGCACGCCCCAGCGGGAATCGGCGATCTGGTGCAGCGCCTGATGCAGTTGCGGTCCGCAGTCGCATTTCAGGCTGCCAAGCACGTCGCCGGTCAGGCATTCGCTGTGCAGCCGCACGACCGGAAGCGAAGCATCCCGCTTGCCGATGATGAGGGCGACATGCTCGCGCGGTTCGTCGGGGCTGCGGAAAGCGACGATCTCTGCCGTCTCGCTGGCCGACACGGGAAGCCGCGCCCTGGTCGCTATCGCCAGATGGGCCGCATCGTCATAGGCGTCCACATCCCCGGCGGAGACTTCTGCGTCGCTGCCGCCAGCAGCCGTCACGAAGAAGGCAGGCAGGATTCCCGCCAGCCGCGCGAGCCGCAGCGCTGCCTTGGCCGCCAGCGGCGCGGCCAGCGGCTTGGCGGCGAACGGCCCTTTCAGCGGAGATGCAAGGTCCAGCACCGGATCGGCGATCGCCATCGCCACATCCGCGTCGATCCAGGGCGCACGGGCGATCAGCACCGGCATGTCAGGATCGGCGGCGGCAAGCTGGTTGGCGAGTTTCAGCGTCTCGCCACGCGCGGCCGCCACCAATATATCGGCCTCTCCCGCAGGGTCGAAGGCGGACAGGGTAATCGCATCCGCCCCTTCGACCGCCATCAGGCGGATCGCGCCATCGCTGGCGCGGACGGTGACGGCCCAGCCCCGCCGCAGCGCGTCGATGGCGCGGGCTGCTGCGCGTCCGCTCATCAGAAAGCGAATTCCGTGATGATGGGGACATGGTCGGACGGCTTGACCCAGCCGCGCGCGGGTTCGACGACGCGGTGGCCGACCGCCTTGTCCGCCACATCCTGCGTCATCCACATATGGTCCAGCCGCCGCCCCCGGTCCGATTCCGCCCAGTCGCGCGCGCGATAGCTCCACCAGGTGTAGAGCCGTCCGGGCGCGGGAAAGAATTTGCGGCCAATGTCCACCCAATCATTGGATTGCTGCAACCGGGCCAGAATCTCGCATTCTATTGGCGTATGGCTGACGACGTTCAGAAGCTGCTTGTGGCTCCACACGTCGCATTCCATCGGCGCGATGTTGAAATCGCCGGTCAGTATGGTCGGCTTGTCCTCAAGCTGGGACGACCATTGGATCATCCGCTCCAGAAAGTCGAGCTTCTGCCCGAATTTGGGGTTGATCGTGCGATCCGGCACGTCCCCGCCAGCGGGCACATAGACATTTTCGATCCTGACGCCATTGTCGAGCCGCACACCGACATGGCGCGCTTCGCCATTGGCCTGCCAGTCGAGCCGGTCATCCTCCCACACCGGCACCTTGCTCATGATCGCGACGCCATGGTGCATGCGCTGGCCATTCAGCACCTGATGCACGTAACCCAGACGCTTGAACATTTCGGTGGGGAATGTCTCGTTCACCACCTTCGTTTCCTGCAAGCACAATATGTCGGGCGCTTCCTCGGTCAGGAAACGCTCCACAATGTCGAGCCGGGCACGGACGCTGTTGATGTTCCAGGACGCGATGCTGAGTGTCTGCGGCATGCGAAATCCACTAGGAGCCTGCGACCGGGCGCGCAAGTCCGCGCCATTCGCAGGGCATGGCTATGCTGTCCTGCTGCTCAGGGCGAGGCGAAAATGGAAGTTTTCGAGCACCGGCGCGCAGCGTGCTTGCAGCACGTGAGCACCGAAGCACAGCCAATCGCGCTTCGCAGGCCCGCATGGGCTGAACGTCGCGCGGCCACAAAGTAAGACCCCCGCTCCGGGGGCGTGGAACGGGGGTCTCGATCGCGCCCTTGAAGCGCTTCGCGGCGAGAGCGGGGTTCCGGGTAACAGGGGGGAAATCCCGGTCTTCGTCTCGCGCCGTGGGTTTCTTCTTAGGGCTCCTCATATGAGCGGCAGATGAACGGTCGGGTCAGATTTTCCATCCACCGCGCGCCCGGAGCAATTCACCCGCCAGCGGCGCGCCCCTTTGGCCGGGGATCGGTCCAGCGGAAGGTCGAATCAGCCACGGGCACGCCATAGGCTTGGTTGGATAACCGCACCGATGTGCGGTTGTTCTGCGAATCCAGCGCCACCCATCCGTAGAGTTGCAGTCCGGCCGGACCGGACGGATCGCGTTTGAAGATCATCGTGATCGTGCCGAATTCGGGACGGCGCGGATCACGGGCCTGGACGCTGATCACTGACGGATCGCCCGTCTGGATCACCTTGCCGAATTTCGACAGATCCTTGCTTGGATCGATCAGCGCGCCGAGCGGCGAATTGCCGATGGGCCAGCGCTGCACCTGCCGCACCTCATAATCGATCATGGTCAGCGCCTTGCCGTCGCCCACGATCAGGAGGGGAACCCCCTTTTGATATTGGAACCGGATCTTGCCCGGCTGCTTGATCGTCAGCTTGCCGGTCAGCGTCTGGCCGTTGCGGTCGGTCTGGGTGAAATTCGCGGTCATCGTGGTGACGCCGCGAATATAGGCGCTGACCCGGCTGAGGTCCGATTGTTGCTGCTGCGCGAAGGCGGTGGCCGCAGGCATCAGGACAGGAGCAGCGGCCAGGCCCAGGATAAGGGGCGCAATCATGCGCTTCATGCAATCTTCTCCGCTATGTTCAGGATGATGGTTGGTAACGGGTCCGGTTTGAACCCGCTCTGAACTGGCTCGTTCCCTTTGAGACAGGTTGGGCGCAAGAGCAACGGTGATGCCGCCGTCTTCCCGACTTGCGATTGCTGCGGGCAGACATGAGCGCCGGGCAAAAAAAAGGCCGGTCCAAAGACCAGCCTTTGAAGTTTTTAGGAGAGGATGCCTGAAAGGCAGGTCCCTTTTCCCCGAATCCGGTCCCTGCCGCAAATGCGAAGGGATCAACCACGATTGCGCTTTTTGCAACCAAATGGACGATGGCGTTCATTTGCCCTTAAAGCGGGTTGCCATTCTCATCGCGCAACACTTCGCGGCGGCCGACATGGTTGGGCGGGCCGACAAGCCCCTCTTCCTCCATGCGCTCGATGAGCCGGGCGGCGCTGTTATAGCCGACGCGCAACTGCCGTTGCAGCCAGCTGGTCGACGCCTTCTGATTCTCGAACACGAGCTGGCACGCCTTGCGGAACAACTGGGCATCGGGGCTGTCATCGCCCAGGTCGACGCCGTCGAGGGCGAAGCTGCCTTCTTCGGGTTCTTCGGTGACGGCGGCGATATAGTCGGGCTGGCCCTGCGCGCGCCAGTGATCGGCCACCACGCGCACCTCATCGTCCGAGACGAAGGGGCCGTGCACGCGCATCAGCCCCTTGCCGCCATGCATGTAGAGCATGTCGCCCTTGCCCAGCAGCTGCTCCGCGCCCTGCTCGCCCAGGATGGTGCGGCTGTCGATCTTGCTGGTGACGAAAAAGCTGATCCGGGTGGGAAGGTTCGCCTTGATGACGCCGGTGATGACATCGACGGAGGGACGCTGCGTCGCGAGGATCAGGTGGATGCCCGCAGCGCGCGCCTTCTGCGCGAGCCGCTGGATCAGGAATTCCACTTCCTTGCCCGCCGTCATCATCAGGTCGGCCAGCTCGTCCACGACCACGACGATCTGCGGCAGCGGCTGGAAATCGAGCTGCTCCTCCTCATAGATCGGCTTGCCGGTTTCGGGATCGTAGCCGGTCTGCACGCGGCGGCCCAGCGGCTTGCCCTTCGCCTTCGCGGCGCGCACCTTTTCATTATAGTTGGCGAGGTTGCGAACGGAGATCGACGCCATCATGCGATAGCGGTCCTCCATCTGCTCCACCGCCCATTTGAGGGCGCGGATCGCCTTGCTGGGTTCGGTAACCACGGGCGAGAGGAGATGCGGAATATCGTCATAGGTCGACAGTTCCAGCATCTTGGGATCGATCATGATCAGGCGCAGCTGATCCGGCGTCATGCGGTAGAGCAGCGACAGGATCATGGCGTTGAGGCCGACCGACTTGCCCGATCCGGTGGTGCCCGCGATCAGCAGGTGCGGCATGGGCGCGAGATCGGCGATGATCGGCTCGCCCGAAATATTCTTGCCAAGGATGATGGGCAGCGTCGCTTCCTGACCGAATTGCTCGCTGGTGATCAGTTCGCGGAATGATACGCCTTCCCGATTGGCGTTGGGCAATTCGATGCCGATCACGGTGCGCCCCGGAATGGTTGCGACGCGAGCGGACAGCGCCGACATGTTGCGGGCGATGTCGTCGGCGAGCGCGATGACGCGGCTGGCCTTGATGCCGGGCGCGGGTTCCAGTTCGTACATGGTGACGACCGGGCCGGGGCGAACCTCGACAATGTTTCCCTTCACATGGAAATCGTCGAGCACGCTTTCGAGCAGCCGCGCATTGCGCTCCAGCGCCGCCTTGTCGATCTTTTGCCCCTGGCTCGCGGGAATGGGGTTCAGCAGGTCCGGGGAAGGCAGCGAGCTGTTGCCGAACAGATCGTCCTGCGACACGGGCGCCATCTGCCGTTGCGCGGGTGCGGGCCTGGGCGTCTGGATATTGATCGGGGGCTTGGGTTCGTTGCTGACGGCGCGGCGCGGGGCGATGACGCGATCCTCCGCCTCCTCCGCATCTTCGGCTTGCGCGGCCGGGGCGGCGCCTGCGAGCGCGAAGCTTGGCTTGGGCAGGCTCAGCCGTGGCAGGCTGGGCCGCCGCAGGGCGATGATCGGCTTTTCCAGCGCCAGGCTGCGATACCAGATGAAAAAACCGCTGATCAGCATCAGGGCGACGAGGATGCCGGTGATCCATCCCTGCGCCGCCGGGGCCTGCGCGGTGAGGCTACGCACGCCGTTGGCGGTCGCCAGCCCTACCAGGCCGCCCCAACCGGACGGCAGGTCGATCAGCGAATCGGGCTGGAACATGGCAAGGCCGATGCCGACCAGGACGATGCCGAGGAAGCATTTGCCGAACTGCCCCTTCCAGCCCGCCATGTCCTGATCCCCCCACAGGCGGCGCGCGGTGATCGCCAGCAGCGGCAGGAGGAGGATGACGGGCACGCCCAGCAAGGTCAGCAGGAAGGCGGACACCCATGCGCCCGGCAGGCCCATGATGTTCTGGACGTGATTGTCGGCGACCGTCATCATCGATGGGTCGCTGAGACGGAAGCTGAGCAGCGCCAGCGCCAGGAACAATGTCGCCAGCATAAGCGTGATAGCGCTGATCAGCGCGCCGCTTCGAATAAGGCTGCGCTTCAGCATTTCGCGCCATTCCGGCGTGCGCTTGGCTCCGCGGCTGACCGCCATGGCTTGGATGTCCCCCAAATGTTCCGTTTCGGCACAATGCGCCGAGCGGGGAGTCCGCGTCAAGAGTCCGCCCGAACGTCTCGTCCCGCGCGGCGTCGCACCGGACCAGCGCCCGCCGCGATCAGGCACCCGGCGACGATCAGCGCCGCCCCTGCAATGGTGGAGAGAGTCAGCCGCTCGCCGAAGATCAGCCAGCCCAGCAGCGCCGCCCACAGGAAGGCGCTATATTCGACCGGGATGAGGGACTGCGCCTCCGCACGGGCATAGGCCCAGGCGAAGGACGCGAGCGAGGTGAAGGCCAGAACCGTGGCGAGCAGGACCAGCATCCAGCTCCGCGCGTCCGGTATCCGCAGGCTTTCGGCAAGACCGGCAAGGGCGATGGGCGCGGGCGTCAGCCAGCTTGCGAGCGCGGCGAGGGCGAACAGGGCGAACATCACCAGATGCTGGAAGAAGGCGACCTCGACCGGCGAGGCGAGTTGCGCCTGCTGCCGTTGAAGGATGAGGTTCCAGGCGAACAGCAGCGCCGAAAGCAGGACGGCGATCGCCCCCGCAAGCGCGCCGCCGTCATAGGAGCCGCCCAGGCGCGCGGACAGGATGACAGCGACTCCGGCGAGCCCCAGCAGCGATGCGAGCACGGCGCGCTGGCTGATCCGTTCCTTGAGCAGCAGCGCGGCGAGATAGAGAGCCACCAGCGGCGCGATGAAGGACAGGGCGATCGCTTCGGCCAGGGGCATGCGCATGATGCCCCAGAAGAACAGGCTGGCCATCACCGCCACCACCGTCCCGCGCAGCAGATGCAGCCGCAGCACGTCCCGCGACGGCCAGCGCTGACGCATCAGCAGCATGAGCGCGACGCCCAGCAGCGTTCCCGCGAGCGCCCGCCAGACCAGCGCGTTGAACAGGCCGATGGAGAGGCTCAACCCCTTCATCGTCGCGTCCATGATCGCGAACAGAGCGACGGCCGCGCAGCAGACGGCAAAGGGAATCGCGAAGGCGCGGGAGTCCGGCACGTTGCGACGGGTCCGGACCCGCTATTCCGCCGCCTGCGCCCGGCCAGCGTCGGTTGTCTCGGCTTCCAGCCGGGCCGCCTCGATCTCCGCCGCCTTGGCTTCCACCAGGCGCACGATATGGTCGATCATGCCTTCGTCCTGAACCGTGTGATCGGTCAGGCCGGACAGATAGACCATATGCTTGCCCGCGCCGCCGCCGGTGAGGCCGATGTCGGTTTCCCGCGCCTCGCCCGGACCGTTGACGACGCAGCCAAGGACGGAGAGCGACAAGGGCGTGTGGATATGCTGGAGCCGTTCCTCCAGCGCCTGCACCGTGCGGATGACGTCGAAGCCCTGACGGGCGCAACTGGGGCAGGAGATGACCTTGACCCCGCGCGTGCGGATGCCCAGCGACTTGAGGATTTCGTAGCCGACCCGCACTTCCTCTTCCGGCTCGGCGGACAGGGAGACGCGGATCGTGTCGCCGACGCCGGCCCAGAGCAGATTGCCGATGCCGATCGCGCTTTTGACCGTGCCGCCGATCAGCCCGCCCGCTTCGGTAATGCCAAGATGGAGCGGGCAATCGACCGCGTCGGCAAGCTGCATATAGGCCGCGACCGCGAGGAAGACGTCGCTCGCCTTCACCGCGACCTTATATTCGTGGAAATCCTGGTCCTGTAGCAGCTTGATATGGTCGAGCGCGCTTTCCACCAGCGCTTCGGGACAAGGCTCGCCATATTTTTCGAGCAGGTCGCGTTCCAGGCTGCCCGCATTGACGCCGATGCGGATGGCGCAGCCATTGGCCTTGGCCGCGTCCACCACTTCCTTGACGCGGGCTTCCGACCCGATGTTGCCCGGATTGATGCGCAGGCAGGCCGCGCCAGCGTCGGCCGCCTCAAGCGCGCGCTTATAGTGGAAATGAATGTCGGCGACGATGGGCACGCGCGCGGCGCGGACGATCTGTTTCAACGCCGCCGTCGATTCCTCGTCCGGGCAGGATACGCGGATGATATCGACGCCCACCTCTTCGCAGCGCCGGATCTGGTCGATCGTCGCCCGCGCGTCCGATGTCGGCGTATTGGTCATGGTCTGCACCGTGACCGGCGCGCCGCCCCCCACGGGCACATCGCCGACCATGATCTGACGGCTCTGCCGCCGCGCTATGTCGCGCCAGGGACGCAGGCCGGGATTGTGATCGGACATGAAAATGGGGCTCCAGGATGATGAAGCCCCTATAGTGATTTATCGCGCGGGTTAAAACCGTGCCGTCAGCGATGCGGCAAGCTGGTCGGCATTGCCGCTGGCCCGCGAGCGCGTCGTGGCCGTCACGGCCGCAGCGCCCGAATAAAAGTGATCCGGGCGCAGGATCGTCACGGTCTCAATGAAATTATGAGCATAGCTGAGGTTGAGCGCGAGCGAGGGCGACATATTCCACGTCGCCCCGCCCGACAGCCACGCCCGGTCGCCATCGGGCACCCGCGTGGTGAGATATTGCGGATTGGTCGGGGTGCGATCGAACATCGCGCCCGCGCGTAAGGTGAAGGCGGGACTCACATCATATTCGCCGCCCGCGCTGACGCTGTAGCTGTCGCGATAACGCACTTCCTTGACGGACGTGCCCGTGCCGGAGGTGATCGCGATATCCTTGAACACCGACCAGTTATACCAGCGGGCCGTCAGCATCGCCCGTGCGCGAGGCGTCAGCCGGTGCATGATGCTGACCGTCGCGATATCGGGCAGATGAAGGGGCGCGGTCGCATCCGTGGTGCCGTTGACGGCGGCGAGCGGACCTTGAAGACCCGACAGCGTCGAATGCCCCTCTATCCGGTGGTCCATGCCCGACCGATAGTGGAGACCGACATGGGTATCGCCGCCATCGTAGAACAGCCCGGCATTCCATCCGACGGAAAGGTCGTCCCCCTTCACCCGCGCCAGCCCGTCCGCGGCCAATGGCGACAGATTGGGCAGCGCGTTGGTCAGCGTGACCTTAACATATTGAACATCCACGCCGCCCCCGATCGACAGCGAATCCGTCAGCTTGAAGGCGGCGGAAGGCTGAACATTATAGGTTTTGAGGTCGGTATGCAGGGAATCATACCGTCCGAAGAAATCCGCATCATAATCGAGCTTCAGCCCGAACGGCGCGGTGACGGCAAGGCCGAGCCACAGGCGGTCCGTCACGGCGCTGGTCGCATAAAGGCTGGGGACGGCGATCAGGCTGGCGAAGGGATTGCCGCCCGAACTGCCGCCCACGGCAGCTTCGCTGACTCTGCCGGGGATGCTTCTGCTGCTGCCGATATTATTCTGGCGCGCGGTGACGGACAGGAGCACGCCGCCCATCGACATCTGCGTGCCGGGCAGGGCGGTCATGGCCGCAGGATTGAAATAGACCGTCGATGGATCATCCGCCGCCGCGGCTCCGCCGGACAAGGCGCGGCCAGTTTCCAACGGGGATTGTTCCTGTAGATAGAAGCCGCCCGCAAAGGCTGGCGCAGGCACCAGCGAAACTCCCAGGGTTAGCAGGCTGGCAATGATGGGACGGCGCAGGGGCATGATGTTCCTTCGTAACGCTGGCGAGCGGCAGCAAGGCGCCGCGCTTCTGCCGTTTCGCTAGCGCGAACATGGTTAAATTCCCGTTCGCACATTTCCCGGCCATGCCGCCGAAGCAAAAAAAAGCCGCCCCGGAGGACGGCTTGGAAGTTTTTAGGAGAGGATGCCTGAAAGGCCCGTTCCTTTTGCGTCGCAGCGTAGATTGTCGCAAATGCGAAATATGCGCCTATGGTTGCGTTTGATGCAATCGCTTCGCAGGCCGATGCTTTCCGTAGCGTCAGTTCAGCAACCATCGAGAAAAAAACAGATGTTTTTTCTGTTCCGGTGTCAGCGCCCGAGGGGAACGCAGGATTTTTCCAACTGCGACTCGACGTCCTTCATCAACCGGTCAAGCCCCGCCTGATCCCGCGCCTCGACTCGCGCGACCAGTTCCGCCTGCGTATTGGAGGCGCGCAGCAGCCACCATCCATCACGAGTCGTTACCCGTGCGCCATCCGTCCGGTCGACATCGGCGCCCGCATGGTGCAGCCGGTCCATTATCTCGGCAATGATCGCGAACTTGCGCTCCTCTTCCACCGGAAAGCGAAGTTCGGGGGTGGTGAGCAGCGCTGGCATGGCGTCGCGCAGCGCAGTGACGCTGCCGCCAAGCAGGCCGAGGGCACGGATCAGCCTGACCGCCGCGTAAAGCGCATCGTCAAAGCCGTAATAATCGTCCGCGAAGAAGATATGCCCGGTCATCTCCCCGCCCAGCGGACTGCCGGTCTGCTTCATTTTGGATTTGATCAGGCTGTGCCCGCTTTTCCACATCAGTGGTTGCCCGCCCAGATCGGCCACGCGGTCGAACAAAGCCTGGCTGGCCTTCACATCCGCGACGATCGTTGCGCCTGGCCTTTGCTGGAGCACGACCTGCGCGAACAGTCCCAGCAACTGATCGCCCCAGATCGGCCGTCCCTTGCCGTCGATCACGCCGATGCGGTCGCCGTCGCCATCGAAAGCCAGTCCGAAATCGAGATTATTTTGGAGGACAAGCGTTCGAAGATCCTCCAGATTGGCGTCAATCGTAGGATCGGGGTGATGATGAGGGAAATAGCCATCTACCTGGGTGAAAAGCGTGTGGTGCTCACCCGGAAGCAGTTTGACGAGCTTTTCGATCACCGGCCCGGCGACACCATTGCCTGCGTCCCAGCCGATGCGGCAGGCGGGGCCGTCGAACCCTTCCACAAGGCGCGCCACATAGCGGTCCATGATGTCCATGGTTTCGACCGAGCCCGCGCCTTCACTCCACGCTCCCGTCGCGGCGATGCCGCCGAGCCGGGCGATGTCGCTCCCAAAAAAGGGCTGATGCGCAAGTGTCAGCTTGAAGCCATTGTGATCGGGGGGATTATGGCTGCCGGTTACCTGAATGCCGCCGTCCACGTCCAGCACCGCTTCGGCATAATAGAGCATTGGAGTCGGGCCGAGGCCTATGCGCAGCACGTCCACGCCGCCATCCGCAAGACCGCGAACCAGTTCGGATTCAAGCAGCGGTGAACTCAAGCGGCCGTCATGACCGGTCGCAATCCTTGACCCGCCATTATCCCTGACCACGGTCGCGAAACTGCGGCCGAGCGCATAGGCGTCAGCGGCGCTCAACGTCGCCCCGAAGACGCCGCGCATGTCATATTCGCGCAGCAGCGAGGGATGGAAGCGATGCGCCATGGTCCCTCCCCTCCTTCCGCCTAGGGGCGCGAGGCCCTGCCCTGTTCAGCGCGCTGGGCAAGCAGCAGGTCGCGCGCGGCATTGAGCTGGGCGGCCAGTGCCTCCGTCCCGCCCCGGTCGGGGTGAACGGACGCGATCAACCGGCGATGCGCCGCCCGGATTGCGTTGGCGTCGGCATCGGGCGCAACGCCCAGTAGCGCACGCGCCTTCGCCAGATCATCCGCGCCGGAAGGGGGCTGCGCCTTGATCCTGGTCCGGCTTGCCTTTCCCTTTTGACCTTCGACAAAGAAGAAAAGCGTCGCGCCCAGCAGCAAGGGGGCGCCCAGCAGGGGCTTTCCCTTGGCCGCCATCACCGCGCCAACCAGCGCCACGCCCAATGCCATGCCATCCTTGGCGCTCATGCGTTGCAACCGTCCCGTCCAGATGAGCCAGGCCGCAAGCCCGGCAAGCAACAGGGCGAACAGCCCCATCAGGCCGCGCCGAGCAGATCGACAGGCGCGGTTTCTTCCCTGGCTGGCAAGGCGAGGCCCGCCACCATTTCACGCAGTTCCTGCCGCGCGGCGATGTGGCTGACGCCCAGATCGCCCAGATGGCCCTTGTCCAGCAGGGTCAGGCCCGACGGGAAAAGTTCACGGAAGATCACGCGCTCCGACAGGCCGGGGATCACGCGGAAGCCGACACGGCGCGACAATTCCATCAGCGCGTCGCCCACCCGCTTCTTGTTGCGCGCGTCATGATGCTGGACGCGGTTGCGCAGCACCACCCAGTCGATCGACACGCCATCAGCCTTCGCCCGCGTCTTGCGCGCTTCGAAGATCAGTTCGGAATAGAAGGACAGGCGGCGGACCTTGAAGGTTTCGGCGTCCACCTGGCCGATCAGGTCGAAATCGACGAAGCTGTCGTTCATCGGCGTCACCAGCGTATGGGCGCGGGCCGCCATGTGCCGTGCGAACAGGTCGTCGCGGCCGGGCGTGTCCACGACCAGGAAATCCTTGCCCTCCGCGACCGCCGCGGCTTCCTCCTCCAGCGCTTCTATGCTGTCGCCCTTCAGCACCGTGAAGTCGGGCGCGGGCAGGTCGATACCGCGCCGCCGCGCGGTTTCGGCGCGGTTTTCCATATAGCGGGTCACGGTGCGCTGACGCGGATCAAGGTCGATCATGCCGACGCGATGCCCCAGCGCCGTCAGCGCGATCGCCGTATGGACTGCCGTGGTCGATTTGCCGGTTCCGCCCTTTTCATTGGCGAAGACGATATGATGCGTTTGGGCGTTCGCCATCGGACCTCAATAACCCCGTTCATGTGCCGCAATGATTCTTGACCGCCTTGCCCGGCCATGCCTTAGCAAGGATAATCCCCTTGGCTGATGCCTTATCGGAGCCCCTCGTCCCGTGCAAATCTTCCGTGATATTCCCGCCCTGCGATCCGCTCTCAAACCGATGAAAAGCGATGGAAGGATCGCGCTCGTGCCGACCATGGGGGCGCTCCACGAGGGCCATATGGCGCTGGTCGAGGAAGCGCGCAGGCATGCGGCGCATGTCGTCGTGTCGATCTTCGTCAATCCGCGCCAGTTCGGAGCGAATGAGGATCTGGATTCCTATCCCCGGCGCGAGGCGAAAGACGCGCAAATGCTCCAGGCCGCAGGGGTTGACCTGTTGTGGGCGCCCGGCGTCGAGGTCATGTATCCGGCGGGCTATGCGACCAATATCAGCCTGTCGGGCCTGACCGAGGGTCTGGATGGAGCGGCGCGCCCCGGTCATTTCGACGGAGTCGCCACGGTCGTCACCAAGCTGTTCAACCAGGTCCAGCCCGATGTGGCGCTGTTCGGCGAGAAGGATTATCAGCAGCTCGCCGTCATCCGCCGCATGGTGCAGGACCTTGACCTGCCGGTCGAGATCATCGGCGTGCCGACCCAGCGGGCGGAGGACGGGCTCGCCCTGTCTTCGCGCAACGCCTATCTCAGCGAAGAGGAACGGCGCGAGGCGCTCGCCCTTCCCCGCGCGCTGGGAGAAGCGGCGCGGCAGATGGAGAAGGGAATGGCGGTGGAAGCGGCGCTGGCCAAGGCGATCGCGACGCTGGCCGCCCATGGATTCGACCCCATCGATTATGTCAGCCTGTGCGACGCGGCGACGCTGGAGCCGATGCGCGTGCTGGACCGCCCTGCCCGGCTGCTCGGCGCGGCGAAGCTGGGGCGGACCCGGCTGATCGACAATATCCCGGTCAACCCGGCGGCTGAATGATAGCGCCGCTGCCTGTCAAAAGGGCTTCACGATCACCGCGACGACGATCACCGCCGCGGCGATCCCCGGAATCTCGTTGAGCAGCCGCAATTTCTTCTCGCTCATCGGCCGCAGGCCTCTGGCGAGCTTCTTCGTATAGCCAGCGATCCAGCCATGATAAGCTGACAGCCCCAGGACGAAGAGCAGTTTCAGGTGGAACCAGCCGAAGTTCCACGCGCCGATCTCCACCATCAGCATCAGGCCGAAGACCCACACCAGGATCAGCGACGGGTTGAGGATGATCTTGAGCAGCCGCCTTTCCCTGTCGATCCATTTGCGGTCTTCGTCCGATCCGGCGGGGCATTGATGGTGATAGACGAAGAAGCGCGGCATCATGAACAGCCCGGCCATCAGGAAGATGACGAAGATGACATGGGCGGCCTTCACCCACAGATAGGCAGCGCCAAGATAGGGCATCAGCCGTCCTTTCCTTGCCGGAGATAGGTGATCAACGCCTCGACATGCGGAACCGGCGTGTCGGGCAGGATTCCATGACCCAGGTTGAAGATGTGCGGGCGTCCCGCAAAGGCGGCGCGGATATTGTCCACCGCCTCTTCGACCGCGCGTCCGCCCGCGATGAGCGCAAGCGGATCGAGATTACCCTGTACGGCCAGCCCCGCTGGAAGCACGCGGTTGGCCCAATGCGGATCGACGGTTTCATCGATGCCCACCGCATCGACGCCGGTCCCCGCCGCATAGTCCGCCAGCTTCGCGCCCGCGCCCTTGGGAAAGCCGATCACCGGAATGCCGGGATGAAGCTGCCTCAACCGTTCCACGATCGCGCGATTGGGTGCGATCACCCAACGGTCGAACTGCAAGGGAGCAAGGCTGCCCGCCCAGCTGTCGAACAGCTGCACCGCTTCGACCCCCGCCTGGATCTGGCCGGACAGATAGGTGACGGTCGCATCCACGATGGCGTCGATGATGGCGGCGAAGCGTTCCGGGCCGTTATAGGCGAGCCGCCGCGCCGCGCCCTGATCCTTGCTGCCCTGCCCCGCGACCATATAGGTGGCGATGGTCCAGGGGCTGCCCGCAAAGCCAAGGAAGGTGACGGCGGGATCAAGCGCCGCCTTCACCTGCCGCACCGTTTCATAGACAGCGTCGAAGCGGCTGAAATCGGGTTTCAGCGCGGCAAGATCCGTCTGGTCCAGCGTGGGCGCGAGGCGGGGTCCCTCCCCCGCTTCGAACCAGAGGTCCTGCCCCATGGCGTAGGGAACGATCAATATGTCGGAAAAGAGGATCGCGCCGTCAAAGCCGAAGCGGCGCAGCGGCTGCAAGGTCACCTCGGCCGCCGCCGCGCTGTCATAGACCAGTTCCAGAAAGCCGCCCTTTTCGGCCCGCAGCGCGCGATATTCGGGCAGGTAACGGCCCGCCTGCCGCATCAGCCACATGGGCGGCACGGCGGGGCATTCACCGTTGAGGACGGAAAGCAGCGGCTTGGAAGGCCCGGCGGACTGGCCGGCATCTGGTCCCGTCATAAACTCTCTTATTTAGATTCTAAAAGGATGATGGAGATAGTTGGGCGCTTGGCAGCGGGGTTTATGCGCTACGCCCGGATTTGCCAACAGCTTGACTCTTTCGAGCTAGGCCAACCCGGTCGATTCAATGGGCTTGTCCCCGTTACTCACAGCATGTGGATGAAATTACGGGCTTGTTGAAGGGCTGTGGGTAAAAAAAGGCGGAGCGCAGAGAGGGAAAAGGAGGCGATTTGCTCCGCAACCTATCCCTTGCTTTATCCACAGCCTCCACACAGAGATATGCTCCATGTCGCGCATCCACCTTCACCTCCTGTCGGACTCCACCGGCGAAACGCTGGAAAATATCGCCAAGGCGGCGATCGGCGCGTTCGAAAATGTGGAGGCGGTACGGCATTTCTGGCCCATGGTGCGGTCCGATGTCCATCTCGACCGGATCATGGAGGAGATCGCCGCCAATCCGGGCCTGGTGCTTTTCACCCTGTCCAATCACCAGTTGCGGCGGCGGCTGGAGACGCGGTGCCGGGCGCTGGGCCTGCCCCATGTCGCCGCGCTCGACAGCGTGACGGACGCGCTGTCCAACATATTGGGGCAGGAAACCCGCAACCGGCCGGGCCGCAAGCATATATTGGACGAGGCCTATTTCGCACGGATCGAGGCGATCCAGTTCACCATCGCCCATGATGACGGCGTGGGACATGAAAATTGGGAGGAGGCCGACATCGTCCTGGCGGGCGTGTCGCGCGCGTCCAAGACGCCAACGTCCATCTACCTTGCCAACAGGGGTTACAAGACCGCCAATATCCCGCTGGTGGTGCAATCGCCCCCGCCGCGCAGCCTGTTTTCGCTGAAACATCCCATGGTCGTCGGCCTTACCGTCAGTCCCGAACGGCTGGTGCAGATCCGCCGCAACCGGCTGCTGTCGCTCAACCAGGCGCCGGAAACCAGCTATGTGGACATAGAGAAGGTGCAGGAGGAGCTGGCCTTTGCCCGCCGCATGTTCGCCGACAATGGCTGGCCGGTGATCGACATGACCCGCCGGTCGATCGAGGAAGCCGCCGCGGCCATCATCAACCTGTTCAACGACCGCGTGCTGGCGGAAGGAAATGACATATGATCGTGCTGGCTTCCCAAAGCGCGAGCCGCCGGGCCCTGCTGCAAGCGGCGCAGGTGCCGTTCGAGGCGCTGTCGCCCGGCGTGGACGAAGAAGCGGCGAAGGGCGCGCTGCGTGCCGACGGGCTGGACGCGCGGGCGCTGGCGGATGCACTGGCGGAGTTGAAGGCGCTTCGCGTTTCGCGCCGCGTCGCCGGGGCGCTGGTGCTGGGATGCGACCAGACGTTGAGCCTGGGGGACGGAAGCATGATCGACAAGGCTGTCGATCGGGCCGACGCCGAACGGATATTGAAGCTGCTGTCGGGTCAGGTGCATCATCTGCACAGCGCCGCCGTCATCGTCCTCAACGGAGAGCCGATCTGGCGGCATGTCGAACGGGTGCGCATGACCGTGCGGCCGCTGTCCGATGAATTCATCGCCTCCTATCTCGACCGGGAATGGGATGAGTGCCGCTGGTGCGTGGGCTGTTACCGGATCGAAGGGCCCGGCGCGCAGCTGTTCAGCAGGATCGAAGGCAGCCAGTTCGCGATCCAGGGCCTGCCGCTGCTGCCGCTGCTTGACTTTCTGCGCACACGGGGCGTTCTGCCGTCATGACCGACACGCTCCCCTATGCCGAAGTGATCGGCGACCCGATCGCGCACAGCAAATCGCCGCTCATCCATAATTTCTGGCTCGACTGCCTGGGCATCGAGGCGGAATATCGCAAGACGCATGTGACCAGCCAGGGCCTTGCCGCCTATTTTCTGGAGCGGCGGGCCGATCCCGACTGGCTTGGGTGCAATGTCACCATCCCGCACAAGATCGCCGTCATGGATTATACCGACGATCCGGGCGGCGTTCGCGAGCGGATCGGAGCGATGAACACGATCGCCAGCGAGACCGGCGGGCCGCTGATCGGCACGAACACCGATGCGGGCGGTTTCCTCCAGCCGCTGCTGCGCGACAAGTGGAAGGGCGAAAGCGCTGTTCTGGTGGGGGCTGGCGGGGCCGCGCGCGCCATATTGTTCGCGCTCACCAGCCTTGGCGTGCCGGACATCACCATCATGGCGCGCGATGCGGCGAAGGGACAGGCGCTGCTCGACCGTGCGGGAATCAAGGGCCGGGTCATCGGCATGGCCGATGTGCTTCCGCCCGCTGACCTGCTGGTCAACAGCACGTCTTTGGGCATGGCCGGACAGCCGCCGCTGGAACTCGACCTGACGCCCCTGGCCATTGGAGCGACGGTCTATGACATCGTCTATGCGCCACTGGAGACGCCGCTGCTGAAAAACGCGCGGGAGCATGGGTTCAAGCTGCTCGACGGTCTGGAGATGCTGATCGGGCAGGCGGCGCTGGCGTTCGACATATTTTTCGACGCGCAGGCGCCGCGCGAGCGGGACGATGAGCTGCGCGCCCTGCTCCTCGCCGCCTGAGCCATGAAGATCTATGGGCTGACCGGATCGATCGGCATGGGCAAGTCGGCTGTCGCGCGCATGCTGCGGCGGGAAGGCGTGCCGGTGTTCGACGCGGATGCCGAAGTGCATCGGCTGCAAGGACCAGATGGCGCCTTGCTTCCCGCGATCGAGGCGCGCTTCCCCGGCACGACCGGTCCCATGGGCGTCGACCGGGTGAAGCTGGGCGCGGCCGTGTTCGGCCATCCGCATGAACTGAAGGCGCTTGAGGCGATCGTTCATCCGGCGGTGCAGCAGCGGCGCATGGCCTTTCTGCGGCGGCACCGGGCGCGCAGCTTCGTCGTGCTGGACATCCCCCTCCTCTTCGAGAAGCATCATGATCGCAAGGTAGCCGGGGTGATCGTCGTCACCGCCCCCGCCTGGAAGCAGCGTAAGCGCGTGCTGTCGCGCCCCGGCATGACCCCTGCGAAATTCCGCCGGATCCTGCATTTGCAGACGCCCGATGCCGAAAAGCGGCGGCGCGCCGATCATATCATCGACACCGGCACCACTTTCGCGGCCACGCGCGCGCAGGTGCGGCGCCTGGTCGCTTGCCTTGAGGCCAAGAGGGGCCGATAAGGAAGATCCGGCCAGAATCGGTTAAAGAGGCCAATGCGCGAGATTATCTTTGATACCGAAACGACCGGCCTTGACCCGGCGTCCGGCGATCGGCTGGTGGAAATAGGCTGTATCGAACTTTTCAACCGCGTGCCGACCGGACGGACCTTCCACGCTTATTATAATCCGCAACGTTCCATGCCCGCGGCGGCCGAGGCGGTGCATGGCCTGTCGGACGTCTTTCTGAGGGACAAGCCGCTCTTTTCGGCCGGAGTCGAGGAACTGCTCGACTTTCTGGAGGACAGTCATCTCGTTGCGCACAATGCCCGGTTCGATTTCGGCTTTCTGAATCATGAATTGAGGCTGTGCGGCTTGCCCGAAGTGGGCATGCACCGGATGATCGACACCGTCGCCATAGCGCGGCAGCTTCATCCCGGCGCGAAGCACAGCCTGGACGCCTTGTGCAGCCGCTATGGCATAGATCGCAGCCACCGGATCAAGCATGGCGCGCTGCTCGACGCCGAACTGCTCGCCCAGCTTTACATCGAACTGACCGGGGGGCGTCAGATCGGCCTTGGTCTTGCACAGCAGGAGGAGAAAGACACGGTTCAGGTGGAACTTGCGGCGATTGTCGCGGTTCGCCCTGTTCGTCCCGCGCGCGTTTTTCAGGCGAGCGCGGTGGAGCTGGAAAGGCATGCAGCGTTCGTCGCGACGCTGGAAAAGCCGCTCTGGCTGGAGGACGCTTGAAGGCGGGGCCGTGAAGCCCAACCTTTGAGTTTCGGCCACCGGGCCGCTGTCCAGCGGCCCGCAAGAATAAGGAGAAGGCATATGGATATTCGTGTTTCCGGACATCAGGTCGACACGGGCGATGCGCTCAAGCAGCATGTCTGGACCCGGCTGGAGGCGATGGCCGAGAAATATTTTGCCCGCACGATTTCCGCGCAGGTCACGTTCCGGCCTGCTCCACACGGCGCCTTCCATTGCGACATCGTCTGCCATGTCATGACCGGGCTGATCCTGAAAGGATCGGGGGAAGCGCAGGAAGCGCACCCCGCCTTCGATCAGGCGGCCGAACGAATCGAACGGCAGCTCAGGCGCTATATGCGCCGGTTGAAGGACCGGCACCAGCAGGCCGTCGCGGCCGAGGCGCAGCGCGCGAACGGCTATGACCTCGATGGCGTGGATGGAGCGGGATATACGATTTTTGCCGGGTCGTCGGACGAGGAGGAGCCCGCCGAAGCGCCTCTGATCGTGGCGGAGACCCGCGTGGACATTCCCGAAGCCAGCGTGTCTGACGCCGTGATGATGCTGGACCTGCGCAACACCAATGCGCTGCTGTTCCTGAATGCGGGCACGTCGGCCTATAATATGGTCTATCGCCGTCAGGACGGGACGATCGGCTGGGTCGAGCCGCGTTCCTGACGTCAAGGCCGTCCCCCGGCCGCCGGTTGACCTTCGCTGGCCGGCGGCTTATGGGGCCGGGCTTCATATCCCCGAGTGTCGCGCAATTTGAAGAAACGGAGTGCGGCTCGGCTGTTCCGGGTTGGTCATGGTTCATTTCACCGATATCGTCGCGCTTGATGCGCTCGCCACAGGCCTTTCGGTGAATGGCAAGAGGCCGCTTTTCCAGAAGATCGGGCAACTCGCGGCATCAGCCTATGGCCTGGAATCCCAGGCTGTGGCCGAAGCGCTGCTTGAGCGCGAAAAGCTGGGATCGACCGGCTTTGGCGGCGGAGTCGCCATTCCCCATGCGAAGATTCCCGGCCTCGACCGGATGCGCGGCGTCGTTGCTTTGCTCAACCCCGCCATGCCCTTCGATGCGGTGGATGATGCGCCGGTGGATATCGTCTTTGCCCTGCTGTCGCCGGTGGACAGTGGCGCCGAGCATTTGAAGACGCTGGCGCGGGTTTCCCGATATCTGCGCGAGGAAGGCAATGTCGCCCGGCTGCGCGGGGCTCAATCCCCTGAAGCGCTGCACGCGCTGCTGGCGGGCGGCGAAGCGCGTGACGCGGCCTGACGCGGCGGCGTCTCCCAGCGGCGAGGCGGCGCATTTCCGTGCGCTGGAAAATCTCTACCGCTCCGCGCCGATCAACAGGCTGTTCCGGTCAGAACTGACGATCAGCGAAGCGGGCCGTTCCGTCATCGAATTCGACGTGGACGAAAGCCAGTTCCACGCTGCTGGTGCCGTGCATGGGACGGTCTATTTCAAGATGCTGGACGATGCGGCCTTCTATGCCGCGAACAGTCTGGTGAGCGATCGATTCCTGCTGACCACCGCGTTCAACCTGCTGTTCACGCGGCCGATCGGGCCTGGCCGAATCCGGGCCGAGGGCCGGTGGATCAGCGGCAGGCGGCGAGTCTTCGTCGCCGAAGCGAGCCTGATCGACATGGAAGGCGAGGAAGTCGGCCGGGGCACCGGCACCTTCATGCGGTCGCAATTCCCCCTTTCTTCCCTGCCCGGCTATGCAGGCTGACCGGCTGACCAGCGCGATACTGGTCAACGTGCTGGTGCGCCGCGCCGCCGCTGCCGGAGGCTTTGCCACCGTGCTGGTGAAAGGCGACGAAATCAGCGGCGTTATCCTGATCCAGGCCGTTGAAAAGGGACATGATTCAGGGCTTTTCGAGCGGGTTCCCGACTGGGAAGGGGGATACCGGCTGACTCGCTGCGGGCCGGATCCACAAGAGGGACCTGAGGCGCTGTCGCAATATATAGCGCGCCGCCGCCGGTCAGACCCCGATCTGTGGGTTATCGAACTCGATATCGCGGATGTGGAACGGTTCGCCGCTGAAACGATCTGCTGATCGTTGACTCTTTTGGCCGTGGCGGGCACTGGCCCCGGCAACGCTGAACGCGCAGGTTGCCGTTTTCGCCCGTGGGGGGCGGGCACGGTAAACACGCAGACGGGGGGCGGCCTGACGTCGATGCGAGTAAGGGTTAATACGACGTCCCTGGCCAAGAACCGCACGATTTTGAGATGTGATGAGTTTTCGTTTGAAGGCCGCGATTGCCGCGGCATTTGCTTTGTCCGCCAGCGCGGCGGTCACTGCGGCCGATATGTCGAGCGCCAATGAAGCAGTTCCTTCGGTCCAGTCTTTTTCAGAGCTGAATGCAGCTCCGCCGGCGGCCACGAAGCCCGCCGTCGTTTTCGCCGCGCCGCGCGAAGTCGCGCAGCCGCTGGCCCCCCTTTCCGGCAGCGCCGATGTCAAGGCCGACAATCTCGCCGCTCTGGTCGACGCTCAGGGTGATGCAGAAACGCTCGATGGCGACATGCGTTGCCTCGCCGGTGCAGTTTATTTCGAATCGAAGGGCGAAAGCCTGGAAGGGCAGCTTGCCGTTGCCCGCGTCATCATCAATCGCGCGAAGTCGGGCCGCTTCGCCAGCAGCCTGTGCGGCGTCGTCTATCAGCCCGGTCAGTTCAGCTTCGTGCGCGGCCGGGGCATGCCCCCCATCCCGACCGCCAGCCGTAGCTGGCGCGAAGCGGTGGCCATCGCCCAGATCGCGATGCAAGACAGCTGGGACAGCCAGGCGGAAGGCGCTCTCTTCTTCCACGCGCGCCGGGTTTCGCCGGGCTGGGGCAAGCGCCAGCTGGCGGCGATCGACAACCATATCTTCTATCGCTGATCGCTCCTTTCACGGAGCTGAGAGAAGGCCGGTTTGGATATAGCCCAAATCGGCCTTTCCTTTTGTTCCCTTACTGTTCTATGACTGCGGCATGACCGCATTGGCATCTCTTTCCAGCGGGGACTGCTCGCCCCTGACGGACGGCACGGCGCTTGCCGTGGCGCGGGGCACGCTGCGCCTGTTCTTCCGTCACGACATGAGCGGGATCATGGAAGTGCCCCTTCCCAATGGGCGGCGGGCGGACATCATGGCGATCGACGGCGCCGGGCGGATCACCATCGTCGAAATCAAATGCAGCCGGTCCGATCTGCTGGGCGATATGAAGTGGCCGGAATATTTCGACTATTGCGACCGGTTCTTCTGGGCCGTGCCTTCGGGATTTGATCTGTCTCCCTTCGACAGCCAGGCATTGTGGCCGGACCGGACCGGATTGATCGTGGCGGATCAATATGATGCCGAATTGCTGCGCCCTGCCCCGGTCGAACCCCTGGCGGCGGCGCGGCGCAAGGCGGAAACGCTCCGCTTCGCCCGGCGCGCGGCGCGGCGGCTGACCGCGATCGCCGACCCGGATCATGCGGCCGAGCTAGGCTGGTGAGCGGGCCTTACTAAGGGCGCTTGCCCCAATATTCATCGGCAAGGCACTGGCCCAGCGCCATCGATCCCTGCCGGGCGGCGGTGCGCGCCATATGCCTGCGTATCTCGTAGCTGCTTGATCCCAGTGACGATGCAAAGCCGTTGATCGCCTTGCGCACCGGATCATGATCAGCGCCAGTATAGGGTGTGAAGATGTTGCCGAGCGCCTGTTCCCAGGCCTTCTCCATTTCGATGTGCTTGCCGTCCATCGCTTGCCTCATCCTGCAACGGATAGGCTTTGAAGATGGTGAGACAGGCACCGGCGCGCAAGGGGAAGAAGGCCGGAGCAGAAGCGTTCAGAAGACCGGGCCCTGCACCGGGCCCTTGGGCGCGGCCTTGCTCTTGGCGGCGCTTAGCGCTTCTTCCAGCCCTGGGGTGCGGCCGTCCCGCTTCGCATAATCAAGCGCCGACATGCCAGCGATAGTGTCGCGCCGGTCCGGGTCGGCGCCCTGCGCCACCAGCAGGCGAACGAGGCCAAGATCGCGCAATTGCACTGCGCGGATCAGGGGTGTTTCCCCGCTGCCATTGGTCTTGTCGATTTGCGCGCCATGCGCCAGCAATGTGCGCACCCCATCCTCGAACCGGGCCTGCACCGCGTTCATCAGCGGCGTATTGCCCTGCCGGTCGGCGATGTTGGGATTGGCGCCCTTGCCCAGCAGAAAGCCCAGCCAGGTCGCGTCGCGCCGCGCGATCACCAGATGCAGGGCGGTTTCGCCAGTGGTCACGTCGCGGCTGTTTATCACCGTCGAGCCGGGCTTCTGGATCAGGTCCGTCACCTTCTGGCCATCGGCGTCCTTCACGGCCTTCAGGAAATTATAATTGTCGGAAAACTGCGCCTGGGCCGCGACTGGCGAAAGCAGGGCCAGCGCCAGAGCAGCGGCCCGGCCCAAACCCATCGAAAGCGAAAAACGTCCTGTCATCGTCCTGAAAAGCCCCGTTGCGTTTGCAAAAGCGGCCATAGCAGGGCATGGCTGGCGGCGCCATGAACAAAGCGCTTCTCCCGCTCGTCCTGTCCCTTGGCGTCTTTGCGGCCGCCTGCAACAATGGCGGCGGAGACGCCTCCAGCAACAGCCAGAGCGCGCCGGGCGACCTCGCCGGGGCGAAGATCGGCGCGCCCTTCACGCTGATCGACCAGAATGGCGGGAAAGTGCGCTGGGACGACTTCAAGGGCAAATACCGGCTGGTCTATTTCGGCTACACCTATTGCCCCGACGTCTGCCCGCTGGACCTGCAACGCATCATGCAGGCCTTCACCAGGTTCGAAAAGGCCGATCCGGCGCGCGCCGCCAAGGTGCAGCCTATCCTCATCAGCCTCGATCCAGAGCGTGACACGCCCGCGGTGCTCAAAACCTATGTCGCCGCCTTCCACCCGCGTCTGATCGGCCTTACCGGCAGCAAGGAAGACATTGCCAAGGTGGCGAAGGATTTCGTCGTCGTCTACGGCAAGGAAGAAGGGAAGGGGACGAGCAGCTATCTGGTCAGCCACAGCCGCACGCCCTATCTATTCGGTCCGGGGGGTGAGCCCATCGCGCTGGTGCCCGTGGACGACCCCGGCACGCCGGACGAGGATGAAGGAGGGCCGGATCAGGTGTTCGCCTTCCTTGAAAAATGGATCAGGTGACCGTTGGAATTCTGGGAAAAGCCTCTCCACCAGCTCGACCGCGCGCAATGGGAAGCGCTGTGCGATGGTTGCGGCAAATGCTGTCTGCACAAGGCCGAGGATGAGGATAGCGGGCGGATCTATCCCACCAATGTCGCCTGCCAGCTGCTCGACCGCCACAGCGGGCTGTGTTCCAGCTACAAGGACCGCCGCCGCTTCGTCCCCGACTGTGTCCGCTTGACGCCGCAGAAGGTCAAGACGTTAAGCTGGCTGCCGAGGACCTGCGCCTACCGGCTGCGGGAGGAGGGCCAGCCCCTGCCCGAATGGCATTATCTGATCAGCGGCGACAGGGAAGCTGTGCATCGCGCCGGCCAGTCCGTGCGCGGCTGGACGGTGGCGGAGGCGGATGCAGGCGACTGGGAAAACCATCTTGTCGACCGGGAACTCTGACGGCGCGATCCTGGTCGATGGCGTCAAGGTGCCGGTGCGCGTGCGCCGGTCGGCTCGGGCGCGGGCCTATCGCCTCTCACTGGACCGGACGCACGGAGAGCTGCGCCTGTCCCTGCCGCTTCGCGCCGACCTGAAACGCGCGCTCGGCTGGGCGCAGGGGCATGAGGGGTGGGTCCGCACCCAACTGGCTTCGCGGCTGCCGGTGCTCGTCCTGGATGATGGCGCGATCTTTCCGCTGGAAGGGCGGGATGTCCAGATTCGCTGGGTCGCGGAAACGTCGCGCACGATCAGGATAGAGGGCGGCTCGCTGATGCTGGGCGGCGCGGCGGAGTCGGTGCCGCAGCGCGTGCTCCGCTGGCTGAAAGCGCGGGCCAGGGCGGTGCTGGAGGCTGAGACGATTGCCATGGCGCAGGACCATGGCCTGATCGTGACGTCGGTCGGCATCGGCGATCCGCGCAGCCGCTGGGCCAGCTGCTCGTCGGGCGGCGGCATTCGCTATAGCTGGCGGTTGATCCTGTGTCCTCCGGCCGTGCGCCGCGCGACCGTGGCCCATGAGCTGGCGCATCTGTTGCATATGGATCACAGCCCGGCATTCCATGCGGCGCACCAGCGCATATTGGGCGAGGACCCCCGGCCCGCGCGCGCCTGGTTGAGGGCGCATGGGACGGCGCTGCACCGTTTCACCGGCTAGGCGCGGCTGGCGGTCGCCGGGCAGACATGATCTTCGTCCGCATGATGGGGAAGGCCGCAGGCGCGGCAGAGACGATGCGTGCCGGGCTTGAGGCCGTGACCCACCGCCACCCGATCGTCAAAGACATAGCATTCCCCATGCCAGCGGCTTTCCGCCTCCGGCACCTCCTCCAGATAGCGCAGTATGCCGCCGCGCAGGTGGTAGACTTCGTCGAAGCCGCGCGCGCGGACGAGCGCCGTCGATTTTTCGCAACGGATGCCGCCGGTGCAGAACATGGCGATACGCGGGCTGCGGCCTTCTTCGCGCAACTTTCCGGCAAAGGCGCCGAACCATGCGGGAAAGTCGCGGAAGGACCGGGTTCCGGGATCGATCGCGCCTTCGAAGCTGCCGACGGACACTTCATAGGCGTTGCGCGTGTCGATGACGATCGTGCCGGGATCGGCGATCAGGTCGTTCCACTCACGGGGATCGAGATGCCGCCCCGCCCGTCGCGCTGGATCAAGGTCGCCCGCGCCCAGAGTCACGATCTCCCGCTTCACCTTCACCTTCATGCGCGCGAAGGGCGCGCCGTCCGCCGCCGCATATTTGACGTCCATGTCCGCGCAGCCCGGAAGCGCGCGGATATGCCGGACTAGGGCGGCGATCGCCTCTTCGCTTCCCGCGACCGTTCCGTTGATCCCTTCCCTCGCGAGGATCAGCGTGCCGCAGGTATCGAGCCTATCGCAGAGCGCGCGCAGGTCCCGCGCCAGAGGATGCGGATCATCGAAGGCGGCGAAACAATAAAGCGCGGCAATGGTGAAGGGAGCGGCCATGCCACGCCCATAGCCGCTCCGCCGCCCTCTTGAAAGACGGCGCGGGAGGGGGCATAGGCGGGTCATGGTTCCCCTTTCGTTCGCTGGTCACGACTTTCTGGCGTTGCCTGAGGCCGCGCTGTTCTGGCCAGCGAAATCGGCACTGCTGGTCGCTGACCTGCATTTCGAAAAGGCGAGCTGGTTCGGGCGGTTCGGCCAGTTCCTGCCTCCGCATGACAGCCAGGCGACGCTGGACCTGATCGCCATGCTGGTCGATCGGACGGGTGCGCGATCGGTCTGGTCCTTGGGCGACAGCTTCCACGATGCGGATGGCGCGGCCCGGCTCCCCCGGAAGGCGCGGGAGCGTCTGGCGGCGCTGATGGAGCGGGTGGACTGGGTGTGGATCACCGGCAATCATGATGCGGGAATGACCGGCGCTCCGGGCGGGCGGCGGCTCGCCGAAGCGGAAATGGAAGGCATCTGGCTGCGGCATGAAGCCGATCCCAATGATGCACGGCCGGAGATTTCAGGCCATTTCCACCCCAAGCTGCGGCTGTCGCTGCGCGGCCGGCATGTGTCTCGGCGCTGCTTTGTCGGTTCCTCGTCCAAATTGATCCTGCCAGCTCTGGGGGCGCTGACCGGCGGCCTTGACGCCAGCCATGGCGAGATTCGCCGTGCCGTGGGGCCGGGAGCGACGGCTCTGGTGCCGGTGGCCGACCGCCTGTTGCGCTTTCCGCTGGCATGATGGACCGTTACGGAAACCTGATCTAAACCTGTTGTGCTTTAACAACAGTGGGTCAGCGGCCTGTTGGCGAAATGCATGAAGGAACCCGGAAAAGCTTGGCTCGCTTGCCTTCTCTCCTCTGTGGCCGCATAATCGCACCTAAAGTCAACGACATGGAACACCGTGCGTTTTTCAGGAGAGAAAGGGCCCCGTCATGAACAATAGGAATCTCTGGCTGCTCTCGGCTGGATTGGCGGCCCTGACCGCTCCATTTTCATTCGCGCAGGCGCAGGAAGAAAGCGCCGCGCCCGCAGCGGCGGAGGATGACAGCGCCGTCATCATCGTCACCGCGACCCGGCGGGCCAGTCCGCTGTCGGACGTGCCGATCGCCGTGTCGGCCGTCAGCGCGCAGGCGATGCAGAATAGCGGGGCGAGCGATATCCGCACGCTCAACCAGCTCGCCCCATCCCTGCTGGTGTCCTCCACCGGATCGGAAGCCAATGCATCGGCCCGCGTGCGCGGCATCGGCACGGTCGGCGACAATCCCGGCCTGGAAAGCTCGGTCGCGGTGTTCATCGACGGCGTCTATCGCTCTCGCACGGGCGCTGGCCTCAACGAATTGGGCGAGATCGAACGGGTCGAGGTGCTGCGCGGTCCGCAGGGCACCCTGTTCGGCCGCAATGCGTCGGCGGGCCTGATCAACGTCATCAGCCGCGCGCCCGAGTTCAAGTTCGGTGCCAAGGCGGAAGTCACATACGGCAATTATGATTATTGGCGCTTGTCCGGGCGGGTGACGGGGCCGGTGACCGACAGCCTGGCGCTGAGCCTGGACGGCGTCTGGTCGAAGCGCGACGGCTTTTTCGATCTGGTCGACGCCAGCGGCGACAAGGTCGGCGAGACGAACGACCGCGACCGCTATTTCCTGCGCGGACAGGCGCTGTTCGAACCGACGGACGCGCTCTCCATCCGCCTTATCGGCGATTACACGCATCGCGACGAAAGCTGTTGCGGCGCGGCCTATATCGAAACGCGCGAGCGGCGGCCGTTGCCCGGCGGCGGCTATGAAACAGCGCCCTTCAACCGCATCGCGGCCATATTGGCGGGGCAGGGCAGCGTCTTCCCGTCCGATCCCTATGACCGTGAGCTGACGATCACCGAAGGCCGCAACTATGTCAGCAAGGTCAAGGATTGGGGCCTGTCGGGCGAGGTTAACTATGATCTGGGCGGCGTGAAGCTGACCAGCATCACCGCCTATCGCGATTATAAGAGCCAGGATTATGGCGATTATGATTATAGCGGCGCGGACCTGCTCTATCGCGATCCCAACACCTATCGCCAGTTCCGAACCTTCACCCAGGAATTGCGCGCGCAGGGTTCCGCCTTCAATGACGTGCTCGACTGGCTGATCGGGGGCTATTATGCGCATGAGAAGCTGACGCTGGAGGACAATATCGTCTTCGGCGCGGATTATGGAGCGTTCGCAACTTGCAGGCTTCTGCTGGGCGCAGGTGCAAGCCCGAGTCCGCTGGCGCCGTTCATCGACCCGGCGCAGCAACGTTGTCTGACACCGACGGGCCGGGCGGCCGCTACCGGCTCCTTCGGGCCGCTAGCGCCGCTCATCAATGGGTCGCTCGACCGGCTCTACAATATCGGCAATGTCGGCGATGTGAGTTCCCGTTATTTCCAGAAGAGCGAAAACTGGGCGCTCTTCACTCACAACATCATTCATGTGACCAAGCGGATCGATCTGACGCTTGGCCTTCGCTACACGCACGAGACAAAGCGTTTCTCTGCCGACTTCAACAATAATAATAGCACTTGCGCTGCGTTGCAGACGCGCAATCCGGGTCCAGCCAACGATCTTTATGAATTGGCGACCGGACAAATACCCGGTGCTCCTCTCAATTCCAATGGCGCGGCACTGGCGGGCGGCATCCTGACTCTGGGGTGCCTGGGCAACAGCTCCACGGGCCTCAATGCGCTCGATCTCAACGACCGGATTAGCGACGGCGAGTTTTCGGGAACGGCGGTCCTGTCGTGGAAGCCGGTCGATGAAATGCTGGTCTATGGCAGCTATTCGCGCGGATATAAGGCGGGCGGCTACAATCTTGACCGCTTCCAGCTGGGCACGACCGGCCTGAACCAGGTTCCGGCGGTCTTCGCGCCGCGCAGCAACGCGGATGTGACCAGCCTGCGCTTCGCCGCAGAAAAGGTCGACGCGTTCGAGATCGGCCTCAAATATACGCAGCCGAAATGGAGCGTGAACATCGCCGCGTTCCGGCAGGAGTTTAAGAATTTCCAGCTGAATACCTTCAACGGCACCAGCTTCGTGGTGCAGAATATCAATGGTTGCGACGGGACATTGTCGCCCGCGCGGACCTGCGACGATGGCGATGTGGGGCCGGGCCTGATCAGTCAGGGCGTCGAGCTGGAACTGGCCGCATCGCCGGTGCGCAATGTGCGCCTGGCGGGCGGGCTGACCTATGCGCGGGCGAAGTTCGCCAACCGGCTGGTCGGAAGCGCCGATGGCAGCGTGCCACTCGATCCTGCGCTGTTCCTGCTGCCCGGATCGATCAACTCGCAGGCGCCGGAGCTGGTGACGACCGTCAGCGCGTCCTGGACTCCCGAACTCGGATCTAGCGGTCTGTCCGCCCTCTTCTACGTCGACGGACGCATGAGCAGCGACTTCAATACGGGGTCGGACCTGTTCCCCGAAAAGCGGCAGGACGGTTACGCCGTGTTCAACGCCCGCGTCGGCATCAGGGGACCTGAACAGCGATGGGCGGTGGAATTTTGGGGGCAGAATATCTTCAACCAGGATTACACCCAGGTCGCGTTCAGCAGCCCGCTCCAGTCGAGCAGCCCCGGCACTTCGACAATCGGTCAGTTTGGCCGTGGCGCGCCGATGGCGAACCAGCTCATTTCCGCCTATCTTGCCGAGCCAAGGACCTACGGCATCACGTTGCGCGGGAGTTTCTGATCATTCCCCTGCCGCTTGCCGGGATCGGGCGGGCGGCAGAGGGCCTTTCCCCGAACAGCGCCGTGCCGACGCGGATGTCGGTCGCGCCCAGCATGATGGCGGTTTCGAAATCGCCGGACATGCCCATGGACAGGCGGTCCAGCCCTTCTTCCCGCGCCATCTTGGCCAGCAAGGCGAAATAGGGAGCGGGTTCGACATCGGCTGGCGGCACGCACATCAGGCCAAGCAGCGGAATGCCCGCATCGCGCGCGCTGCGGATCAGGGCAGGGGTATCCGCGATCGGACAGCCGCCTTTTTGCACTTCAGCGCCGATATTGACCTGGATGAAGCAGGGGACGCGTTTGTCCGCCGCATCCATCGCCCGCGCAAGGGCGGTGAGCAGGGAGGGACGATCGAGCGAATGGATGACGTCGAACAGCGCCACCGCATCGGCCGCCTTGTTGGATTGAAGCTGTCCGGCAAGGTGCAGGGTAATGCCCGGCGTTTCTTCCTGCAACTGCGGCCATTTGCCTTGCGCTTCCTGCACGCGGTTCTCGCCGAAGCTGCGCTGGCCCGCCGCGATCAGGGGGCGGATCGCGGCGGCATCCTGCGTTTTCGACACTGCGATCAGGTTGATGTCGTCAGCGGTGCGGCCTGTCAGGCGGGCGGCGCGCTGCATGGCTTCGTGCACGGCATTCAGCCTGTCAGCCGCTTCGATGCTTTCGGTCGTCATGGGGGCTGCTATAGGCGAGAGGGATGACGCGCCGCCACCGCAAAAATCTGCCGCCGGTCTGGCTGATGACCGATGAGCGGATTCCAGTGGATGCGCTCCTGCATGCGGTGGCGCTGTTGCCCAAGGGGCGGGCTGGCGTGATCTTCCGTCATTACCGCACGCCATCCGCGCAGCGCCGCTCGCTTTTCGATCAGGTGGCGGCGATTGCTCGTAGCCGCCGCCTGCTGGTTTTCGTTGCGGGGACGGAAAGGCTGGCGGCCGCCTGGAAAGCGGATGGGTGGCATGGGCCGGTGCAGGGCGGGGGGAAAAGGCTGCTGCTGCACAGCATGGCCGCCCATGACCGGCTGGAGGTGGAGCGGGCGCAGCGATTGCGGGCCGATCTGCTGTTCCTGTCGCCTCTGTTCGCTACCCGGTCACATCCTGGCGTAAGGACGCTCGGCCCCGTGCGCTTTGCTGCGCTGGCACGGGCGGCATCGATGCCGGTGATTGCGTTGGGGGGTGTGAAAGCGGATCATCGCCGGATGGTGAAGGCGCTGGGCGCTTCGGGATGGGCCGCTATTGATGGGCTGGTAAGTGGTTGAAAATAGTAGGCCACGGCTTTTTGGTATTGCCGTTTGTCCTCAGTGAAGTCGAAGGTTTGCCGTGCGTAGCGGGGGCTGCTTCGCTCCGCTCAGCCGGGGGCTTCGACTTCGCTCAGCCCGAACGGGTGAGAGGTGAGGCTGACCACAGGAATTTCACAAGCGCAGATACGGGAAGCAGGAAGCGCCGCTTCCACCAGTATCAGCCGGTCAGAATTTGAAGACCGTTCCCAGATAGACCGCCTGATCGTCCTGCCGGTCATCGGTCATCGGCGTCAGGCGTCCGATCACGCTGTTATTATAGCGCAGCCCGGCGGTGACGTTCAGGTTGCGGGTCAGCGAGTAGGAACTGGCCAGATCAAGCGAATAATCCTTGTCCGCGCCCGGATTGCGGACCGCCTGACCGGGTTCACGGCGATTTTCGATCATGACCTTGGTGCTGAACCGGGTCTTGCGATCCTGATCCAGCGAGAAATTCTTGGCGCCCGCCATCTGATCCAGCGAAACGGGGTCCAGTTCCTTCCGGCCCATGGTTTCAGGCAAGGCGAACTTGCGCCAGTTATGCGCGCTGTTGAGGCTGAACGCCACCGGAGCGATGTTCACCGGGTCGAGCGTGCGGCTGATGGCGACGCGATCGTCATTGCCCGCGCGCACCATCACCGTGACGGACCGCTGGCCGCTGAGCGAACCACTGGTGGGGGTGAAGCGGAAATTCTGCCGTCCCGCCGAAGCGGCGATCCGCGCATAGGCGGCAGCCAGACGCGGGTCCTTGGTGGTCGGGGTGAAGGAGGAAATACTGCCCAGCGCGCCAAGCGACACGGGAACATCGGCCCGCAGGCGGACAAGATCGGTCGCAGCGCCGAGAGCAGGAGACAGCATGAAGCCGGCCACGGCGACCGCCGAGCCTGCCAATGCCAAATATCCCCTATTCACACGCATGACGCGAATCTCTTCCCCACCGACCTTTTCTGTTCTTCTACAAGCGAAACGCCGCCATGGGTAGTGCGGGCGTCCTTTTTATACAATCTGTTGCACGGAACACACAGGCCGCCGCGCACAGGGCGGCCGCTGCTCCCGCGCCGGTAGATGGCGTCCCTCTTGCCCATTGCAACCGGTCCTCTATAGAAGCGGGGCGTTTTCCTTCAATATGGGACATACCTGATGGTCCGCCGCCTTCCCGCTCCTGTTTCCGCCGGTCTGCTGCTGGCCGCGCTTCTGCCGCTCGCCGCCTGTGGCGGCGGATCGAAGGAGCGGCCCAAGGCCGACCTCGCCGCGTCCAAGATCACGACGATCGGGGTTAACAGCTATTTGTGGCGGGCGACGCTGGACACGATTTCCTTCATGCCGCTGGTGCAGACGGATTCGAACGGCGGGGTCATCGTCACCGACTGGTACGCCAATCCGAACAGCCCGAACGAACGGATGAAACTCACCGTGTCGATCCTGGACCAGGACCTGCGCGCCGATGCGCTGCGCGTCGCGGCCAGCCGTCAGGTGAATCAGGGCGGGCAATGGATCGATGCGCCGGTGCAGGCGGCCACCGTGCAGAAGCTGGAAGAGATCATCCTGACCAAGGCGCGCGACCTGCGCCGCATGGCGATCACGGGATAAGCCCTTCCTTTCATCCGCTTTTCCTGAATAACTGGGCTGGGCTTGGAAAAGCTCGGCCCGCATGCATTTTAAGGACTGAAATAGATGCAAAGGCGCTTCAATCCGCTTGAGGCCGACGCCCGCTGGCAGGCCGTCTGGGACGAGAAGCAGACGTTCAAGGCGTCGGACAGTAGCGACAAGCCGCGTTCCTACGTGCTGGAGATGTTCCCCTATCCTTCCGGGCGCATCCATATCGGCCATGTGCGCAACTATTCCATGGGCGACGTGCTGGCGCGGTTCCGCCGCATGACGGGCCATGAAGTGCTGCATCCTATGGGCTGGGACGCATTCGGCATGCCCGCCGAAAATGCCGCGATGGAAAAGAAGGTGCATCCGGGCGACTGGACGCGTTCCAACATCGCGACGATGCGGGCGCAACTGAAAAAGCTGGGCTTCGCGCTGGACTGGAGCCGCGAACTCGCGACCTGCGAGCCGGACTATTATGGGCAGGAACAGGCGCTGTTCCTGGACATGATGGAAGCGGGGCTGGTCTATCGCAAGGAATCGGCGGTTAATTGGGACCCGGTCGACATGACCGTGCTCGCCAATGAGCAGGTGATCGACGGCAAGGGCTGGCGGTCGGGCGCGCCGGTCGAGAAGCGCAAGCTTTCCCAATGGTTCCTGAAGATCACCCAGTTCGCCGACGATCTGCTCAAGGGCCTCAAGACGCTGGACCAGTGGCCCGAAAAGGTGCGGCTGATGCAGGAGAACTGGATCGGCAAATCGGTCGGCCTGCAATTCCGCTTCAAGCTCGACACGCCGGTGGACGGCATCAGCGAGGTCGAGGTCTTCTCGACCCGCCCCGACACGATTTTCGGCGCGAGCTTTTCCGCGATCGCGGCGGACCATCCGCTGGCCTTGGCGTTGGAATCCAGGGACGCTGGCCTTGCCGCCTTCGCCGAGGAATGCCGTCATAGCGGCACCGCCGCGGCGGAGATCGAGACGCAGGAGAAGAAGGGCTATGACACCGGCCTTTCGGTGATCCACCCCTTCACAGGCCGCAAGCTGCCCCTGTTCGTCGCCAATTTCGTGCTGATGGACTATGGCACCGGTGCGGTCATGGCGGTGCCGGGGCATGACCAGCGGGACCTGGATTTCGCGCGCAAATATATGCTGCCGGTGGAGCGCGTCGTCGCGGCCGAGGGCGATGAGGAGAAGGGTATCGGCGACGAGGCCTATACCGGCCCCGGCCGCCTGGTGAACTCCGATTTCCTCAACGGCATGAGCGTCGAGGATGCCAAGGCCGAAGTGATCCGCCGCGCGGAGGCGGAAGGCTGGGGCACCGGCACCACCGTGTTCCGCCTGCGCGATTGGGGCGTGTCGCGCCAGCGCTATTGGGGAACGCCGATCCCGGTCATCCATTGCGAGGATTGCGGCCCGGTGGGCGTGCCCAAGGACCAGTTGCCCGTGCTGCTGCCGGAGGATGTCAGCTTCGACGTTCCCGGCAATCCGCTCGACCGGCATCCGAGCTGGAAGCATGTCGATTGCCCGAAATGCGGCAAGGCGGCGCGGCGCGAGACGGATACGCTGGACACCTTCGCCGATTCCAGCTGGTACTTCATCCGCTTCGCCAGCCAGCCCGAGGACAAGCCGTTCGACCGGGAGACGGTCGAGAAGTGGCTGCCGGTGGGGCAATATATCGGCGGCGTGGAACATGCGATCCTGCACCTGCTCTATGCGCGTTTCTGGACCCGCGCGCTCCAGCATATGGGGCAGATCGGCTTTGCCGAGCCCTTCACCGGCCTGTTCACGCAGGGCATGGTGACGCACGAGACCTACAAGTCGCCGGAGGGCGCATGGCTCGCTCCGCAGGATGTGGAGCGGCAGGGCGACAAGGTGGTGATGATCGACAGCGGCGCGCCGGTGACTGTCGGCCGCGTCGAGAAAATGTCCAAGTCCAAGAAGAATGTCGTCGATCCCGATGACATCATCGCCCAATATGGCGCGGACGCGGTGCGATGGTTCATGCTGTCCGACAGCCCGCCCGAACGCGACCTGCCCTGGACGGAGAGCGGCATCGAGGGAAGCTGGCGCTTCATCAATCGCCTGTGGAGACTGTTCGGCGAGGCGGGCAAGGCGGCCGAGGGGCAAGAAGCTTCCGGCCAGGATCGGGCGCTGGACCGCAAGCTGCACCAGACCATCGACGGCGTGGCGAAGGATATCGAGGCATTGTCCTTCAACAAGGCGGTGGCGAAGATCTACGAACTCACCAACGCGGTGGAAAAGGCCAAGCCTTCGGCCAGCCGCAGCGCGGCCATCCGTACGCTGGCGCTGCTGGTCGCGCCGATGACGCCGCATCTGGCCGAGGAAGCCTGGGCCGACATGGGCGAGCAGGGGCTGATCGCCGACGCCGCATGGCCGCAGGTCGATCCGGCGCTGCTGGTAGAGGATGAGGTGACTGTCGCCTGCCAGGTGATGGGCAAGCTGCGTGACACCATCACGGTGCCGAAGGGCACGAGCAAGGAGGAGCTTGAAAGGCTTGCCCTTGCCGCGCCCAATGTGGCGCGCATCCTGGATGGGGCCACGCCCAGGAAGGTGATCGTGGTGCCGGACCGTCTGGTGAATCTGGTAATTTAAGCAACGGCCGTTCGCCCTTCGACAAGATCGGCCCGAACGGATAAAGGTTGGTTGATGAAACGCGTTGTCCCCATCCTCCTTCTCGCCTCCCTTTCCGCATGCGGCCTTCGCCCTGTCTATAGCGGCGGCAGCCATGGCGCGGTCGCGCAGGCGCTGGGCAATGTCGAAGTGCAGCCCATCGAGGGGAAGGGCGGCTGGCTGGTCCGCAACGCGCTCAATGACCGGCTTTCGACCATGGGTGGGGGCGGCCCGGCCTACAAGCTCGTGGTGAAGCTGGATGACCAGATCAGCGGCTTTGGCCTGCGCGCCGACACCGCCATTACGCGGGAACGCCGGACGCTGCGCGCGCGCTATCAGCTGATCGACATGGCGACTGGCACGCAGGTCATCGACGACACGGCGGGATCGGACGCGGGCATCGACGTCACGTCCAGCGAATATGCGACGATCGCGGCGGAGGACGCGGCGCTGGAACGGTTGTCGCAGACGGTCGCCGACCAGATCGTGACCCGGATCGCCCTGTTCGCCGCGCGGGAAAAGCAGCGTTGAAGGCCAATCGCGGCCAGATTGAAAAGGCGCTGGATGCGCCGCCCGCCGACATACGCCTTTTCCTGCTGCACGGGCCCGACGAAGCGGGCAGCGCCGCGCTTGGCAAGCGGCTGGAGCGGGCGATGGGGGATCAGGCGGAACGGGTGGACCTGGACGGTCAAACGCTGCGGGACGACCCCGCCCGGCTGACGGACGAGGCCGCTTCCTTTTCCATGTTCGGCGATCGCCGCTGGATTCGCGTCAACGGGATGGGCGATGAATCGCTGCCCGCCGTAACCGCGCTGCTCCAGGCGGAGGCGGCGGGGAACCCCGTCATCGCCATCGCAGGCGCGCTCAAGGGGACGTCGAAGCTGCTGAAGCTGGCCACCGACAGCCCCATGGCGATGGCCTTCGCATCCTATCAGCCCGACGCGCGGGAGGCGGAACAGATCGCCGCCGCCATGGCGCGCGAAGGCGGGCTGCGCCTGGCCCCCGACCTGGCGAGGCGCATCGTCGATCTGGCCAGTGGCGACCGCGCGCTGATGGCGGGCGAGATCGAAAAGCTGATCCTCTATCTGGACGCGGCGCCTGAACATCCGCGCGAGGCGACGGCGGAGGCGCTGGATGCGCTATCGGCCGACAATCCCGATTCGGATGCCGCTCCGCTGGTCAATGCCGTGCTTGGCGGCGACCTGCGGGCTATGCACCGGGAACTTGGCCGCCTGACAGAAACCGGCACTGCCATGGCGGCGGTGCTGCGGCCGCTGCTGACGCGGGCGATGCTGATCGCCGGCATAAGGATGTCGTTCGATGACAGCGGCCGTCTGGAAGCCGCGGTGGAAGGGGCGGGAAAGCAGGTCTTCTGGAAGGACAAGCCCGTGGTCACGCGCCAGGTCCGCCTCTGGAACGCCCAGGGGATTGCGCGCGTGATCCACCGCCTGGCGCAGGCGGAGCGGGCGAGCCGGTCGGGCAGGGGTATCGGCGATCTGCTGGTTCGCCATGAGTTGCTGGCAATCGCCCGGCAAGCGGCGCGGGAGCGGTAGGGGCGGCCTGGCGCGGCCGCATTTCCTTCCCGTCCTAAGCGCTTGATTGGCGGCGGGCGCACCGCCATATTCCCGCCATGGACAAGCTCAACCTCAGCGAAGCCGAATGGCGCGAGCGCCTTTCCCCCGAACAATATCATATCCTGCGCGAAGCGGGGACGGAACGGGCCTTCACCGGCAAATATAACAGCAACAAGGCCGATGGCGTCTATTATTGCGCTGGCTGCGGCGCTGAACTGTTCGACGCGGACGAGAAATATGACAGCGGTTCGGGCTGGCCCAGCTTCACCGCCCCGGTCGATATCGACGCGGTGGAGGAAGTGCGCGACAGCAGCCATGGCATGATCCGCACCGAAGTGCGCTGCGCCAAGTGCGATGGGCATCTGGGCCATGTCTTTCCCGATGGGCCGGGCGTCAACGGCCTGCGCTATTGCATGAACAGCGCGTCGCTCGATTTCAAGCCGCGCGGCGAGGTTGAATAATCGTTCATCCCCGGTAAAGCGTCAGTCTTCTTGAGAACCAAGGCTTTCCATGCGGCCGCGCCTGATGATCGCTGGCCGCCTTCCGACTGAGCGGGTATCCGGCGACACATATGGCACGATCAGGCAAGAGCAACGGAACGCCCGGCAAGGCGCGGCTATGGCTGATGCGGGCCGTGAAGCTGGGGCTGGTGGCGACGCTGGGCGGCCTCTTCGCCATCGCCATCGCCGTTGTGATCGCCTATCAGTCGCTGCCCAGCTATGAATCGCTGAAATCGTCGCCCAATGGCCAGATGATCCGCGTGCATGCCGCCGATGGCAGCGTGATCGTGTCGCTGGGTCCCAGCTTTGGCCGGTGGCTCGCCTATGACCAGATCCCCGCGGTGATGGTCGAAGCCATGGTGTCGACCGAGGACCGGCGTTTCTACCACCATCCCGGCGTCGATCCGATCGGCATGGCGCGCGCGGCGTGGGTGGCGCTGGAAAACCGGGGGAAGGGGCGGCGCTTGCAGGGCGCGTCCACCATCACCCAGCAGGTGACGCGCAACATCTTTCTCAACAACAGCTATAGCTGGGGCCGCAAGGTACGGGAGATGATCCTGGCGCTGGCGCTGGAGCGGAAATTCTCCAAGCGCCAGATATTGGAACTGTACCTCAACAAGGTCTATTTCGGTGGCGGCGCATATGGCATCGATGCGGCGAGCCGGAAATTTTTCGGCCATCCCGCGACCACGCTGGACCTGCCCGAAGCGGCGATCATCGCGGGTCTGGTCAAGGCTCCGTCAAGCTATTCGCCCACGGCCGACGCGGACGCCGCCATCGGCCGCGCGGGCGTCGTGCTGGACCTGATGCAGGAAAATGGCGTGATCAGCGCGTCCGAACGGGCCAGCGTCGACCTGGACGAGGTCAAGATGGCGCCTGAGCCGCCGCAGAACAGCGTCCGCTACTTCACCGACTGGGCGCTGCCGCAGCTCGACATATTGGTGGACGAACCCAATGAGCCGCTGGAGGTCTATACCACCATCGACCTTGGCATGCAGAAGGCGGCGACGGCGGCGATCAAGGCCAATGCGCCTGCCGGGGCTCAGGGCGCGCTGGTATCGCTGGACCGCGACGGGGCGGTGCGGGCGATGGTGGGCGGGCTCGACTATGTGTCGTCCAACTATAATCGCGCGACCACCGCGACGCGCCAGCCCGGTTCGGCCTGGAAGATCTTCGTCTACATGGCGGCGCTGGAGGCCGGTTATACGCCCGATACGGGCGTCACCGACAGTCCGGTCACCATCAACGGATGGAGCCCGCGCAACAGCAGCGGACGCTATTCGGGCGATATCGATATTCGCACGGCCTTCGCCTATTCCATCAATACGGTGGCGGCCAAGCTGGGGGTCGAGGTCGGCTTTCCGACCATCGCCGACATGGCGCGCCGTTTCGGCATCACCACGCCCATCAACACGCATCCTTCGATGGTGTTGGGCACGTCGGACGTCCGCCTGATCGACATGACGCGCGCCTTCGCATCGATCGCGCGCAAGGGGGTGGCGGTGACGCCTTATGGCATCACCAAGGTGACGACCGCCGACGGAAGGCTGCTCTACCAGCATCAGGACGATACCAGCCGCGTGCTGGTCGCGCCCTGGGTGGCGGCGGGCATGACCGACCTCATGCAGACGGCGGTCAGCACCGGCACCGGCAGGGCGGCGCAGATCGGCCGCCCGGTGGCAGGCAAGACCGGCACGACCAACAGCAACAAGGATGGCTGGTTCCTGGGCTTTTCCAGCGGCATCACGACAGGCGTGTGGATGGGCCGCGACGATGCCCGCGCGGTGCGCGTGCTCCAGGGGGGCAGGGCGCCCGCCCGCGCCTTTGCCGATTTCATGAAGGTCGCCGTGTCCCGCCGTCCGGTGGAACAGTTCGAAACGCAGGTGACCTTGCCCGAATGGCAGCTGGAGCCGGATGAGGAAGCCTATTATGGGCAGCCCGACAACGGCATGATGGTCGATGAGAATGGCCTGCCGGTCGATTCCGGCCAGCAAAAGCCGCCGCCGGAGGAAGAAGACCCGGACTCGGGCGAGCAGGGCCCCGTGTCGCAGGCGCCGCCCGCCCGTCCAGCGCCGCCGCGGCTGGACCAGCAATGGATCGATCAGGTGCTGGGCCGTGACCGGCCGAGGCAGCCGCCGCATTGATCCTATCCCGCCGCAGGCAGTTTCGCCGCAAGCTGCTGGTGATCGAGCGCGCTGCCATCGGGCATGAGGAAATCGACCTTGCCCCGGCCGAAGTCGATCGCGATCCTGTCGAAGGACTGGAGCGCGTCCATGCCCAGCAGCAGGGAAGGTTTGTCCTGCAAGCCAAGTTCGGCGAAGGGCGGCGCGTCGGCGAACATGACGCGCAGATTCCTGAGCAGGATCGGTCCCATGCGGATCTGCTGGAGGTGGCCCAGCAGGCCGCTCAGCACCTCTCCGGTGACGCTGAGCAGCGTAACGGGGGCGAGCGGCGGGGCGCGTTTCCTTTGGCTGAGCTTGTTCATCAGCGCGAGATTGCCGACGCTGAGGTGCGTGCCCGTATCCAATATGATGTTCACCTTCGTCCCGTTCACGTCCGAATGGAGAAGGATGAGCTGGCCCTTGCGGCGGCGCGCCTCGACGATGATGGCGTTGGGGTCCCGCAAGGCGCGGCGGCTGTTGCTGATTTCCATCCGCCCGGCGCGGAAGTCGATCAGCAGGCGGCGGGCGTGGAGGCTGTCGAGGCCGAGGAGGCCGGGCGCGCCCAGATGCGCGGCCTCCAGCACCGGAGCCTCGATGCCGTCGACGGTGACGCTGCCATAGCGAAGCTGCGGCACCGCGACCGTGCGCGTCTGCGCCTTCCCGGCCATGCCGATGACCGTGACCATCTCCAGCGTGGGCAGGACGAGGCGCTCCGCCAGATCGCGCGATAGGACGGTGCGCTGCGATCCGGTATCGACGATGAAGTTCCAGGGACCCTTTCCACCGATGTGGATCGGGATCGTCATTCGATCATCCTGCGGCAGGGTGCGGATGACGGAAGGCGGGTCATCGGCGGGCGGCGTAGGGGCTTGAGCCAGCGTAGGCGCGGCAAAGGACAGGAATGCGATCACGGCAATGGAACGAAGACGTTCCATGACTCACCTCTCCAGCCTATATCTTCCTTCATATCATGGCGGGGCGGGGCTGGTCCATTGCCGCAGCTTGAGCACCTTCTGCCGCGAAGCGCCCGCCTGATGCCGTTTTCCGCGCGTGCGGGGGCCGCAGCCGCCTTGACTTGCCGCGGCCCTCGCCGCTAAACGCGGAACAATCTCTCCCCGCCGTCCGGCGCGGGCTCCCGGCTTCCCCTGCCGGGCCTATTCTCCCGAAGCGTCATCTCTATCCTCTTTCCATCGGACTCAAGTCGAATGCACCTTAAGGACCTCAAGAAGAAATCGCCCGCCGATCTTGTCACCATGGCGGAGGAACTGGGCGTCGAAGGCGCATCGACCCTGCGCAAGCAGGACCTGATGTTCGCGATCCTCAAGGCCGAGGCGGAAAATGGCGAGCAGATCATGGGCGAGGGCACGATCGAGGTGCTGCCCGACGGCTTCGGCTTCCTGCGCTCGCCCGAAGCGAATTTCCTCGCCGGACCGGACGACATCTATGTGTCGCCCAATCAGGTGCGCAAGTTCGGCCTGCGCACCGGCGATACGGTGGAAGGCGAGATCCGCGCGCCCAAGGACGGCGAGCGCTATTTCGCGCTGACGAAGCTCATTTCCGTTAATTTCGACAACCCGGAAGTTGTCCGCCACCGCGTCAACTTCGACAACCTGACGCCGCTTTATCCGACCGAAAAGCTGGTGCTCGACACGCTGGACCCCACGGTCAAGGACAAGTCGGCGCGCGTCATCGACATCGTTTCGCCCCAGGGCAAGGGGCAGCGCGCCCTGATCGTCGCCCCGCCCCGCACCGGCAAGACCGTGCTGTTGCAGAATATCGCCAAGGCGATCACGGACAATCATCCCGAAGTCTTCCTGATCGTCCTGCTGATTGACGAACGGCCGGAAGAAGTCACCGACATGCAGCGCAGCGTGAAGGGCGAGGTCGTGTCCTCGACCTTCGACGAGCCTGCCTCGCGCCACGTTCAGGTCGCCGAGATGGTAATCGAGAAGGCCAAGCGCCTCGTGGAACATAAAAAGGATGTGGTGATCCTGCTCGATTCGATCACCCGCCTTGGCCGCGCCTACAACACGGTCGTGCCGTCATCGGGCAAGGTGCTGACGGGCGGCGTCGACGCCAATGCGTTGCAGCGGCCCAAGCGCTTCTTTGGCGCGGCACGCAATATCGAGGAAGGCGGATCGCTGTCCATCATCGCCACCGCGCTGATCGATACCGGCAGCCGCATGGATGAAGTCATTTTCGAAGAGTTCAAGGGCACCGGCAATTCGGAAATCGTGCTCGACCGCAAGGTGGCGGACAAGCGCATCTTCCCGGCGCTGGATGTCGGCAAGTCCGGCACCCGCAAGGAAGAATTGCTGGTCGACAAGGCCAAGCTCAGCAAGATGTGGGTGCTGCGCCGTATCCTGATGCAGATGGGCACGGTCGACGCGATGGAATTCCTGCTCGACAAGATGAAGGATTCCAAGACCAATGAGGATTTCTTCGATTCCATGAATCAATAAGCATGGGGGAAGCGTTCAGGCTGCGGCTTGATCGCTTCGCCATATTGCGGGGCGTGCAATCCGCCCGTCATCTTTACTGATCGATATCGACTAGGGGACATCAGGCCGCCATGATCGACCTTTTTGCCACTGCCGCTGCTGCGGCCCAGGGTTTTGGCTCTCCCGCCGATATCTGGGGCCATATCGTCAACGATTTCAGCAATATCGGGTCGCCTCAGGCGCTTGCAGCCTTTGGCCAGGTGTTGATGATCGACATATTGCTGGCGGGCGATAACGCCATCGTCGTCGGCGCACTGGCGGCCGGTCTTCCGGTGCAGCAGCGCCAGCGGGTCATCCTGATTGGTATCATCGCCGCTCTGGTCCTGCGGATCGGCTTTGCGCTGGTGGTCACGCAGTTGATGCAGATCGTCGGCCTGATCCTGGCGGGCGGTTTGCTCCTCCTGTGGGTGAGCTGGAAGATGTGGCGCGAACTGCATCCCAAGCGCGGGACCGAGACGCCTGACGACCCCACCGACGATGATGTTTCCGGCCTGCGTCCCGCCAAGAGCTTCGCTGGCGCCGCCTGGGCGGTCGCAGTCGCTGACGTTTCCATGAGCCTGGACAATGTGCTGGCCGTCGCTGGCGCGGCGCGCGATCATCCCGGCATCCTGATCATCGGCCTGATCCTGTCCGTAGCCCTCATGGGCGTGGCGGCGAACATCATCGCCAAATATATCGAGCGGTTCCGGTGGATCGCCTACGTTGGTCTGGCGGTCATCATCTATGTCGCGGTCAAGATGATCTATGACGGCATCGTCGATAATCAGGTCGGGATATTGACGCTCTTTGTGTGACAATTGCCGATCCCGCGCGGTCCAGTGCGGGATCGGACAGATGGATCAGGGGATCAGCACTGTGCTGCCGGTCGTCTGCCTTGCCTCCAGCAAGCGGTGGGCTTCGGCAGCGTCTTCAAGAGCGAAACGTTGTCCTATGACCGCGCGCACCACGCCACGGCTTACCCGGTCGAACAGCCGTGCTGCGACATTATCCAATGCTTCGCGCGTTGCGATATAGTCGAACAGGGTGGGGCGGGTAACATAAAGCGACCCCTTGCGGCTGAGATCGAGCAGGCTGACCGGCGGCACTGCGCCAGAGGCATTGCCGAAGCTGACCATGAGCCCGCGCCGCTTGAGACAATCCAGCGACGCGCTCCAGCTATCCTTACCCACGCCGTCATAGACCACATCCACTCCCTCGCCTCCGGTCAGTTCGCGGACTTGGCCGGGCAATGACTCGAACGGCCCGTGCAGGCTATGATCGGCCTGAACGGTTGCGGCCTTTTCGGCAGAGCCGCTATGGGCGATCACAACGACGCCTTTGTCGCGCAACCATGGGACGAGCACGGAGCCCACACCGCCCGCAGCCGCATGGACAAGGGCGACCTGTCCCACTCCAAGCGAAACCGTGTCTTCGGCGAGGTAGCAGGCGGTCATCCCCTTCAGCATCAGCGCTGCCGCTTCATCGGTGCCGACCTCGGCCGGTATCCCGACCACTTGGCTGGCCGGAACGATGCGGTGGGTGGCATAGGCGCCAAGCCCGCTGGCGCAGCCCACCTTGTCCCCTACGGCAAAGCCGGTCACCTCCGAGCCCATATCCGCGACGTAACCAGCGCCTTCCGATCCGAGCACCAGCGGCAGATCGGCAGGGTAGAGCCCGGAGCGATAATAGGTGTCGATATAGTTGAGCCCGACCGCGTCCTGCGCGATGAGGATATCGGTGCGCCCAAGCGGAGGAAGATCGAACTCCTCCTTCTCCATCACGTCCGGGCCGCCATGGGCCCGCACGGCTATATGCCAGGGTCTTGCCATCATCAGCGTCCCAAGTCAGAGATTCTGCGCGAAGAAATCTGCCGTCCGCTGATCCGCCAGCCGCGCGGCGGCTTCGTCGCGGCGATTGCCCATCTCCGCGGCAAAGCCGTGGTCCAGGCCTTCATAGTCATGCAGGGTGACGTGGCGATTGTCCTTCAAGCCCTCATGCATCTTCTTCTGCGCTTCAGGAGGAACAAAGCCATCAGCGGTCGGGATATGCAGAAGCACCGGCTTTCCAATCGCATGCTGCTCGCCCAGAAGGTTGTCGATGCCCACGCCATAATAGCCGACGAAAGCGTCCCCGTCCGTTCTGCAAGCGGCCATGAATGCCAGCCTTCCGCCGAGGCAGTAACCGACCACGCCGACCTTCCCGCCTTCGCCCAGTTCGGCGCGCGCTGCCTTGATCGCCGCTTCGATATCCCGAATGGCGAGATCCTGATCCATCCGCTGCATATGGCCGAGCGCCGCCTGAAACTCCTCCGGCTTGTCGGCATCCAGCTCAACATGCGGCTGGTCGCGCCAGAACAGGTCAGGGGCGACGGCGAGATATCCTTGCTGCGCCCAATGGCCGCATTTGCGGCGGATGCCTTCATTGACGCCGAAAATCTCCTGAATGACGATGATGGCCGCCTTGGGCTTGCCTGCTGGCCGCGCAATATAGGCGTCGAAGCTGGCATCGCCTTCAAGGGTGGGGATGGGCGTATATGCTGTCATGGCAAGACCTTTCCGCAGCTGTTATTTTCAGGCCTATGAGTAATCGGCTTTGAGCGGCACGCCAACCAGCCGTTCGCGTAAAAAATTTGCGTTGGGCGGCCCTGTTGCGGCATGACGGAAGCCGGGACGACCGCTGGCAAGGATCCGCGAAGATGAAGGTAAGCGTTGACGTTGATTGCACCCCGGCCGAAGCGCGCGCCTTCCTCGGCCTGCCTGATGTGACGCCCATTCACGACAAATATGTGAAGACCGTGCTCGACAGCATCGATGGCGTGACCAGCATCGAACAGATGGAATCCGTGGTGAAGACCTTCGCTCCCATGGGTGACGCGGGTATGAAGCTATTCAAGCAGATGATGGATATCGGTCTGTCCGGGATGACCCCCAAAATGGGCAACGACAAGTCCTGAACTGGTGGCGGACACGATTTTTGCCCTGTCGAGCGGTGCACCGCCTGCGGGCATAGGGATTATCCGCATAAGCGGTCCGGCGGCTGGCGATGCGTTGCGGCAGGTTAGCGGGAAAGCGCTGCCTGCGCCGCGGCTAGCGCGGCTTAGCCGGATTTTCGATCCCGGCACCGGCGAAATGCTGGATAGAGCGGTCGTCCTCTGGTTCCCCGGCCCGGCGACGGTGACGGGGGAGGATCTGGCGGAGCTTCATTGCCATGGCGGGCGAGCCGTGATCGCGGCGGTCGAAAGTGCGCTGGCGGCCCTGCCTGGGCTGCGCATGGCGGAGCCGGGGGAATTTACCAGGCGCGCATTCCTGAACGGTCGCATGGACCTCAACGCGGTGGAGGGTCTGTCGGATTTGCTGGCGGCCGAAACGCAGCAGCAGCGCCGCGCCGCCTTGCTGATGGCGGAAGGGCATTTCTCCCGGCATATAGAGGATTGGCGCAAGCAGCTTCTGCAAGTGTCGGCAATGGCCGAAGCGGCGCTCGACTTTTCCGATGAGGATGATGTCCCGGATGATGGGATCGAGGCCCGCATAATGGCGCGGCTGAATGATCTGGTGAGCCAGGTGGAGAAAGTCCTTGCTGCTCCTTCGGCAGAGCGGCTGCGGGATGGCATCCGCGTCGTTCTGGCTGGACCGCCCAACGCGGGCAAGTCCACTTTGCTCAACGCGCTGGTGGGGCGGGAGGCGGCGATCGTGTCCGACATTGCGGGCACAACACGGGACCGGATCGAAGTGCCCGCAGCCATTGAGGGGGTGGCCTTCCTTTTTACCGACACGGCAGGCCTGCGGGAGGAATCCGGGGATGCGATCGAACTGATCGGGATGGAGCGTGCCCGCTCGGCTCTTGAAGCAGCGGACATCATCCTGTGGCTGGGAGTGGCTGATGAGCTTCCTCGCGATGATGCTATTCTGGTCGCGGCTCAGGCAGATAGACTGCCGGGTCGCGCTGGGTTGCCGGTATCTGCCATGACGGGCGAGGGGATGGGCGCTCTGGTACAGGTCATGCTGGAGCGTGCGGCACGGGCTGCCAGGGATCTGCTTGTAACGGCGGAAGAATTGCGGCGGGCGCGGGGGGCCATTGATCGCCTGACGGGGCAGGCGAGCACCGAGGATATGCTAGACCAGCTATTTGCGGGTTTCTGCATCGGCAAATGAGCGCTGTTCCACGTGGAACAGTTTTGACCCTGAGCCCCTCCTTCTGGTAAGGGCGCGCTCATGCAAAGATATGATGTGATTGTGGTGGGCGGCGGTCATGCCGGCTGCGAGGCAGCGGCTGCTGCGGCACGCAAGGGCGCGAAGGTGGCGCTGTTGACCTTCTCGCGCGCCACCGTTGGATCGATGTCCTGCAATCCGGCGATTGGCGGGCTTGGCAAGGGGCATCTTGTCAGGGAAGTTGACGCGCTTGATGGTCTGATCGGTCGTGCAGCGGATGCCGCGGCGATCCACTATCGGATGCTCAACAGCAGCAAAGGGGCTGCGGTGCAAGGGCCACGTATCCAGGCCGACCGGGCCCGGTATCGCGCGGCCATTCACCAGTTGCTGGAGGATTATGCCGGGCTGGAGATTGTTGAAGGTGAAGCCTCGGATCTGCTGCTGTCTCAGGGGGAGGTTGGTGGCCTTCTCCTGGCGGGCGGACGGAGTCTGACCGCTGCTGCGGTGGTTCTGGCGACGGGCACCTTCCTGGGCGGTAAGCTGTTCCGGGGGGAGGATGTCGATGCGGGTGGCCGCACGGGAGAGCGGGCTGCAACCCGGCTTGGCCTCCAGATGCGGGAAATGGGATTGCCGATGGCGCGGCTGAAGACCGGCACGCCGCCTCGGCTGAATGGACGCACGATCGATTGGGCAAAGCTGGAGGAGCAGCCTTCCGATGAAGGACGCTGGACCATGTCCGCGCTCACGACTGAGCGTCTTCTGCCGCAGCTTAGCTGTGCCATTACCCGGACGAACGAGCGGACGCACGCTATCATTCGCGAAGGGCTGGGCCGGTCGCCTTTGTTCAGCGGCGCGATCGAGGGGCGGGGGCCGCGCTATTGTCCTTCCATTGAAGACAAAGTGATCCGCTTTGGCGATCGGGATGGGCACCAAATATTTCTCGAACCGGAGGGATTGGCGGATCACCTCGTCTACCCGAACGGCATCAGCACCTCGCTGCCAGCCGATGTTCAACTTGCCATGGTCCGGTCCATGGCGGGTTTGGAAAAGGCCGAGATTGTCGTGCCGGGCTATGCGGTGGAATATGACCATATCGATCCGCGCGCGCTGAGTTCGAGCTTGGAGGTGAGGGCGGTGCCCGGCCTGTTCTGCGCGGGGCAGATCAACGGCACGACCGGCTATGAGGAGGCGGCGGCGCAGGGACTTGTCGCTGGGGCGAATGCGGCGGCGAAGGTGAGGGGTGAAGCGCCGATGATCCTTGACCGCGCGAGCAGCTATATGGGGGTGATGATCGACGATCTGGTTCTGCAAGGCGTGACCGAGCCATACCGGATGCTGACGGCGCGCGCGGAATATCGTCTCCGCCTGCGCGCCGACAATGCGGGGTCACGCCTCGAAGCGATCGGGCGCGAGCATGGCCTTATCGGTGATGAGCGTGGCCATTATTATGATCTCCGCCAGACGCGGAGGGATGAAGCGGAGCAGGAGCTGAGCGCTACGTTGAGCGCTACGGAGATGATGCGCGCGGGAGCGGCGGTGCGTCAGGATGGGTCACGCCGGTCCTTGTTCGATTGGGCGCGCTTTCCCGAAGTCTCTCGCGAATTGCTGTTTTCCTTAGCTCCGTCGCTGATGCGGATGGATGAGGAGCAGCGGGAGGAGCTTTTGGAGGATGCGCGCTATGCACCTTATCTCGAACGGCAGGAAGCGGAGATCGCTGACCTTCGCCGCAATGAGCGGATCAATATAGCGAGTGAATTCGATTACTCCTCAATTGGTGGGTTGTCGAATGAGATGATCGAGCGGTTGGAGCAGGTGCGGCCGGATACGCTTGCGGCAGCGAGCAGGATCAGGGGCGTGACGCCTGCGGCTTTGGCGGCCCTACTGGCGCATATCAAGCGGCGGGCGGCGTGACAGAAGATGAGGCGCGCGCTTGGTTGCAGGCGCAGTTCACTGTTTCACGTGAAACATGGGATCGGCTGGAGCGCTATGTGGCGATCCTGACTGCCGAGATGGAGCATCAGAATTTAATTGCGGAGTCGACCCGTCCCCACATCTGGGCGCGGCACATCGTTGATTCAGCGCAGCTTCTGAAATGGGCGGAGGAAGCAGGGGAGGGAAGTTGGGTTGATCTCGGATCGGGTGCGGGGCTTCCGGGCATCGTTGCCGCGATTTTGTCGGTACGGCCGTTGATCATGATTGAAAGCCGACGCAAGCGGGTCGAGTTTCTGCAATCCGCTATTGATGACCTGGGACTGACACATGCCCGTGTTTTTGGCGGCAGGGTAGAGAATGTGCCTGCCATGTCTGCGGCGGTGATCAGTGCCAGGGCCTATGCGCCGCTGCCCAAATTGTTCCAGTCGGCGGTCCATCTTTCCACAGAAAAAACCCTATGGGTGCTGCCAAAGGGACGAAATGCGGAAAATGAACTGGAGGCGGTGCAGCCGGCATGGCAAGGTGTGTTCCACGTGGAACGCAGCATCACGGATGCAGAGAGCGCCATCATCATTGCGCGCGCCGTGAAAGCCAAGGCAAGGAAAGGTCGAACATGATCCGCATCGCCATTGCCAACCAAAAGGGCGGGGTGGGTAAGACCACGACCGCGATTAACCTGGCGACTGGGCTGGCTGCAACGGGATTGCGGGTCCTCCTCGTTGATCTCGATCCGCAAGGCAATGCTTCGACCGGGCTGGGGGTGAATCAGGCCGATCGCGGCCAGTCCAGCTATGACCTTCTTGTGGGCAACTGTGCTCTGGAAGATGCAGTCCTCCCGACGCGGGTTCCCAAGCTTGATATCGTACCAGCGACGCAGGATCTGTCGGGCGCGGAAATCGAACTTATCGAATATGAGCAGCGTACCCATCGCCTTGAACGCGTTTTGAGCGAAGGGCAGCCGGGCCGCTGGGATATTTGCCTGATCGACTGCCCGCCATCCCTGGGGCTTTTGACAATCAACGCGATGGTGGCTGCACAATCCCTGTTGGTCCCGCTTCAATGTGAATTTTTTGCGTTGGAGGGATTGTCGCAATTGTTGCAGACCGTTGAGCGCATCAGAGGGCGGTTCAATCCCCAACTCTCCATCATGGGAGTTGCGCTGACCATGTACGACAAGCGCAACCGGCTGACGGATCAGGTTGCGGACGATGTTCGCGCCTGCCTGGGCGATCTGGTGTTCGATACGGTCATCCCCCGTAATGTGCGGCTTTCCGAGGCGCCGAGCCATGGCGTGCCCGCGCTGATCTATGATTTTCGCTGTTCAGGATCGGAAGCCTATATGCGTCTTGCACGTGAACTGATATCCCGGCTTCCTGCACAGGAGATAGCTGCTTGAGCAATGATGGTGACGAAAAGCTGAAGGTGGCCAAGCGCCCGCAAGGGTTGGGGCGCGGCCTGTCGGCACTGCTTGGAGATGTCGCCCGGGAGGAGCCTGTCGCGCCCGCGACGCCCACGGCCTCCAGCAAGGCCATCCAGAGCATCGAAGTCGCCCTTGTTCAGCCTCACCCGGAACAGCCCCGCCGCCATTTCGATGAGGATGCGCTGGCGGAACTGGCCGAAAGCATCAGCAAGCGCGGCGTGATCCAGCCAATCATTGTTCGTCCGCATGGCGGCGGGTTCCAGATCGTTGCGGGCGAACGCCGCTGGCGGGCGGCGCAGCGGGCGCAGCTTCATCGTATCCCGGCCATTATCCGCGACTTTGATGAGGCGGAGACGCTGGAAATCGCGCTGGTGGAAAATATCCAGCGCGAGGACCTGAATCCCATTGAAGAGGCGGAAGCCTATCGCAAGCTGATCGCCGAGTTCCATCACAGTCAGGAAGCGCTGGGCCGGTTGGTGGGCAAATCCCGCAGCCATATCGCCAATCTCATGCGCCTGCTCGACCTTCCCTCGCCCGTTCAGCGGCAGGTGATCGAACAGAAGCTGTCCATGGGACACGCGCGCGCGCTGATCGGCGCGCCTGATTGCGAAGCCCTTGCCCGCACCGTGGAAGCCAAGGGGCTGTCCGTCCGCGACACGGAGGAACTTGTCCGCCGCGCCAAGAAGGGGAATGACGCAGCCCCGCGCGAGCGGGCGCGCCAGACGGGGGACAAGGACCCGGATATCGCCGCGCTGGAGCAGCATCTCGCCGACATTCTGGGCGTGCGGGTGGACATCGCCCATGCCGGTGGTGGCGCTGGCACCCTATCGCTTCGCTACTCGACCCTGGATCAACTGGACATGCTCTGCCAGCGCCTGTCCGGCGAGCGAATCTGAGGCCCAGGATCAGCCTTTTATGATCGGAGCTACTGGCCTTTTCGCGGGCCAGTGCCTAGCTTGTCCGCATGGCAGACATGCAATCCTCCACTGGAACCGCACCCCTCATCATCCGCCGTCAGGATTACCGTCCGCCTGACTGGCTGGTGCCCGATATCGCACTCGATTTCGTGCTGGACGCCGCCCGCACCGAAGTCCGATCGCTGCTCAAGGTCCGGCGGAATGGAGCCCATGACCGGCCGTTGAAGCTGGACGGAGACGAACTCACTCCGCTGGAGGTGAGGGTGGATGGCCAGCCGCTGACGCCCAATCAATGGGCGATGGAGGGCGGGGCGCTCATCATCCCGCTCGGTGGTGAGGAGCATGAGGTCGAGACGCTGGTCGCGCTCGCGCCGCAGAGCAACAGCAAGCTGATGGGCCTCTATGCCAGCGGTGGACTGCTGTGCACCCAATGCGAAGCAGAGGGGTTCCGGCGGATCACTTTCTTTCCCGACCGGCCAGACGTTCTTTCACGCTACTCGGTGCGGCTGGAGGCGGACAAGCGCCTTTACCCCGTGCTGCTGGCAAATGGCGATCCGGTGGAGAAGGACGACTTGCCGGATGGGCGCCATTGGGCGCGCTGGAACGATCCCTATCCCAAGCCCTGCTATCTTTTCGCGCTGGTGGCGGGGAATCTTGCCTGCAATGCCGACAGCTTCACCACCCAGAGCGGACGCAATGTGCAACTGGGCATCTGGGTGAAGGAGGCGGACCTTCCCCGGACGGCGCATGCCATGCAGGCGTTGAAGAACAGCATGGCGTGGGACGAACGCGTCTATGGCCGCGAATATGACCTGGACGTGTTCAACATCGTCGCGGTGGCCGACTTCAACTTTGGCGCGATGGAGAATAAGGGCCTTAACATCTTCAATTCGCGGTACATTCTGGCCGATCCTGATACGGCGACCGACCTTGATTATGACGGGGTCGAGGGGGTGGTGGCCCATGAATATTTCCACAACTGGTCAGGCAACCGGGTCACATGCCGCGATTGGTTCCAGCTGTCGTTGAAGGAAGGATTCACGGTCTTTCGCGACCAGAATTTTTCCGCCGACATGGGCAGCGCAGCAGTCAAGCGGATCGAGGATGTGCGGGTCCTTCGGGCCGCGCAGTTCCAGGAGGATTCAGGGCCGCTCGCCCATCCGGTGCGGCCGGAATCCTACATGGAAATCAGCAACTTCTATACCGCCACCATCTATAACAAGGGTGCGGAACTGATCCGCATGATGGCCCTGATGCTGGGGCCGGAACGGTTCCGGGCGGGCACCGACCTCTATTTCGAGCGTCATGACGGCGAGGCGGCGACATGCGAGGACTTCGTTCGTGCGATGGAAGAGGGGGGCGGCATCGACCTGGCCCAATTCCGCCGCTGGTATGAGCAGGCGGGGACGCCGCATGTCCGCGCGCTGCTGACCCATGATGCGGCGAGCGGCACGGCCGAACTGACGCTGGAGCAGCACATGGCGCCGACGCCCGGCCAGCCCGGCAAGCTGCCCATGGCCATTCCGCTGCGCGTCGCCCTGTTCGATCGCGCAAGCGGCAAGAGCCGCGGGGACGAGCTTTTGATGCTGACGCAGCCGCGGCAGAGCTTTACCTTTGACGATTTCGCCACTCCGCCCATATTGTCGATCAATCGCGGCTTTTCAGCGCCGGTGATCATCGAGACGGATCGTAGCCAGGCTGATCTCGCCTTCCTGTCTGGCCACGACGATGATCCTTTCGCCCGGTACGAAGCGATGCAGCAGTTGATGGTCAATGTGCTGGTCGGGCGCGTCGGCGGGCAAATGGTTGACGATGCCGCCGTGGTCGCGGCGATCCGCGATACGATCACGGACCCGCTGCTCGATCCGGCATTTATTGCCGAAGCCGTCCGCCTTCCCAGCGAAGCCTATATTGGCGACCAGCTAGGCCAGGTCGATCCCGACGCGATTCATGTTGCACGCGATTCGCTTCAGCGCCGGATCGGGGCTGAACTTGAGTCACTTTGGCGGGACATTCACGGCAAGACGCAGGCGAACGCATTCTCGCTTTCCCCGGCCGCCAAGGGGGCGAGGAAATTACGCAATACGGCGCTGCTTTACCTGAATGCGTCTGGCGCTGACGATGGGGCCGCCATTGCCTTTGGACAGTTCAGCGACGCGGACAATATGACGGAGCGGCAGGCGGCACTCGCCACGCTTGCCAACGGGACGAGCGCGGAACGGGAAGCGGCGCTCGACATATTCTATAACCGCTACCGGGATGACGCGCTGACGCTGGACAAATGGTTTCAGACGCAGGCCTTCGCCTTTCACCCGGACACGGTCGATCTGGTGGAGGAACTGGGACGGCATCCCGACTTTACCCTGTCCAATCCAAACCGGGTGCGGTCGCTTTACGGGGCCTTTGCCGGGAACCAGTGGGCGTTCCACCATCGATCGGGCAAGGGATATCGCATGGTGGCGGATTGCATCATCGCGCTGGACAAGATCAATCCGCAGACGGCGGCCCGGCTGGTCCCGCCGCTGGGACGCTGGCGGCGATTCGATGAGGAGCGCGCGGCGATGATGCGCGCCGAGTTGCAGCGCATCCTGTCCCAGCCCGGCCTGTCCAGGGATGTGACCGAGCAGGCGAGCAAGAGCCTGGATTGAAGGCGGGAAGCGCCGCTACCCGCCGTGACCTCAGCGGCCGGTAGCCGCCAGCCAGGCTGCCACATCGGCCGCCACCTTGTTCGCGGCGTTGTTCAAGGGCGCGCCGATGGTGGTGGAGCCGATTTTCGCGCCCACAGGGGTACTGGCGGTGAAGCGCTGGCGCGCGATCGCGGTGCCGCCTGGCCCCGCCAGAATCGCGTCATAGGTGACGATCGCGCTGTTGCTGGCTTCGTCCAGGCCGAATTCCACCAGTTCGCCCATCAGCCTTTGACCCGCATCCGCCGAATATTGGCCGGGGTCCAGCACGATGCGGTTGCTGGTGGCGGCGATCGTTTCCGACAGCAGCTTCTGGAACAGGTGGCGCGGCGTGTCGGCCCATTGCACGTCCGTGACATAGGCGACGGAGGTAGGCGTCACGCGCACCGGCACGCGCACGGTGTCGAGCAGCTTGGGCGCGTCGGGATCGGCCACGGTGATGCTGGTGCCCGCCGACGCGCTGCGCGTCGTGCCCGGCGCGACCTTTTGCGCGGCATCGAGCGAGAGCAGTTGCGCGGGCGGCTTTCCGCCGAAGGAAATGCAGCCCGGCAGCGACAGCATCAGGGCGAGGGCGGCAGGCAGAACAGCCCGTTGTTTTGTGTGGAACATCGTGAGGGCCCCTCTCATGGCTTATAGTCGGGCAGTTTGGGCGATCCGACGATCGATCCCGCCCCCTGCTGGTCGAGTTTTTCAGCGACGCCGCGGAAGGCCCGCGACATTTCGCGCAGGTCGCGCACCAGCTGATTCACTTCGGGCATGGTCTGGTTGCTGAACGCGCGGACGCCCGGCTGGGCTTCGGCGATCGTCTTGTCGAGCGTGTCGATGCTGCGCGTGGCGGACTGTACGCTCTTGCGCAGGTCGGACATCAGCGGGCGGCCTTCGTCGTTGAGCAGGCTGTCGGTGGTCGACGCCAGCTTGCCGATCTGTTCGGCGGCGATGCCGGTGCGCTGCACCGCGATCCGCGCCTCAGCCAGCGTCGCGGCGATTTCCGGGCTGCGGTCGGCCAGCGAATCGGACAGACGCTCGACATTGGCGAGGATGCCGGCGATCGACTGCTGATTCTTGTCGTTGAGAAGCTCCGTCAGCCGCTCGGTCAGGGTAGACAGCCGCTCCAGAAGCTGCGGCGCATTGTTCAGCAATTCGCCCAGCGCACCCGGCTTGGTCGGGATGACGGGCACGCCGTCGGGGCAGGCGGTCAGGGGATTTTGTTCCGGGCAGACGATGGGCGGCGCGCCCTTCACCGCGCCGTCGAGCACGATTTCGCTGACGCCGGTGAAGCCGACGCCGGAAATGGTGGCGGTGGTGCCCTGAAGGACGGGGGTGCCTTCCTTCACGGAGATGCGCACCTTCACGAAGCTGGGATCGCGCTTCCACAGCTCGATCTTTTCCACCTGGCCGGACGGCACGCCGGAATAGTTGACGCTCGATCCCTTCGCCAGACCGTTGACGGACTGTTTGAAGAAGATGTCATATTCCTTGTTGTCGCCTTCGGAAAGGCGGGAGAACCAGAAGGCCGCGACCATGATCGCCGCCAGAAGCAGCAGCGTGACCGTGCCCACCAGCACATGGTTGGATCGGGTTTCCATATCCTATTGCCTTCCGTCCGATGGGTGCGCGGCTGCCTTGACGCTTTCACGCGCGACGGCTGCGGTCGCGGCGCGGCCGCGCGGGCCGTTGAAATATTCCTGAATCCACGGGTGGTCCGTGGCCAGCAGTTCGTCGATCGTCCCGACCGCGATCACTTTCCTGTCGGCCAGCACGGCCACCCGGTCGCAGATGGAAAAGAGCGTGTCGAGATCATGGGTGATGAGAAAGACGGTAAGGCCCAGCGTCTGCTGCAACTTGCGGGTCTGATCGTCGAAAGCCGCCGCGCCGATCGGGTCAAGGCCCGCCGTCGGCTCGTCCAGAAACAGCAGGTCCGGGTCAAGCGCCAGAGCGCGGGCCAGCCCGGCGCGCTTCTTCATGCCGCCCGACAGTTCGGCGGGATATTTTGGGCCTGCCTCAGCCGGAAGGCCGGTCATGCGGATCTTGTAGGCCGCGATCTCGTCCCGCAATTCCGCGCCGATATTGGGATAATATTCGCGGATCGGCACTTCGACATTTTCAGCGACGGTGAGGGTGGAAAAGAGCGCGCCGCCCTGAAACAGCACGCCCCAGCGCTTGCGGATGGCCAGCGCTTCATCGTCCAGACGGCCGATCATCGATTCGCCGAAGACGTGGATTTCCCCCTCGTCAGGCGTTTGCAGGCCGATGATCGAGCGCATCAGCACGGACTTGCCAGTGCCCGATCCGCCCACCACGCCCAGAATCTCGCCCTTGCGCACGTCCAGGTCGAGCCCTTCATGCACGACCTGATCGCCGAAGCTGTTCTTGAGGCCGCGGACGGAGATGGCGATATCGTTCTGCTCGACCGCCTCCCCGACACGCGCTTCCTCCGCAGCAACTTCCTCTTCGGGAGCCATCAGTTCCAGCCCACCCAGGTGAAGAAGACGGCGAAGAAGGCGTCAAGGACGATGACGAGGAAGATCGCCTGCACCACCGCCGATGTCGTGCGCAGGCCCACTTCCTCCGCATTGGCCTTGACCTGCATGCCCTGGAAACAGCCCGCGAGCGCGATGATGACGCCGAACACAGGCGCCTTGATCAGGCCGACCCACAGGTCGGTTATGGGAACGACCTCCCGCAGGCGCTGGACGAAGGTGATCGGCGGGATTTCCAGCGACACGGCGCACAGGAAGCCGCCGCCGATGATCGCCATGATAGAGGAATAGAAGCCGAGCAGCGGCATCATCACCACCACGGCCAGGGTGCGCGGCAGCACCAGCGCCTCCATGGGCGACACGCCGATGGTGCGCATCGCGTCCACTTCCTCGGTCAGCTTCATCGTGCCGAGTTGCGCGGCGAAGGCGGAACCCGAACGCCCGGCGACCATGATGGCGGTCATCAGCACGCCCAGTTCGCGGAAGGTGAGGCGGCCGACCAGATTGATCGTCAGCATTTCCATGCCGAACTGGCGCAACTGCACCGATCCCTGCTGGGCGATGACGATGCCGATCAGGAAGCTCATGAGGCCGATGATGCCCAGCGCCGACACGCCGACCACCTCGAACCGCTGGACCACCGCGTTGAGGCGGAAGCGGCTGGGGTGGCGGATGACGTTCCAGCTCGCGACCAGGGTGCTGCCGAAAAAGCCGAGCAGGCCCAGCAGGGTCACGCCTGAATTGACCACGGCCTCGCCAATCTGGCCGACGATGCGCTGCCAGGGTGAGACATAGTCGGGGCGGATGCTGACGGGTTCGTCCAGCGTGCCCACCGTCTCGATCAGCCGCATCGCATCGTCATTGGCGCCGGAAAGATCGCACCCCAGCCGTTTGGCGGCGCGATGGACGGTCCATGCGCCGATCGTGTCCATATGGCTGACGCCGGACAGGTCGATGGCGGCGACGGGGCCGGTCACTGCGTCAAGGCGGGCAGGCAGATCGTTCAGGCAGGCGATCGACAGATGGCCTGTGAGCCGAACGACAGTGCCGTCATCGCGCGGTTCTTCCACAAGATCGGCGGCTTTGTTCATCAAGGGGGTTTAGTGGTCCATTATCGGTTGCACGGCAAGCCGAAACGGCCCATCCGCAAGGCAGAACGACGAGCAAGGTCAAAAAGTTTCGGGAACGGCATGACGCATCGGCTTGCGATATATGACATGGATCGCACGGTGACCTTCACGGGCACTTATACCGGCTTCCTGATTCATGTCGCGCGCCGCATGGCTCCGTGGCGGCTGATCCTGTTTCCCGGCGTGATCCTGCTGATGCTCGCCTATGTGCTGAAGCTGATTACGCGGCAGCGGCTGAAAGAACTCAATCAGGCGTTGATGATCGGCTATAATGTCGAGCGCGCCAAGCTGATGCCGCATGTGGAAAGCTATGCGGCGAAGGTGGTGGCGGAAAATGTCCGCGCCGGAGCGCTGGAGCAGATCGCGCGGGACAGGGCGGATGGGTGCCGCCTCGTACTCGCGACCGCGTCCTACCGCCTCTATGTCGAGCCGATCGCCCGCCGCCTGGGCTTTGACGCCGTGATCGCCACGGATCATCTGAGCCAGGACCTTCGCTATGTCCGCGCCCGCATCGCGGGCGAAAATTGCTATGACACAGGCAAGCTGCGCATGATCAAGGCGTGGATGGCGGCGGAAGCGATCGACCGTTCCTCCGCATATATTCGCGCCTATTCCGATCATGTGTCGGACGCGCCGATGCTGGAATTCGCCGACCTTCCCTTTGCATCCAACCCGCACAAGCCGCTGGCGAAGCTGGCGGCGCAGCGGGGATGGACGCGGGTGGATTGGGATTGAGTGCCGTTTCTGATCCCTCCATCTGTCCGGGCTGAGCTTGCCGAAGCGCTTCATTTGAAGAAGTAGAGCCCTTCGACAGGCTCAGGGCGAACGGGCATTTTGGACGCGATCCCGCTACCCCACCGCCCGCAGCGCCTGCGCGAAGTCGGCGATCAGGTCCTCCGCGTCCTCGCAGCCGATGGAGATGCGAACCATATTGTCGCTGATCGCCAGCGCTTTCTTGCGCTCGGCAGGCACCGACAAATGGGTCATCGCCGCCGGATGGCTCGCCAGCGTTTCCGTGCCGCCAAGGCTCACGGCCAGCTTGGCGATCTTGAGCGCGTCGAGAAAGGCGAAGGCTTCCGCTTCCCCGCCCTTGAGATACAGGGAGAAGGTCGATCCCGCGCCGGTGCAGTGCCGCCGGTAGATGTCCGCCTGCCGGTCGCTGTCGGGAAAGCCCAAATAGACGACCCTTTCCACCTGCGGCTGATCCTTGAGCCAGGCGCAGACCTTCGCGGCATTCTCGCCCGCCCGGCTCATCCGCAGCTCCAGCGTCTCCAGGCTGCGGAGCAGCATCCAGGCGCTGTGCGGGTCAAGGATGGTGCCGATCGTGTTGCGCATCAGGCGGATCGTGTTGATCAGTGCATTGGAGCCCAGCACGCCGCCCGCGACCAGATCGCTATGGCCGCCCGCATATTTGGTCAGGCTGTAGATGACGAGGTCCGCACCATGGGAGATGGGATGGTGCCAGAGCGGCCCCAGGAAGGTGTTGTCGATCGCGATCGGCGGCACATGATCGGCGCCATCGAACAACTGGTTGCGCAGCGCCACCACGGCGTCCAGATCGACCAGCACATTGGTGGGGTTGGCGGGGCTTTCCAGATAGATGAGGGCGACGCGCCCAAGTTGCTTCGCCCGTTCGATGACCGCGCTGATCTCTTCCCCGCTCGCCCCGGCGGGGAAGTCGAGCCACTGGACGCCGAACTTGCCCAGCGTCCGCCCGATCAGCGATTCGGTCGCGGCATAGAGGGGGGCGGAATGGACGATCACGTCGCCCGGCTGGACCAGCGCGAGCAGGGTGGTGGCGATCGCCGACATGCCGCTGGAAAAGAGCAGCGCATCCTCCGCTTCCTCCCACACGGACAGCCGGTCTTCGGCGATTTCCTGATTAGGCCCGTTGAAGCGCGAATAGATAAGGCCCTCCGCGCCGCCCGGCCGGATTCCGGTTACGCCTTCGAAATGCCGCTTGCCCGCCGCCGCGCTCTCGAAGGCGAAGGTGGACGTCAGGAAGATGGGCGGCTTGAGCGATCCCTCCGACAGGCTTGGGTCATAGCCATGGCCCATCATCAATGTCGCGGGCTTCAGTTTGCGGCCGTCGATTTCCATGATGGATTGCTTGGGACGGCGGCGGTCGCGCGCGGGTTCTACGCCCGTGAGGTCGGCTTCGGTTTCGCCGGTCATTGGCTTCTCCTGATTTGGCATGGCGCGTCCGGCGCGCCGGTCCGATGGTCTGAGAATAACGCTTTTGCAGGGGATGGAGCCAGAGCGTCCGGCGAAACTTTATATTTCACCGGGATTTGACTTGCTTGGGCGGCTTTGCCCAATGACAGGGAATGAGGAGCAAGTGACAGTTCTGACCCGCGCATCCTACATCCCTGCCATGAACGCCTTACCAGAGCCGCTGCGGGAATGGTTCGCCTCTCGCGGCTGGACGCCCCGGCGGCACCAGATGGACATGCTTGCGGCGGCAAAAGCGCGCGAGCATGCGCTGCTGGTCGCGCCGACGGGCGCGGGCAAGACGCTGGCGGGGTTCCTGCCGACTCTGACGGACCTTATCGAAACGCCCATGGAGGGGCTGCACACCCTCTATGTCTCGCCGCTCAAGGCGCTTGCCGTCGATGTGCGCCGCAATCTGCTGACCCCTATCGAGGAAATGGGGCTACCCATTCGAGTGGAAACGCGGACAGGCGACACGCCTTCGGACCGCAAGGCCCGGCAACGCGCCCGGCCGCCGCAAATCCTGCTGACGACACCTGAATCGCTATCGCTGCTGCTGAGCTATCCCGACAGCTTCCTGCTGTTCGCCAATCTGAAGACCGTCATCGTCGATGAGGTCCACGCCTTCGCCACGCAGAAGCGCGGCGACCTGCTCAGCCTGTCGCTTGCCCGTTTGCAGGCGATCAATCCGGCATTGCGGCGCGTGGCGCTGTCGGCGACCGTGGCCGACATCGACGCCTATTGCGCCTGGCTCGCGCCCGATGGAGACATCAACGCGGTGACGCCGGTCATCGGTGAAGCGGGGGCCGATCCGAATGTCGCCATCCTGATTCCCGAAGGACGCATTCCCTGGTCGGGGCATTCGGGCAAATATGCGGCCAGGCAGGTGATGGCGGAGATTGAGCGCCGGTCCACCACGCTCGTCTTCTGCAATACGCGGGGGCTCGCCGAACTCATCTTTCAGGAACTCTGGTCAGCGAACGAGGCGAACCTGCCGATCGCGATCCATCATGGCAGCCTGTCCATAGAGGCGCGGCGCAAGGTGGAAAGCGCGATGGCGGCGGGCAAGCTGCGCGCTCTGGTGGCGACGGCCTCGCTGGATCTGGGCGTCGATTGGGGCGATGTGGACTGCGTCATCCAGATGGGCGCGCCCAAGGGAAGTTCGCGCCTGTTGCAGCGTATCGGCCGCGCCAATCACCGGCTCGACATGCCGAGCGAGGCGATCCTGATCCCCGGCAACCGATTCGAATATCTGGAGGCGCGCGCGGCGCTGGACGCGGTGGAGGAGGGGGAGAGGGACGCCGACGACTTCCGCCCCGGCAGCCTGGACGTGCTGGCCCAGCATATTATGGGCCTCGCCTGCGCCGCGCCCTTCCGGGAGGAGGATCTGCTGCGCGAGATCCGGTCGGCCCTGCCCTATAGCGCGCTCACGGACGAGGCTTTCGCCAATGTCCTGCACTTCATCGAAGGCGGCGGCTATGCCCTGCGCGCCTATGACCGGTTCAAGCGGCTGACCCGCGATGAGGATGGCGCATGGCGCGTTTCGCACCCGCGCTTCATCCAGCAGCACCGGATGAACGCCGGGATCATCGTCGATCAGCCGGTGCTGGACGTGCGCTTCGCCAATGGCCGCAAGCTCGGAACGGTGGAGGAGAGCTTTGCCGCGACGCTGCGGCCGGGGGACAGCTTCTTCTTTTCCGGCATGGCGCTGGAGGTGGTGCGGATCGAACTCACCGATCTGGTGGTCCGCGCCACCGCCAAGCAGGCACGCATTCCCAGTTGGGGCGGCACGCGCATGGCCATGTCCACGCGGCTGGCCGACCGGGTGCGCCATTTCCTCGCCGAACCGGACGAGTGGCACCGCTTTCCCGAAGATGTGCGCGAATGGCTGGAGATGCAGAAGCACCGTTCGGCGCTGCCGCAGCCGGGGCAATTGCTGATCGAAACCTTCCCGCATGAAGGTCGCCATTATCTCGTCTGCTACAGTTTCGAAGGGTGGAATGCGCATCAGTCGCTCGGCATGCTGCTGACCCGCCGCATGGATGCACAGGGACTGATGCCGCTGGGCTTCGTGTCGAACGACTATGCGCTGGCAGTCTATGGCATGAAGCCGGTGACGGACCCGCAGAGCCTGTTTTCCGCCGACATATTGGACCATGAATTTATCGACTGGGTCGAACAGTCGAGCCTGCTGAAGCGCGCCTTTCGCGACGTGGCGGTGATATCGGGCCTGATCGAGCGGCAGCATCCCGGCAAGCGCAAGACCGGGCGGCAGGTCACATTCTCGACCGACCTTATTTATGACGTGCTGCGCAAATATGAGCCCGGACATATGCTGTTGAAGGCGGCATGGGCGGATGCGCGGGCGCGCATGACCGATGTCGGCCGCCTGGGCGATCTTATCGACCGCGCATCGGCCACGATGCTGCATGTCAGCCTGGACCGGGTCAGCCCGCTCGCCGTGCCCGTCCTCATCATCATTGGCCGGGAACAGGTCGCCCAGGCGGCGGCCGAAGACGCTCTGCTGATCGAGGCTGAGGCGCTGGTCGCCGAAGCGATGCGGCCGGATTAAAGCGGCCCATCCTCCGGGTCCCGCCGGTCGCCGCCGCAGCCGTTCAGCGTGCCTTCGCCGAAAGCGACGGACACCCGGTCGGACCAGATGGCATCGCTCATGCCGTCGCTGCACGGTCCCGGCGTGATCGTCATGGCGAACCCTTCGCCCAGATAGCGGATCGCGCGTTCATCGCCGTTGCGCGATACGGCGAAGGAGCGGGGCGGCTTGTCCGGCCGTTCCAGCAGGGCGGTCGATCCCTTCACCGTCACCGCCCAGAAAGGCTCGGTGCCGATCGCTCGATAGCGTTCTGCCGGTGCCGGTGCGGGCGCTGGCTGGCGACGGGGCGCTGGAGCAGGGGGCGGCGGTGGGCTATCCGCCTCCGCCGCATTCTGGCTGTTGCCGATGCTCTGGTTGATGATCGGCACGCTGGCGGCGGGCTGGCCGGGACTGTCCTCGCGCACAGTCTCGACCTTCGCCGGTTCGGCGTTGCAGGCGGCGAGCAGCAGGGGCAGGAGCGCGGCGAGGGCGCTCTTTCCGCAAGCCCGCCCCGGCACGATCAGACGTCCAGATTGGCGACGTTCAGCGCATTGTCCTGAATGAACTCACGCCGTGGTTCGACCACATCACCCATCAGGCGGGTGAAGATTTCGTCGGCGACGTCAGCCTGCTCGACTTCCACCCGCAGCATGGAGCGGTTGTCGGGGTCCAGGGTGGTTTCCCACAGTTGCTCGGCATTCATTTCGCCCAGCCCCTTGTAGCGCTGGATCGACAGGCCCTTGCGCCCGGCGGCCAGCACCGCTTCCAGCAATTCGCTCGGCCGCGTGACCAGCGTCGAGCCCTTTGTGGCGACCGGCAGGTCATCCTCGCCCGCTTCGTCGGCGGCCTGCGCCGCCTTGGCGGTGACCAAGCGGCTGCTGGTGCGGTAGCTGCCCGCTTCCTCCGCGGCGATGGCGTGCAGCTTGCGCGCTTCGGCCGATCCGATGAAGCCATGTTCGATCATGTGATGATCGGTCACGCCGCGCCACAGCCGTTCGAAATGGAAGCCGCCCTCCTCGGCGATCCGGCCGCTCCAGCTGCCTTCATCGTCCTGCGTGTCCATCCACTGGACAGTCGCGGCCAGCCGCTCAGCCTGCGCGTCGTGGCTGAGTTCAGGGTCAAGCGCGCCGTTGATCGCCAGCGCTTCGATGATCGCCGGATTGTAGCGGCGGGGCACGTAGCGCATCACCGCGCGCATCCGGCGGCCATGTTCGATCAGATGGCGCAGATCCTCGCCCATGCGCCGCCCGTCCTGCGTTTCCAGCGCCATCGAATCGACGCCATTGTCGATCAGATACTGCTCCAGCGCCGCTTCATTCTTGAGATAGACCTCGGACCGGCCGCGCGTCGCCTTGTAGAGGGGCGGCTGGGCGATGTAGAGGTGCCCCGCCTCAATGATCTGCGGCATCTGGCGGTAGAAGAAGGTCAGCAGCAGCGTGCGGATATGCGCGCCGTCGACGTCGGCGTCGGTCATGATGACGATCTTGTGGTAGCGCAGCTTTTCCAGGTTGAAATCGTCGCGGATGCCGGTCCCCATCGCCTGGATCAGCGTGCCGACTTCCTTGGACGAGAGCATCCGGTCGAAACGGGCGCGCTCCACGTTCAGGATCTTGCCCTTGAGCGGCAGGATCGCCTGGTTGTGGCGATTGCGTCCCTGCTTGGCCGAACCGCCTGCCGAATCGCCCTCCACCAGGAAAAGTTCGGACTTGGCGGGGTCACGCTCCTGACAGTCGGCGAGCTTGCCGGGCAGGGAGGCGATGTCCATCACGCCCTTGCGCCGGGTGAGTTCGCGCGCCTTCTTGGCGGCTTCCCGCGCGGCGGCGGCGTCGATCACCTTCTGCACGATCAGGCGGCCGTTTGCGGGATTTTCCTCCAGCCATTCGGCCATCTTGTCGGCCATCAGGCTTTCGAGCGGCTGGCGCACTTCGGAGGAAACCAGCTTGTCCTTGGTCTGCGAGGAAAATTTGGGGTCGGGCAGCTTTACCGACACAATGGCCGTCAGCCCTTCCCGCATGTCCTCGCCGGTAAGGGAGACCTTCTCCTTCTTCAACTGGCCTGACTTGTCCGCATAATTGTTGAGCGTGCGGGTCAGCGCGGCGCGGAAGGCGGCCAGATGGGTGCCGCCGTCCCGCTGCGGGATGTTGTTGGTGAAGCAGAGTACATTCTCATAATAGGAATCGTTCCACTCCAGCGCGACGTCGATCGTCACTTCGTCACGGGTGCCGGAAATGGCGATCGGATCGGGCATCAGCGGCTGCTTGTTGCGGTCGAGCCACTTCACGAAGGCCGCGATGCCGCCTTCATAATAAAGCTCGACCTCCTTCTTTTCCTCATGCCGCGCGTCGACCAGGAACAGGCGCACGCCGCTGTTGAGGAAGGCCAGCTCGCGATAGCGATGCTCCAGCTTGTCGAAGTCGAATTCGGTATGGTTCTTGAAGGTGCCGCCATCGCCGGGAACCTTCTCGATCGAGGGCAGGAAGGTGACGCGCGTGCCCTTCTTGCCCTCTGGCGCATCGCCTACGACCTTGAGCGGCGCGACGGCGTCGCCATAGGCAAAGCGCATATAATGCTCCTTGCCGTCCCGCCAGATGTTGAGGTCCAGATATTCGCTAAGCGCGTTCACAACCGACACGCCCACGCCGTGCAGGCCGCCCGAAACCTTATAGGCATTGTCGTCCGACGTATTTTCGAACTTACCGCCCGCATGCAGCTGGGTCATGATGACTTCGGCCGCCGACACGCCTTCTTCCCGATGGATGTCGGTGGGAATGCCGCGGCCATTATCCTCCACGCTGACCGATCCGTCTGGATTGAGCGTGATCAGGATGCGGTCGCAATGCCCCGCCAGCGCTTCGTCGATGGCGTTGTCGGACACCTCGAAAACCATGTGGTGCAGGCCCGATCCGTCATCGGTGTCGCCGATATACATGCCGGGCCGCTTGCGCACCGCGTCCAGCCCCTTGAGGACCTTGATGCTGTCGGCGCCATAGCTGTTGCTGTTGGGGGTGTTCTGACTTTCCTCGCTCATGGCGGGCATATAGGGACTTGGCCTAAGAAACTAAAGCGAAACATGGCGGCTTCCGCCCCGGCGGCGCTCGGTCTATCAGGCTGATCATGCGCAGCATCCTGTCCCTCATCCTCCTCCTTTGCGCCTGTTCCGACAGCAGCGACGTGCTGGAACAACTGCCCAACAGCTCCATAGCCGGAGCGCCGCGCGACGAGATGCCCGAAACCCGCCTGGAGGCGCGGATCAAGCGCGCGGTGACGATCGGGGAAGACGGCCCGCGCCTCGACGCATGCGGGGCGATGGGACAGGTGGTGCGTGTCGGACCCTCCGGCCTCGCCATGCGCGCCGCGCCCTTCGCCGAAGCGGAGGAAACCGGGCGGCTGGCGGAGGGCGCGCGCGCCCATGTCTGCACCCGCAGCCTGGATCAGAAATGGCTGGGCATCGTCGTGCCGCCAGCGGCAGATGCGAATGCTGCGGGCGGCGGCGGCATCGATTGCGGAGTGTCGAGCCCGGTCGAGCGGAAACAGCCTTATGACGGACCCTGCATGAGCGGCTGGGTATCGAGCGCTTCGATCCGGCTGGTGGCGGGCTGATCAGTCTTCGATGAAAAGGGACCGGCCGGCGGAGGCTCCTTGCCGGCCGGTCAGGGGGCAAGTCATATCGCTGTTGTGGCGGAAATTGGCATTGTGCAGAAGGGCCAGATTTCTATAAGTGGACCGTAGTTGCCCGATAGATACAGGTAAGCGCATGTCCACTTCCGCTCTTAGGCCACCCTCTCTTCTGCGCCTGCTAGGCGCATGGCGCGTAGAGGACAGTGCAGAGCCCGCCTATCGGCAGCTCGCCCAGGCCTTGCGAATGCTGGTGCTGGACGGGCGGATCGGCCTTAATGTCCGCCTGCCCGGCGAGCGGGAACTTGCGGCGGCGCTGGGTCTCAGCCGGACGACCATCGCGGCCGCGTTCGACCGCCTTCGCGACGAAGGCTATCTGGAAAGCCGCCAGGGATCGGGCAGCGTGACGCGCCTTCCGCCCGGCCGGATGGATCAGCCCGAAGCGCCGGACTTGCCCGGCGAGCAGGGGAGCGGCAACATCCTCAACTGGACGCATGCCGCCTTGCCCGCCGCGCCGGGCGTGGGCCGCGCCTTCCAGGCGGCGGTGGAGGCGCTGCCCGCTTATCTGGGCGAGTTGGGCTATGATCCGCTGGGTCTGCCGTTACTGCGCCGGGCGATCGCGGCCTGGTTCGAACGGCGGGGCTGCCCGACCAGCGCGGACCAGATCATCGTCACCAACGGCGCGCAGCAGGGATTCGCGCTGCTGCTGCAATGGCTGGCGCGGCCGGGCGATCGCGGGGTGATCGATCATCCGACCTATCATAATGTGATACAGGCGCTGCAAAGGGCGCATGTCGTGCCGGTGCCTGTCGGCCTTCCAGCGGAGGGGTGGGACATAGACGCGATGGACGCGGCCTTCCGGCAGACGAGCCCGCGCTTTGCTTACCTCATCCCCGACTTTCACAATCCCACCGGGCGCAGCATGGACCCCGCGACCCGCCGGGCGCTGGCCGCAACGGCCGCCAGCACGCACACGCCGCTGATCATCGACGAGACGATGGTGGAGATGGGGTTGGATTTCAGCCCGCCGCCGCCCGTCGCGGTGCATGATCCGTCCGGGCGGCAGGTGATCACCATGGGATCGGCGAGCAAGATCTTCTGGGGCGGCCTTCGCGTCGGCTGGATTCGGGCCGATCCGCAGACGATCGCGGCGCTGGGCCGCTTGCGCACCACCATGGACATGGCGAGCCCGATCGTGGAGCAACTGGCCGCCGCGCAACTGATCGACGCAGGCGAGGGGCTGGGGCAGCGGGCAGGGGTGCTCCGGGCGCGCCGGGACCATCTGATCCGCATGGTCGAACAGCATTTGCCGCACTGGCGCGTCGAATCGCCTGCGGGCGGCCTGTCGCTCTGGGCCGAACTGCCGCGCGGCGAGGCGACGGCGCTGGCAGCGCTGGCGGAAAGCCATGGCGTGCGTGTCGCGCCGGGTCCGCGCTTCGGCGTCAACGGCGCGTTCGAACGCTTCCTGCGCCTGCCTTTCACCCTGACAGAAGATCAGCTGACGAGCGGGGTGCAAAGGCTCGCTGAGGCGGACGCCCGGCTCCACGCGCGCCTGCCGCGGGGGCGTGATTCGGTGGCGGCGGTGCTGGAGGCGGACCGGCTGATTTGAGGCGTTGGGACGAGAGGGAACAAAAAAAGGCCGCGCGGGACATATCCTGCGCGGCCTTCTATCTCACCAAAGGCGGATCAGGCCGCCTTCTTCGCCGCCTGATAGCGCTCAATCGCTTCCAGCGTGATGCGGCGGGCGTCTTCCGCGCCGCCCCAGGTGCCGACGCGCACCCACTTCTTCTTTTCCAGGTCTTTATAGTGGGTGAAGAAATGCTCGATCTGCTCCATCACGATGCCGGGCAGGTCGTCCTTCTCGCTGACGTTGGAATAATAAGGGAAGACCGAATCGGCAGGCACGCAGACCAGCTTTTCATCGCCGCCCGCTTCATCCTCCAGATTCAGCACCGCGATCGGCCGGGCGGCGACGACCGCACCCGGAATGAAGGGCGAACGGGCGATCACCAGCGCATCGAGCGGATCGCCATCAGGCGACAGGGTGTGCGGCACGAAGCCGTAATTGGCCGGATAGCGCATGGGCGTGTGGAGGATGCGGTCCACGAACAAGGCGCCCGACGCCTTATCGAACTCATATTTCACGGGTTCGCCGCCGGTCGGCACTTCAATGATGACGTTCAGGCTGTGGGGCGGATCGTCGCCGACCGGGATCAGTTCGATATTCATGGACTTCAAGCCTTTTGATGCACGTTGGCGTTGCGGGTGATTATGTCCTTGGTTTGAGCAGCCGGTCGAGGCTGCCTTCACCCTCTCCTGATTTTTCGAGGCGCGGATAGCGCAGGCCGCCGGAATAAGCGAGCGTCAAAGTGCGGTAGTATTTATCCTGTTTGACGATGATCTCCATCGGCTTTCCGGCTTTCAGCGCGGCCTTGAAGACGTCGCCCGAATATTCATCGCCATTGATCGCGACGATCTTCGCCCCGATGACAAGACCGGCCTTGAAGGCGGCGCTGTCCCACACGACGTTCGAAATCTCGCCGTCGCCCTTGACGATCAGGCCGACGCCAAAGCTCTGGTCGACATTCTTGCCCTCCGCCGCCTTGGTGAAGGCGTTAGGCGTGTCGCTATAGACCAGCTTGTAGCCGCCCATCGCAAAGCCGCCCTTGGGCGTTTCGCGCGTCGTGCTGTCGACATATTTGGCGAAGAAGCCCGCCCAGTCATACGGCGCGACGCCGTTCAGCGTTCTGATCACGTCGTCGCGATTATAGACGACCTGACCCCAGTCGCCCGGATTGATGCCGAAGAAGGCTTTGGCGAAATCGTCCAGCCCCTTCGCCCCGCGCGTCTGGCGGCGGATGATGGCGTCCGCCTCCAGCCAGATCATCATCCCTTCATTATAATAGTCCTCCGACCGCTGCCAGCTCGACCAGCCCTTGGGCCGCCGCGCGGAGATGATGGGGTCATGCGTGGTGTCCTCCATAGGCCGCCATTCCCGGCCTCGCGCCGTGTCCAGCTTGGCCGCGATATGGGCATAGGCGTCCAGAGTCTCCTGCTTGGTGAAGAGGCCTGAGCGCGCGCCCAGCACATAGCCCCAGAATTGGGTCTGCCCTTCATAGACCCACAGCAGATTGTCCTGCATCGGCACGTTGAAATCGGGGGTCCACAGCAGGTCCGGGCGGCGGAACTTGCCGTCCCAGCTATGGGTGAACTCATGCGGCAGAAGGTTTCGGTCCAGCAGCGCGTCGCCTTCGCCCCATTTCTTGAAATAGCCCGGCTCCACCTGATTTTCCGACGAGCGGTGATGTTCAAGGCCGATGCCGCCCATTTCGTCGGTGATGGCGAGCAGGAAGTCATAATGATCGAAATGATAGGCGCCGAACAGCGCGCCCGCTTCATCGACCAGCTTCTTGTGCCTGGCGATCTGTTCCGGCTTCGCGTCCAGTTCGTCCGCATCGTCGGCGACGATGTTGAGCGTGACGTTATGGCCCAGGTCGAAGGGCTTGAAATAGCGTCCGGCAAAGACCGGCGAATCCTGGAGCGCTTCATAGTCGATCGTGTCGTAGGTGACGGTCGATCCGCTTTTCCTGCCGCGCAGCGCGGTCGCCGCCTGCCATCCTTCGGGATAGGTGACGGTCGCCTGGACAGGGATCTGCCGCGTATAATAGCCCGCCGGATAGAGCGACATGGACTCCCACTGTATGTTCAGCATCTTGGGCGTCACAACCACGCGGCCCTGGTTGGGCTGGGTCGCGGACAGGAACTGGAAGGAGGCGGCCACTTCGCGCGCGCCCTGCGGCACGTCGATGATGAAGCCATAGACGTTGAGCGGATCGCGTTTCCAGCCGACCGGCTTGCCATCGGCGGTGAAGCTGAGGCCGCTGATCTTTTCGACCTGCCCGCGCGGGGCGTGATTGCCCGGTATCCATTCAGGCAGGAGCAGCGTCATCGGGCCGCTGGACGCGACGGGAATACGTTCCTTCACGCGGAAGATGCGCTGGGTGGTGTCGCTGGCGTCAATCTCCAGCCTGATGGTGCCGCCGGGATAGGGAATGTCGCGCGGGGCGGGGGTGGCGTCGCTGACCGGCAGGGCCGTGGGTTTTGACCTTATGGCATCCTGGGCGGCGAGGGGGCTGATGACGGCAGTGGAAAGCAGGAGGGCGGCAGCAAGGCTGCGGATCATGGCTGACTCCGAAAAAAGATGAGGCTGGAATGCCTTATGAAATCAGCATGACGAGCCAAAATGCCCGCGTCCACCCCCAAGAAGAGCTGCGACATAATCTGACAAAAAAGCGCGTTTCCTTGGGCGTTCTTTGTCGCTAAAGGCGCATTCCCATGGCGAAAATCGAAACCCCGCGCCCGGTGCGCGGCACGCAGGACATGCTGGGGGGCACGGCGGAAGCGTTCCAGGAACGTTTCGCGCATGTCGTGGCGGCGTTCGACAAGGTGCGCAGGCTCTATGGCTTTCAACGCGTCGAAGTGCCCGTCTTCGAAGCGACCGCCGTGTTCGCCCGTTCCCTGGGCGAAAGCACCGACGTGGTTTCAAAGGAAATGTACACGTTCGACGATCGCGGCGGCGACAGCATCACTTTGCGTCCCGAATTCACCGCCGGGATCGCCCGCGCCTATGTGACCGAAGGCTGGCAGCAATATGCGCCGCTGAAAGTGGCGACCAACGGTCCGCTGTTCCGTTATGAACGCCCGCAAAAGGGCCGCTTCCGCCAGTTCCATCAGCTTGACGCGGAGATTATCGGCGCGGGCGAACCAGGCGCCGATATCGAATTGCTGGTCTTCGCCGACCAGCTTTTGCGTGAACTTGGCGTGTCCGAAGGCGTGACGCTCAATCTCAACACGTTGGGCGACGCGCAGAGCCGCGAAGCCTGGCGCGCGGCGCTGATCGCGCATTTCGAGGCGCATCGCGACCAGCTTTCCGAGGAAAGCCTGGACCGGCTGAACCGCAATCCGCTGCGCATCCTGGACAGCAAGGACCCGCGCGACCGGCCCGTCGCCGACAGCGCGCCGGACATAGATGCCTATCTGACCGATGAAGCAAAAGCCTTCTTCGACAAGGTGACGGCGGGGCTGGACGCGGCGGGCGTCGCATGGGAACGCAATTCCCGGCTGGTGCGCGGACTGGACTATTACCGCCATACCGCGTTCGAATTCATCACGGACCGCCTTGGCGCGCAGGGCACAGTGCTGGGCGGCGGCCGCTATGACGGGCTGATCGAGAATCTGGGCGGACCGGCCACTCCCGCCGTTGGATGGGCGGCGGGCATCGAACGGCTGGCGATGCTGATCGACGCGCCTCAGCAGGACAGGCCCAGCGTCGCGGTCATCCCGATGGGCGAGGCGGCCGAAACCAAGGCCACCGGCATCATCGCCGATCTGCGCCGCAACGGCGTCGCGTGCGACATGGGGTATCGCGGCAATATGAAGAAGCGGATGCAGCGCGCCAATGCTTCGGGCGCCGCCTGGGCGATCATCCTTGGCGACGATGAACTGGCGCGCGGTGAAGCAGCGCTGCGCGACCTGCGATCGGGCGAGCAGCAGGCGGTTCCTCTCGCTGCCCTGGTCGAGAAGCTGACGGCGCTCTGATGCAGATCTCCGCCGAACGCATCGCGCAGATCGAGGCGCGCCGGGACGAGGTGCAGGCGTCGATGACGCGCGCCGACCTGCCGCCCGAAGAGTTTGTGCGGCTGTCGAAGGAATATGCCGAGATCGAGCCGGTGGCCAAGGCCGCGCATGAAGTGCGCAGGCTGCGGCAGGAATTGAAGGCGCTCGAATATATGGCGGGCGGCGACGAGGCGGAGGCCGACCCGCTGATGCGGGAAATGGCGCAGGAGGAGATGCAGCTGATCAAGCAGCAGCTTCCCGAGGCCGAACGCGCGCTGGCGCTGCAATTGCTTCCCCGCGACGCCGCCGACGCCCGCCCGGCGATGCTGGAAATTCGCGCCGGGACGGGCGGCGATGAAGCCGCGCTGTTCGCTGGCGACCTGTTCCGCATGTATCAGCGCTATGCCGATGCGCAGGGTTGGAAGATGGAGATGATCTCCGCCAACGCGGCCGAAGTCGGCGGGTTCAAGGAAGTCGTCGCCAGCGTCACTGGCACCGGCGTCTTCGCCAAACTCAAGTTCGAAAGCGGCGTCCACCGGGTCCAGCGCGTGCCCGTCACCGAAAGCGGCGGGCGAATCCACACCTCCGCCGCCACGGTCGCGGTGCTGCCGGAACCGGAGGAAGTCGATGTGCAGATCGCCGACGGCGACCTCAAGATCGACATCTATCGCGCTTCGGGGGCGGGAGGGCAGCATGTCAACACGACCGACAGCGCTGTGCGCATCACCCATTTGCCCAGCGGCATCGTCGTCACCCAGCAGGATGAACGGTCGCAGCACAAGAACAAGGCCAAGGCGATGCAGGTGTTGCGCGCGCGCCTTTACGAAGCCGAGCGCGACCGCGCGCAGAGCGAGCAGGCAGGCGCGCGCAAGGCGATGGTGGGCTCCGGCGACCGTTCGGAACGCATCCGCACCTATAATTTCCCCCAAGGCCGCGTCACTGATCACCGCATCAACCTGACCCTGCACCGCCTGCCGGAGATTTTGGAAGGCCCCGGCCTTGCCGAGGTGATAGACGCGCTGGTGGCCGAGGATGAAGCGGCGCGGCTGGCGCAACTGGACAGTGCGGGGTGAGCATCGCGCAGGCGCTGCGGGATGCGGCGCTTATCCTGCAACCGGTCAGCGGCACGGCCCGGCTGGACGCCGAATTGCTGCTTGCCCATGCATTGGGGATCAATCGCGGCGAAATGCTGCTTCGTCAGCAGGAACTGACCGTGCCTGCCGCTTTTGCCGGGCTGATGGAACGGCGGCTGGGCGGGGAGCCGGTGGCCTATATTATTGGCACGCGCGATTTCTGGACGATCAGCCTGCATGTGACGCCCGATGTCCTCATTCCACGGCCCGACAGCGAGACGTTGATCGAAGCCGCCATCGATCATTTCGGCCCGCATTCGCCCCGCAGCATCCTCGATCTGGGCACGGGGTCGGGCGCCTTGCTGCTGGCGGCGCTTGACCAATGGCCGCAGGCGCGGGGGCTGGGCATTGACATTTCGCCCGCCGCGCTGGCGGTGGCGCTGGGCAACGCCGAACGGCTGGGTGTGGCCGGGCGAGCCGGTTTCCGCCTGGGCGATTGGGCGGAAGAGTTGGAGGGCAGGTTCGACCTGATCCTGATCAATCCGCCCTATATCGCGCGAGATGCAGATTTGACCGGCGACGTCCTGCGCGAGCCGGAAGGGGCCTTGTTCGCCGGGCCGGAAGGGCTGGACGATTATCGCCGGATCGCGCCCATGCTGCCGCGCCTGCTGGCAGATGGCGGCATGGCGGCGATCGAGATCGGCCATGATCAGCGCGAGAGCGTTACCAAATTGCTGTGCGATCAAGGGCTTGAGGTGCGCGCACGGCACGATCTGGCGGGCCATGCGCGCTGCCTGATCGCGAAGCGCGGACGCCTTGCGGACTGAGGAAGGAAATTGCGGCCGGTCCAAGTGAAAATCGCTTGGTTTATTGCCACGGAGCCACTACATGAAGTGCAGGGACGGCACTATCCTGAGGATCTGCCCTGTGGGGCCGCGACTAGAAGAGGCCGTTTACCCGCTCCTTCAACGTCACGATGGCGCTGCTGCGCAGGCGCCACTGGCAGCATGAGGGCAAGGGCTGGCTTGCGGCCCCTGTCCGGCGGAGCCCTACCGGCCTGATGAGCAGGCGGTGCTTTAGGATGGCGACTGAACAGTGTTTTCAGTGAATGATGGCAAAGTGAACGCAAGGACCAGCTCTTGATCAACAACAGGCAGGCCGGTCGCCGTAATCGCGGCCGGAACAATAATGGGCGTCCCAATGGCGGCAACCGGGGCGGCGGGGACAATGGCAACCGGATCGACAGCCGCGCGCGTGGCAATGCGGCCCAGCTTCTTGAAAAATACAAGAACATGGCCCGCGACGCGCAGATGGCCGGGGACCGCGTGAACGCGGAATATTATCTGCAATTTGCGGATCATTATTTCCGCGTGCTGGCCGACAACCGCGCCCGGCAGGAAGAACAGCAGCAACGCTTCCGGCGCCCGGACGATAATTTCGATTATGAGGGCGACGATTTCGACACATCCGACTTTTCGGGCGAGGAAGGCCGTGCCGAACAGCCGCAGTCCGAGCGCTCCTTCGAAGGCGATCGCCGCCGTGACCAGCCCCGCGAGCAGCGGGAAGACCGTGGCGACCGGAACAACCGCCGTGATCGCGGCCGCCGGGAACGGCCGGTCTATGCCGAAGCCGCCGACCAGCCGGAGCAGGACGCTGCCGTTGCCGAAGCTCCTGTGGCGGAAAGCGCGCCTGCGCCCCAGCCGGAGGCCGAAGGGCCCCGTCCCCGCCGTGGCCGTCCGCGCAAGACCGAGGCGGCGCAAGCCACTGATGATGCGGGTCTGGACGTTGCCGTGCTGCCTCCCTCCATCGCCCGCGCCGACAATGATGCGGAGCCCGTCGAGGAAGCGCCGCGCAAGCGCACTCGCCGGGCACGCCCCGCTGCGGAAGCGGCTGAGTAATCGCGGCCTATTTAGTGGAAGAAATCAGGAAGGACGGCGCATCATGCGTCGTCCTTCTTGCGTATGAAAGCGCATGTTGCGGCTCGTGAATCGGAATCGCACAGCCTTTCTTTACTCGCCGCGCTAGCGTCAACTGGCTGGCAACTCCCGGGGCCGGTGATTCTCGTCCAGCGCGACGAAGGTGAACAGGCCGCTGGTGAGGTCGATCTGCTGCTGCTCGCGGCCCCTCGTCGCAACAACGTCGACCCTCACCCCGACCGAGCTGCGCCCCCGCCTTTCCTCCCGCGCATAGACTGACACGATATCGCCCACCAGCATGGGCGAAATGAACTTCATGCTTTCGATCGCGACCGTGGCCACCGCCCCTTGCGCGATGCGTCCGGCGACGATGCCGCCTGCTATGTCCATCTGGCTCAATATCCATCCGCCGAAGATATGGCCGTTGGTGTTGATCTGGCTGAGGTGCGGCACAACGCGCAGAACCACCTCGCCCCTTTCGTCAGTCGTCAATGGACACCTCGTCTTTCATCGGGTCGATGACCTGCTGGTCATGCCCGCTTCCGCTGGACAGGAAGACCAGCGCCATCAATCCGGTGCCCAGCATGAAAGTCAACCACACCCCGATGATCGTCGCCAGGATCATGTGCAGCGGCATCGGCCCTGCCCACAAGCGCAGCGCGATCAGTGCCAGGCCGACGCAGGCCGCTCCGCCCAGCGCCATCCACAGCATGATCCGGCGGAACCGGCCCCATGCGGCCGCCGCGATTTGCGGGTCATCCAACCCCTGTTTGTCTCTCATCCCTTTTCTTTGGGGAGTGAAAGTGGGATCATCAAGTGACGGGCGCACAATGTCCGGGTGATGAGGAGGTGGACCATGACGATCAGCGCGATTCTGCAAGGCAAGGGACGCGAGGTCATCCAGGTCAGCTCTGATGAAAGCGTGCTTTCGGCCGTGCGGCTGCTGTCGGAAAAGCGGATCGGCTGCGTGCCGGTGGTGGATGATGGCCAGGTCGTCGGGGTTTTCTCCGAACGCGACCTCCTTCACCATGTCGCGCGGGATGGGGCGGCGGCGCTGGACCGCCGGGTCCGCGACGTTATGACCGCGCCCGCGATCACGATCGATGAGAAGACTCCGGTCATCCACTGCCTGTCGCTGATGACGAAGCGGCGGATACGGCATCTGCCGGTCGTCGTGGAAGGCAATCTGGCCGGGCTGGTGTCCATCGGCGATCTGGTCAAGTTCCGCATAGACAGCATCGAATCGGAAGCTGCCGCACTGCGCAACTATATCCAGTCGGCCTGATCGCCAGCGCCGCCGGCAGCTAGGCCGTCAGGTAAAGCGGATAGAAAAGCAGCAGCCGCACCGCCTTGCAGAACGGCAGTGTGATGCGGTGCGAGGGCCTTCTGCATTTTCCATTGGCTGGGGAGCAATGTCTTCGGCGCCATCAGCCGGTCCCCAAGCCTCACAGCCTAACCCCCAAAAATTTCTGAAACAAAAGTGCAAAAAGTGTTTGACGGTTCGGGAAGCCCTCCATATATGCCGCCTCACCGGACGGAACGACGCCAACGCGGCGCTGAAACGGACGGTCGCCAACATAGACGGGACGCATCTCCCTCGGAACAGGTTTCGAGGAAGAATGGCTGTCCCTCTTAAGTTGTCGAGTTCTTTGACATTGTTGATTGATGAAGGGACATGTGGGCGGCGGC
>NZ_JNAC01000034.1:0-73727 GCF_000722555.1 Sphingobium sp. DC-2 | reverse complement strand
GGCGGCGTGACTCAAACCAACCAGCCTCCGGCAAACCCGGCGCGGTTCAAGGACTCTCCTGGCCAACTTCATAGCAATGTTCGCAGCGCGGCGCGCGGTCGCTCTTTATCTCGACTCGCTGTTCGGCAAACCGCTGGTCTGGGACAAGACCCAGCACCGCTTTCCTCAAATGTGAACCGGCATGCTTTGGAGCAATAGCGGACGGCCCGTCCGTTTCTTTCTCATTCTAATGGGCGGCTGGGTGGCGGTACGCTTCTCCAGCGGGATGATCGGATCTACCGAGCTCGCTGAAACGCAATCACGGCGCGGTCCCTCGCCCGCGTTCCGCTCCGCCAGCAAGCATGAATGGCGAGTCATTCCCAGGGCAGCGGCTATGCCGCTTCCCAAAGCCGCTGCTGCCCCCGTCCGCGCTCAGCTTTCGCACGCGGCCGTGCTGCGCGCTAAGCAGAGGCATATGCCGGAACCATCTCCGGGCGCTTTGGCGCTCAACCAAGTGCCCAGCGAGCAGCCGGAGGCCCAGACGCCGGCTGCCGCGCCATCCCTGGTTCCAGCCCTGCCGCTAACATCCGGGGCCAATGCACCCTCACAGGATAGATGGCGCGGCAGCACATGGATATTATGGCGCGGCGGCAGTTCTCCGGTAGCGGGCGCAATTCCGGCAGGCCGCCTCGGCGGATCTCAAGCCGGTATGCGGATCGACTATGACCTGACGCCCCGCTCCTCTGGACGCGCGGCTCTCTATGGACGCGTCAGCACCGCGCTCAACAGCCCGGCTTCGCCCGAAGCAGCGGCAGGCATAGGCTGGCAGCCCGCAAGAGCCGTCCCGGTCACGCTCGCCGCGGAACGCCGGATCGCACTGGGCAAAGGCGCGCGCAATGCAAGCGCGCTGCTCGTGACCGGTGGCTTCGGCCCAGCCCAACTCCTGCCGGGCCTCCAGGCCGAAGCCTATGCGCAAGGCGGCATGGTGGGTTTCCAGGCCCGCGACCTGTTCGCCGATGGAAAGATGTCACTGCTCTCGCCTGTCCGGAACACACCGCTCAAGCTTGGCGGGAGCATATCAGGCGGCGCGCAGCCCGCGGTCGAACGGCTGGACATAGGCCCCGAAGTCCGGTTGCGCCTGCCGCTCCCCCGAATTGCAGCCCGCATGAGCCTGGAATGGAGGGAGCGGGTAGCCGGACGCGCCACCCCTGGTTCGGGGCTGGCGATGACCCTTGGCGCGGATTTTTGATCGCCTGACACTCCTCCCGCCTTTATCTCGCTGCGCATTGGCCTTAACCCGATCAGCCGATGGACCTTTACCTCCCTGTCGCCAACCTGTCGGTCAATGCGCTGGTGATCATCGCCCTCGGCGGGGTGGTCGGTCTGTTGTCAGGCATGTTCGGGGTCGGCGGCGGCTTCCTGACGACGCCGCTCCTCATCTTCTACGGCATCCCGCCCACGGTCGCGGCGGCTTCGGCGGCGAGCCAGGTCACGGGGGCGAGCGTCTCAGGCGTGGTCACTCACATGGCGCGCGGCACGGTGGATGTGCGCATGGGCGGCGTACTGATCGCCGGAGGCGTCGTTGGGGCAGGCATAGGCGTCTTCCTCTTCCGCCTGCTCCAGGCGGTGGGCCAGATCGATACGATGATCGGCATCCTCTATGTGCTGATGCTCGGCGGCATCGGCATATTGATGGCTAAGGAATCCATCCAGGCGCTGGTCGCGCTCAAGACAGGCAAGCGCCTCGCCGCGCGCAAGCGGCGTCACCACCCGTTGGTCGCCGCCTTGCCGATGCGGTGGCGCTTCTACCGCTCCGGCCTTTATATTTCCCCGCTCGCCCCTCTCCTGCTCGGCATGGCGACGGGCATCCTCACCATGTTGCTGGGTGTGGGCGGCGGCTTCATCCTCGTGCCCGCCATGCTTTATCTTCTCGGAATGACCACGCAGTCGGTCGTCGGCACGTCCCTGTTCCAGATCCTGTTCGTCACCATGGCGACGACGATGATGCACGCCATGACGACAAAGGCCGTGGACCTCGTACTCGCCATGCTGCTGCTCATCGGCAGCGTCACGGGAGCGCAGATCGGCACGCGCATTTCCATGTCGGTGCGCCCGGAATATCTGCGAATTCTCCTGTCGGCCATCGTCCTGCTGGTGGCAGCGCGCATGGCGCTGGGCCTTGGCTTCCGGCCCGACGAAATCTATACTGTGGAGGTCCGGTGAGCCTGCGCGCCCGCCTGACCCTCCTTTCCCCCGCCCTCCTGCTGTTGAGCGCGGCGGACGAGCCCTTGCTGGTGCCGGACGTGTCACAGCGCGAGGTGGAGATCCAATATAGCTTCACCGGCGCCGACCTGCTGCTGTTCGGCGCGATCGTCTACCCCGGCGGCAAGCAGCCGAAGAAACCCGCCGACATCCTCGTGGTGCTGAAAGGCCCCGACCAGTCCATCATCATGCGCGAAAAGCAGAAGGTGGCGGGCATCTGGGTCAATGCCGACACTGCCCGCTTCCGCTCCGCACCCAGCTTCTACGCCATCGCCTCCTCGCGCCCTATTGACGAGGTCGTGGACGAGCGCACCGCGGCCATTTACGAGATGGGGGTCGACAAGCTGCAACTCTCCCCTTCCTCCCTCAACGACAGCGCGGAACTGGATCGCTTTCAGGCCGGTCTCATCGACCTTCGCGAGCGTGCCGGTCTCTATGTGGAGCGGCCCGGAACGGTGGAGATCACGCAAGGCGTGCTCTACCGCGCCCGCCTGCCGCTGTCGGCACGCGTGATCGTGGGCGACTATACCGCCGAAACCTTTCTGGTGCAGGATGGCCGCGTCGTCGCCGCAGCGGTCCGCGACATCACCATCCGCAAATCGGGTTTTGAACGTTTCATGGCCGTTGCAGCCGAACAATGGCCCTTTCTATACGGCCTGACCGCCATAGCGCTGGCAGTCGGCATGGGCTGGACCGCCGGAGCAGTCGCGCGCCGTTTCTGACCCGCTCCCTTAGGGCGTCAAATCAACACGCTCATCCTCAGCGAACAGCATTTCCAGCAGAACCGACCGGTGGCAGGCGCTCGCATCCCGCTCGAAACAGAGCAGCGCCGTCGGCCGCTCCGCCGCCATTTCTCGGAGCTGTTCCGCCTGCACGACGGCTTCCGGCAGATCAAGCTGGCCCGCATAAATATCCCGCAGCTTCGCATGATCGCCTTTGCGCGCCGCTTCCCGCCCGGCCGGTGGCGTTCCCAGGGCTTTAAGGCCGACATATTCTATCCCCGCCTCCCGCAACCCCGCCGCCAAGATGTTCTTGGAAAAGCCGGGCCGGCGCGATAGCGGCACCGCCCTGATATCCGCCAGCAGCTTCACGCCTGCTTCCTGTAGCGCGGCGATAAGCTCCGCCTGCGTTGCCCCTTCATAGCCGATCGTGAAAATGCGCATGGCATCCAGATAGGAATGCGGACCGGCTTTCCAATATGGCGCCCCCTTCGCCCTGCCTGCGTGCGCCTTGCCCTCCTTCCCGCCCTCGCTTAAAGGGTCCGTTCATGCCCGACATCACCGTTCCATCCGCCTCGCCCGACCTGACTGGCCGGGCGCTGTTCCCGCACCGGCATTTGCTGTCCATCGCGGACCTCAAACCTTGGGAAATCCGCTTCCTGCTGGATGAGGCGGAACATTGGGCAAGGGCCAATCGCGGCAACGCGCGCAAGCATGACGACCGCTTGGCGGGCATGACCCAGATCAACGCCTTTTTCGAAAATTCGACACGCACGCTGCTGTCCTTCGAAATTGCGGGCAAGCGGTTGGGTGCGGATGTCGTCAACATGCATGCGGGCCAATCCAGCGTGAAGAAGGGCGAAACGCTGATCGACACCGCCATGACGCTTAATGCCATGGCCGCCGACGTGATCGTGATCCGGCATGCAAGTTCAGGCGCGGTGGCCCTGATCGCGGACAAGGTGGACTGCCCGGTGCTGAACGCAGGCGATGGCTGGCACCAGCACCCGACGCAGGCTTTGCTGGACGCGCTTACCATCCGGCGGCGCAAGGGCGGTTTCGAAGGGCTGATCGTCGCCATCTGTGGCGACGTGCTGCACAGCCGCGTGGCGCGATCCAACATGCTGTGTCTCGCGGCGCTGGGTGCTCAGGTGCGCGCGGTGGCCCCGCCTACATTGATGCCGCCCGAGGTGGAGATGCTGGGCGCGACGCCCTTCCACCGCATGGACGAAGGGCTGGAAGGCGCAGACGTGGTCATGATGCTGCGGCTTCAGAATGAGCGGATGGACGGCGCCTTCATCCCCTCGCCGCGCGAATATCATATGCTTTACGGACTGACGCAGGAACGGCTTGCGATCGCCAAGCCCGATGCCCTCGTCATGCACCCTGGCCCCATGAATCGCGGGGTGGAGATTTCCAGCGTCGTCGCTGACCACCCCGAACGATCGGCCATTACGGAGCAGGTGGAAATGGGGGTCGCCATCCGCATGGCCTGCCTGGACATACTGACCCGCCAAGCGCGCGGGGTGGAGGGATGGGCATGAACAAGCTCGCCATCATCAATGGGAAACTGGCCGATCCAGCCGGGCAGTCGCTTGGCAGCGGCGTGATCCTGATCGAAGGAGACCGTATCGCCGCCACCGGTGACATCCCCGTGCCAGAAGATGCGCAGCGCATCGATGCGGCCGGGCTGGTGGTCGCGCCGGGGCTGGTCGACCTGGGCGTCTTCGCGACCGACAAGCCAGCCTTCCATTTCGGCGGCATCACGCGGGCCGCGCTGATGCCGGACCAGTCCTTGCCCCTTGATGAGGCAGGGTTGATCCGCCAGGCCACCCGCGCGGGCAAGCCCGACTTCTGGGTCCATCCCATTGCCGCGGCGACGCGCGGGCTCAAGGGCACGGAGCTTGCCGAAATCGGGATGATGCAGGCCGCCGGAGCCAGGGCCGTGGGCACCGGGCGCCAGTGGATCGCTGATTCCGGCGTGATGATGCGCGTGCTCGCTTATGCCTCCGGCCTCGGACTGACAGTCATCACTCATGCGGAAGATGGGGGCCTGGCAGGCAAGGCTGTCGCGACCAGCGGCGAAACCGCCACGCGCCTTGGCCTGCCCCATGCGCCCGCCTGCGCCGAAGCCATGGCCATAGCGCGGGACATCATGCTTGCGCGTGTCACGGGCGCTGCCATTCACTTCCGGCTGGTCACCACCAGGGCCGGCTTCGACCTGATCCGCGCGGCAAAAGCGGAGGGATTGAAGGTCAGCTGCGGCATCAGCCCGGCCTATCTGTTTCTGGCGGACAATGCGGTGACGGATTTTCGCACCTTTGCCCGGCTGTCGCCGCCCCTGCGGTCAGAAGATGACCGCAAGGCGTCGATCGCAGCCGTGGCTGCCGGGACGGTGGACGTGATCACCTCCAGCCATGACCCAAGGGGGCCGGAGGATAAGCGCCTGCCCTTCGCCGACGCCTCGCCCGGCATGGCGGGCGCGGAAACGCTGCTCGCCCTCTCGCTCAACCTCGTGCGGGACGGCCATGTGTCGCTGAACCGGCTCATGACCCTGCTCAGCGCCAATCCCGCGAGGATTCTGGGCGTCAACGCAGGCAGCTTCGCCAGCGGGAGCGCGGCGGACCTCATATTCATCGACCCCGATGCGCCATGGATCGTGGATTCCGAAAAAATGGCCGCTCAGGCAGGGAATACGCCGTTCGACCGCATGCCGGTGCAGGGCCGTGCGCGCCGCATCATGAAGGGCGGCGTTTTCCTTTGAGCGGCAGCGCGATTATCTCCCTTGCCCTCCCAGGCAGGCCACGCTAAAGCGCCGTCCTTCGCCGGCACAGGAGTGTAGCTCAGCTGGTAGAGCGTCGGTCTCCAAAACCGAATGCCGGGGGTTCGAGTCCCTCCACTCCTGCCACGCCGCGCCTGCTTATCCTTGATTTTTCAGGGGTTCGGGGCTAGGCGGCCGAACGAAGATGGGTCGCGAAGCGGGCGGCCGCACCCCGGGACGCCGACATGGCGGGGTCCGGAGGGCGGACTGTTGCTTCGCGCTTTGGTGTTTGGTTCGAAGGTTTTGAGGCAGCGATGGCGAAGGTTTCTCCGGGCGAATTCGTCAATCAGGTGAAGACCGAGGCGTCGAAGATCGTGTGGCCTACCGGCCGCGAAACGGTCATGACGGCGGTGATGGTCGCCATCATGACGACGGTCCTCGGCCTTTTCTTCTTCGGCATCGACACTTTTTTCGGCGCGATCGTTCGGTGGCTGCTGAGCTTCGCCGCTAGTCAGGCCTGATTGGGAGTTTGAGACGGTAACATGGCGCGCTGGTACATCATCCACGCCTATTCGGGCTTCGAAAACAAGGTCAAGGAATCGATCCTGTCCGAAGCCGAGCGCATGGGCCTCTCTCAGCTGGTCGAGCAGGTGGAAGTGCCCACCGAGACCGTGACCGAGGTGAAGCGCGGCAAGAAGGTGCAGGTCGAGCGCAAGTTCATGCCCGGCTATGTCCTCGCCAAGCTGGCGATGAATGACGATATCTATCACCTCGTCAAGAACACGCCCAAGGTGACGGGCTTCCTGGGTTCCTCCGGCAAGCCGCAGGCGATCAGCGAGAGCGAAGCCGCGCGCTATTTCGGCGCCCGCAAGGAAGCCGAAGCCGCGCCCAAGCACAAGGTCAATGTCGATTACGAGATCGGCGACAGCGTCAAGGTGCTGGACGGCCCGTTCGCCAGCTTCAACGGCACTGTCGAGGAACTGGATTTCGAAAAGAACCGGGTCAAGGTGTCCGTGTCGATCTTCGGCCGCGCGACCCCCGTCGAACTCGACTTCGAACAGGTCGAACTGTCGAAGTAAGGACCACATTCGTCATGCCGGACCTGATCCGGCATGACGGAAGAAGGAATTTCCGGGCGACCGGGAATAGCTGCGGGAGGATCGCCCAGGTGATCCGTCAAGACCGCTAAACTTGAACCGGGCGCGCCTTTGGGCACGCCCAGCAACAGAGTGAGTGAAAATGGCCAAGAAGATTACGGGCTATATCAAGCTCCAGGTGCCCGCTGGAGCCGCCAACCCCTCGCCGCCGATCGGTCCGGCGCTGGGTCAGCGCGGTGTGAACATCATGGAATTCTGCAAGGCGTTCAACGCCTCGACGGAAAAGATGGAGAAGGGCACGCCGCTGCCGACCATCATCACCGTCTATGCGGACCGTTCGTTCAGCTTCGTCACGAAGCAGCCGCCCGCCACCTATCTGATCAAGAAGGCCGTCAACCTCAAGTCGGGCTCGAAGGAGCCGGGCAAGGTGACCGCCGGAACGATCAAGCGCTCGCAGCTCGCCGAAATCGCGCAGGCCAAGATGGCCGATCTGAACGCGAACGACATCGACGCAGCGACGAAGATCATCGAAGGCTCCGCTCGCGCGATGGGCCTCGAAGTGGTGGAGGGCTAAGACCATGGCAAAGCTGAGCAAGAAGGCGAAGGCCCTGGCCGCTGCCATCGACAAGGAAAAGCTGCACGGCGTTGACGAAGCGCTGGGCCTGATCAAGACCCATGCGACCGCCAAGTTCGACGAAAGCGTCGAAATCGCGATCAACCTGGGCGTCGATCCGCGTCACGCCGACCAGATGGTCCGTGGCGTCGTCACCCTGCCCGCTGGCACTGGCAAGACCGTCCGCGTCGCCGTGTTCGCCCGTGGCGACAAGGCTGAAGCCGCGACTGCCGCTGGCGCCGACGTTGTTGGTGCGGAAGACCTGCTGGAATCGATCCAGGCTGGCAACATCGACTTCCAGCGCGTGATCGCGACCCCCGACATGATGGGTCTGGTCGGCCGCTTGGGCAAGGTCCTGGGTCCCAAGGGCCTGATGCCGAACCCGAAGCTGGGCACCGTCACGCCGAACGTCGCCGAAGCCGTGAAGGCCGCCAAGGGCGGTCAGATCGAATTCCGCGTGGAAAAGGCCGGTATCATCCATGCTGGCCTGGGTAAGGCGAGCTTCTCCGCCGAAGACCTGCGCAAGAATTTCGACGCTTTCGTTGACGCCATCGTCAAGGCGAAGCCGTCGGGTTCGAAGGGCAAGTATGTCCGCAAGATCGCCCTGTCGTCGTCGATGGGTCCGGGCGTGAAGGTCGATGTGGCGGAAGTCGCTTCGGTCTGATCTGACGCTAGAACAGATAATAGAGCCTCCTTCCTCCACACGGGGAAGGAGGCTTTCTTCTTTTGTGAGGACGCTGAAACGCCTATCCTCCATCAACCGTTCGGGCTGAGCTTGTCGAAGCCCCCGCTCTTTTCTTGAGGAAAAGGGATGCCCTTCGACACGTTCAGGGCGAACGGATTTATGAGGCGGGTCAAAGCCTCTCAAACTGAACCGTCGGACAAGGACGGGTCGCTTTACCGACGGATAATATAATGTCTTTTGAACACCTTCCTCCCCTTCTCTCCGGCGCGTTGACGCGCAAAGGCTATGAAAGCCTAACCCCCGTCCAGGCCGAAGTCACCCAGCCCGAAGCCGAAGGCCGCGACCTCATCGTCTCGGCGCAGACCGGCTCCGGCAAGACGGTCGCCTTCGGTCTCGCCATGGCGAAGGAACTGCTGGACGACAGCAGCCGCCTCCCCGCTCCCGGTCTGCCGCTCGCCCTCGCCATCGCCCCAACGCGCGAACTGGCGCTGCAAGTGGCGCGAGAGCTGGAATGGCTCTACGGTGAGGCTCGCGCCCGCATCGCTACCTGCGTCGGCGGCATGGACGCCGCCAAGGAACGCCGCGCCCTCTCCCACGGCGCACATATCGTCGTCGGCACGCCGGGCCGCCTGCGTGACCATCTGGAACGCGGCGCGCTCGACCTCTCCGGCCTCAAAACCGTGGTTCTGGATGAAGCCGACGAAATGCTCGACATGGGCTTTCGCGAGGATCTGGAAGAAATCCTCGACGGCGCACCGGAAGAACGCCGCACCCTCCTCTTTTCCGCCACCATGCCCAAGCCGATCGTGGCTCTGGCGAAGCGCTACCAGAAGGACGCGCTGCGCATTTCCACTGTCAGCGATGAACGCGGCCATGGCGACATCAGCTATCAGGCGGTAACGGTCGCGCCCGCCGACATCGAAAATGCCGTGGTCAACCTGTTGCGCTATCATGAGGCGGAAACAGCCATCCTCTTCTGCGCGACGCGCGACAATGTGCGCCACCTGCACGCCAGCCTCACCGAACGCGGCTTCGCCGCCGTGGCGCTGTCGGGCGAGCACAGCCAGAATGAGCGCAACCATGCGCTGCAAGCCCTGCGCGACCGGCGCGCGCGAGTCTGCGTCGCCACCGATGTCGCCGCGCGCGGCATCGACCTTCCGAACCTCAGCCTCGTCGTTCACGTAGAGATCCCTCGTGACGCCGAAACCATGCAGCACCGCTCCGGCCGCACCGGCCGCGCGGGCAAGAAGGGCACGGCCGTCCTTATCGTCCCCTATCCCCGCCGCCGCCGTGTCGAATCCATGCTGCGCGGCGCGAAGATCCCGGTCGAATGGGGCACCCCGCCCAGCAAGGAAGCAATCCAGCAACAGGATAATGCCCGCCTGCGCGAAAAGCTGATGGAGCGCGCCGAACTGGATGAGCAGGACTGGGCGCTCGGCGCCGAACTGCTCGCCGAAAAGTCGCCCAAGGAAATCGCGGCCATGCTGGTTAGGAGCGCCCGCGCTGCCCTCCCCGCGCCGGAAGAATTGCTGGACGCCAGCGAAGCGCCCCCGCGCCGCGATGGGCCGCGTCCGGGCTTCGAAGACACCGCCTGGTTCCGCATGGACATTGGGCGCCGCCAGAATGCCGATCCGCGCTGGATACTGCCGCTGATCTGCCGCCGTGGCCATGTATCGCGTCAGGATATCGGCGCGATCCGCATCGCGGCGAATGAGACATTGTTCGAAATTCCGCGTGCCATCGTCTCGCGTTTCATAGCTTCGGTGAAGCGGACCGGAGAGGCCAGCGACGAAGGCGCGGAAATCTCCTTCGAACAGGTTGAAGGCACACCGCGCGAGGCAGCGCGGGAGAATCGGCGGGAAGCTCCACGCGGCAAGGGACGCCCTAATGAAGGACGCGGCCCCAAGCCCGCTTATGGCGCGCGGCCCTTCAAAGGCGGCCCCCGCAAGAGCGGCCCGCGCAAGCCGCGCGGCTGAATAGGGAGTTGTCCTGTTCAGGCTGAACGAATTCCTGCGCAGGCAGGAGTCCAGTTCCAATCAAGTCTGAACAGGACTACTCAGCAGGCTGAACGAACGTGACCTAACCCACCCCGCATAGCGACAGCATCCGCGCAGCCAGTTCCCGCTCACCCATGACGATATGGGGCACGCCCAGGCGTTCCAGATGGGCCACCTCCGCATCGGAATGGGCACGCGCAATCACCTGAAGGCTGGGGTTCAGGTGGCGGGCATGTTCGTGGATGGCGCCGCCTTCAAATCCTTCCGGCACGGCGATCAGCATGCGCCGCGCTTCGCCGATCCCCGCCGACAGCAGATGCCGGTCCTCCAGCGCGCTTCCGCGCACGACCGACAGCCCCGCCTCCTCGGCCTCGTCCGCCCGGTCGCTATCGCTCTCTATCACCACGAAATGCGCCTTGCGTTCCGCCAGACGCGCGGCGATCAGCTTGCCGACGCGGCCGTAGCCCACCAATATGACGTGGCCGATGCGTGGCGCTTCCCTCGCGCGCTGGGCTGCCTGTTCTTCCTCAATCTCCTCCTTCTTATGATCGCGCACGATCAGCGAAAAGATCAGCGGATTGAGGAAGATGGAAACCATCGCGCCCGCCAGGATCAGGTCGCGCGCTTGAGCGGGCAGCACACCCAGCCCCGTGCCCAGCGACGCCAGGATGAAGGAAAATTCGCCGATCTGCGCCAGGCTGGCGGCGATGGTCAGCGCCGTGTCCCCCGGATGGCCGAAAGCGCGCACGATGGCAAAGGCGGCGATGGACTTGCCGACCACGATGATCAGCACCGTCATCAGCAAAGGCAAAGGCTGCTGCACCACGATCGCCGGGTTGAACAGCATGCCGACTGACACGAAGAACAGCACGGCGAAGGCGTCGCGCAGCGGCATGGTTTCCTCGGTCGCCCGCCTGCTCAACGGCGTTTCGCCCAGGATCATCCCCGCGAAGAATGCGCCCAGCGCGAAGGATACGTCGAAGACGAAGGCCGCGCCGAATGCCACGCCCAGCGCGATCGCGAGGACGGCGAGGCGGAAAAGCTCACGCGACCCGCTATGCACCACCCAATGGAGCGCCCAGGGAATGATCCGGCGCCCCACGATCAGCATGAGCGCAACGAAGCCCGTCACCTTGAGCAGCGTGCCGACGAGCGGCGCGAGCAGCGCTCCCACTCCCGCCACGCTTTCCGCATTGTTGATGACCCCGGCCAATGCGGGCAGCAGAACCAGGGCGAGGACCATCGCCAGATCCTCCACGATCAGCCACCCGACCGCTATCCTGCCCCGCTGCGTCTCCACCAGGTCAGCGCCTTGAAGGGCGCGCAGCAGGACCACGGTGCTGGCCACTGACAGGGCCAGTCCGAAGACCAGCCCTCCCATCAGCGGCCAGCCCATGAAATGGCCCAGGGCCATGCCCATCATCGTGGCGACGGCGATCTGCCCGACCGCTCCCGGCACCGCGATATTCTTGACGGACAGCAGGTCGCGCAGGGAAAAATGCAGACCCACGCCGAACATCAGCAGGATGACGCCGATCTCCGCCAGTTCGTTGGCAAGGCCGGCATCCGCAACGAAGCCGGGCGTGAAAGGCCCGACCATGATGCCCGCGATCAGATAGCCGACGAGCGGCGACATTTTCAGACGATGGGCGATCGCGCCCATGATGAACGCAGCGACCAGACCCGCTACGATCGTGCCGATGAGCGGCGTGTGATGAGGCATATATCGCTTTCCTGTGCGACGGCATGGCCGCCGCGCGCGTGGAAGATCATCCTTCGGCCAGAATGGCCACTGACAGCAGGCCGCCAGCGGCGGCCAGGGCGGTCATGACGGCAGGCATGAACCACCATGGCGGACGTTGGTTACCTGGTCCCGAACTCTTGCGGGGCATGGCAGACTCCTTTCCCTGTGATGGCGGCCTCGCCATATGCGAGACCGGTTGAAACCATCAGGAGCGGAGAGGAGGCGCCCTCGCGCGCTTTACCGAAACCAGAGCGAAAGCATGGCGGTGAGCGCAGGAGTAGCGCCGCGGCATGCATGAACTTGCAAGACGGCTTCCCAACAGCAGCATGGCGGCGGGAAGCAGCCAGGAATGAACCGCCAAGGGCAGCGGCGTTGGCGCGCCGTCACTGGGCTCCTGCACGATGGCGGCGGCGGCCTCGACCGGCGATCGGGCCTTGAGCACCACGCTGGTCGTCGCCGGGTTGAACGCCGATCCCGTCGCCCTGCTGAACGGCAGTCCAAGGGGTGCGAGCGCGGAGAACAGCGCGATGCCCATCGCCAGGCACACGGCCGCCAGAAAGAGCAGGCGGCCCTTCCCGTTGCTGTGCCCTTGCGATATCGGCGTCATCCGTTCCTCATATCCTTCCGGTCAACAAATAGGCGTGGATCGCGCCAAAAACCAGCGCCGATCACGGGCCATGGCGGTTGACATACGCGAGTCATTCAACTACCGGGCCACATTCCCGCGCGGGTCAACAGGACTTCAAAAGTCCTCGACGATCTGCGTAAAGCAGATTTGAACAAGAAGAGAAGAGCCATGTTCGCAGTCGTGCGCACGGGCGGCAAGCAGTATCGCGTCGCCGCCGGAGACAAGATCGTCGTTGAGAAGCTGGCTGGCGAGGCTGGCGACAAGGTGACCCTGGACGACGTCCTGTTCGCCGGTGAAGGCAATGACGTGAAGGACGCCAAGCAGCTGACCGTCGCCGCCGAAATCATCGCACAGGCGAAGGGTGAGAAGGTGATCGTGTTCAAGAAGCGCCGCCGCCACAATTATCGCCGCAAGAACGGCCACCGCCAGAATCACACGATCCTCAAGATCGTATCGATCGGCGCCTGAGCGCTGCTGGCAAGACAAGTTTCGAGGAGTTTGAGTCATGGCACATAAGAAAGCTGGCGGTTCGTCGCGTAACGGTCGCGATTCGGAATCGAAGCGCCTTGGCGTGAAGAAGTTCGGCGGTCAGGAAGTGATCGGCGGCAACATCATCATTCGCCAGCGCGGCACGCGCGTCTATCCCGGCCGTAACGTCGGCATGGGTAAGGACCACACGCTGTTCGCGCTGGGCGAAGGCCGCGTGGTATTCCACACCGGCAAGCTTGGCCGCAAATATGTGTCGGTCGATGCCATGGCCGAAGCAGCCGAATAACGGACGATCGATGACGGATCGTCCCTCGCAGTTGGGGCGGTCCTTCCGGCTAACGGTCTTTTGACCAGGCTGGGTTTCGAGGGAAAAAGGGGGCGCCTCCATCCGGGAGCGCCCCCTTTTTCCATTCCCCGGCACATCCCTTCATTTTCCCTCAAAGCTTTGGAACTCATGTCCTTTCCGCGCGTCATGCGGGCGGGGCTCAGCCAGAGAATTATCGTCGTAAAGCCGTAACTTTTCGCGGCCATTGGCGTGCCGACAGAGGAGAGATTTGAAGATGTTCGCCCGTACCCCCCGCCTGCTCCTGAGACCCGGCTGGATGGAAGATGCACCTGCCCTGGCCGAAGCGATCGGCGATCCGGCGATCCTGCGGAACCTGTTTCACGTCCCCGCCCCCTATGGCGAGGAAGAAGCGCGCGCTTTCCTGGCGACGCCGCACGATTCCCGCATGCCGCAATTGCTGGCCTTTACCCGCACCCGTGGCGCGCCTCGCCTGGTGGGCGGATGCGGCGTGCATCTGGCCGAAGACGGAACGCCTGAGCTGGGTTACTGGATTTCCCGCCCCTATTGGGGTCTGGGCTTTGCGACCGAAGCCGCGAGCGCAGTGCTGAGCATGGCGCGCGCAGCGGGCGTTCGCGGCATCCGTGCCGCGCATTTCGCGGACAATCCGGCGTCAGGCAACGTGCTGCGGAAGGTCGGCTTCCGCCCGATGGGCCGCGTCGAGCAGCGCTATAGCCCAGCGCGGGGCGTCCTCGCCGACTGCCTGGTGTTCGAAGAAGGCGTCGCTGGCCGAATGGCCGCAGACGTGGCGATGGACCTTTATCAGGATTCGGTCCCGGCGCTCGCAGCCTGATGGAATGATGGAAGGTAAGAGGGGCGGCGCGGATCGCTGGCGCCGCCCCTTCGCTGGTCCGATGGAGATCAGCATTGCAGCATGGATTGCAGTATATCAGGTCTCAACCGGTCCCCCGCCGCTGGCGGCATTTTGATGCGCGGGGCATGGTTTAATTCCGCCTCATAAGCGGCTATGGGCCAGCGATGCATTTTCTCGATCAGGCCAAGATATTCATCAAGTCCGGCTGGGGCGGCCCCGGCGCTGTCAGTTTCCGCCGGGAAAAATATATCGAATATGGCGGTCCCGATGGCGGCAACGGCGGCAAGGGCGGCGACATCATATTCGAAGCCGTCGCGGGCCTGAACACGCTCATCGACTTCCGCTACACCCAGCATTTCAAGGCGCAGCGGGGACAGCCCGGCGCTGGCAAGAATCGCTATGGCGCGGGCGGCGAAGACCTGGTGATCAAAGTGCCGGTCGGCACCCAGATCCTGTCCGATCCCCAGCCGATCGAAGGCACGGAGGATGAGGACGGCTATCCTGAATATGAGGAGCAGCAACTGCTCGCCGACTTCACCGAGGTGGGGCAGCGCGTGGTGCTCCTGCGCGGCGGAGACGGCGGGCGCGGCAACCTGTCCTACAAGACCAGCACCAACCGGGCTCCGCGCCAGCATGGCACCGGATGGCCGGGGCAGGAAATGTGGGTATGGCTGCGCCTCAAGCTTCTGGCGGATGTCGGGCTGGTCGGCATGCCCAATGCGGGCAAGTCCACCTTCATCAACCAGGTCACCAACACAAAGGCGAAGGTGGGCGCCTATGCCTTCACCACCACCAAGCCGCAGCTGGGCGTGGTGCAGCATCGCGACCGGGAATTCGTGCTGGCCGACATCCCCGGCCTGATCGAGGGGGCGGCCGAAGGCGCTGGCATCGGCGATCGCTTCCTGGGCCATATCGAACGCTGCCGCGTGCTGCTGCACCTGATAGACGCCACGGCGGACAATCCCGTCGATGCCTTCCGCATCGTGCAGGACGAACTGACCGCTTATGATGGCGGCCTTGATGAAAAGCCGCAGCTCGTGGCGCTCAACAAGGGCGACCTGCTGGGTCAGGAACTGATGGAGGATATCGCCGCGCAGCTTCGGGACGAAGCGGGCGTGGAGGATGTCTTCATCATTTCCGGCGCGACCGGCGAAGGCGTCCCGGCCCTGCTCGACGCGGTGCTGCCCTTGCTAGGCGATGCCAAGACGCAGGGTCAGGAAGCCCCGGACGAGGAAGGCGAAGCGCCGTGGTCGCCGATCTAAGCGGATTGCGTGACCATCGCTTCCCCCGCCCCTTGTTGATCAGCGGTCATGCAGCGCCCCCTCGACGCGCTCGACCCGAACGGAACTTCCAGTGACATCCTCGCTCTCCGGCTTCCCCCCTGCCCTCATCCGCCGCCTGGTTATCAAGATCGGCTCCGCGCTCCTCGTGGATCCCGATGGCCGGGTGCGCGATGCATGGTTGCGGACGCTGGTCGATGACATCGCCGCGCGCAAACAGGCGGGGCAGCAGATCATCGTCGTGTCTTCCGGCGCGATCGCGCTGGGCGCGCGGCGGCTGAAATTGCCCAAGGGCGGGCGCGGCAGCCTGGAAGATGCGCAGGCCGCCGCCGCCACGGGGCAGATCGCCCTGTCCCAATGCTGGGCCAGCCTGTTGCAGGACAAGGGGATCACGGCCGCGCAGATGCTGGTGACGCTGGAGGATCTGGAGCATCGCCGCCGCTACCTCAACGCATCGGCCACGCTGGAACGGCTGATGGCGCTGGATGTGGTTCCCGTGGTGAACGAGAATGACAGCGTCGCGACGGCTGAGATCCGCTTCGGCGACAATGACCGGCTGGCGGCACGGATCGGACAGGCGGCACGGGCCGACGCAGTTGTGCTGCTGTCGGACGTGGACGGGCTTTACACTGCCAATCCGCATGTCGATGCGGACGCCATGCTGATAGAAAGGATAGAGCGCATCGACGCGCGCATTGCAGGGATGGCAGATGGCGGCTCCGCGTCCGGCATGGGATCGGGGGGCATGACATCGAAAATTGAGGCCGCCCGCATCGCCACCGGCGCAGGCGCTCACCTGGCCATCATATCGGGCAAGGTCGACGCGCCGCTGTCGCATTGGGAACAGGGCGGCCGGGGCTCCATCTTCATCGCCGCCCCCGCCAAGCGCGCGCGCAAGGGATGGCTTGCCGGGCGGCTGACCGTCAGGGGCCGCATCACGATCGATGCCGGAGCAGAGCGCGCGCTCGGCAAGGGCAACAGCCTGCTTCCGGCCGGCGTTTCCAGGGTCGAGGGATTTTTCGCGCGCGGCGACGTGGTCGACATATTGGCGGAGGACGGCCGCGTCATCGCGCGGGGCCTTAGTGAATATGACAGCGAACAGGCCGCGCGCATCGCGGGGAAGCGCAGCGAGGATATCGCGATTCTGCTGGGGGAGCTGCCCCGATCCGTGCTTGTCCATCGCGATCATATGGCGATGGTCTGACGCATCATGACGCTACGCATTGCAATGACCGGCGCGACGGGTTTCGTCGGCGCCGAAACACTCGGTCAGGCTCTGGCTGCGGGCCATCATGTCACCGCCATCACCCGCCGGGCGCAGCCGCCGCGCGCGCATCTGAAATGGGTGCCGGGGTCCCTTGGCGACCGGGCCGCGCTCAACACGCTGGTGCGCGACGCCGATGTGGTGATCCACATCGCTGGCGTTGTGAATGCGCCGGACCGCGACGGCTTTGAAGCGGGCAATGCGCGCGGCACCATGGCGCTGATCGACGCCATGCGCCAGCGCGGCGTGCGGCGGTTGATCCATGTCTCCTCCCTCGCCGCGCGCGAGCCGGATCTGTCCGATTATGGCTGGTCGAAGGCGCTGGCGGAAAAGCATGTGAAGGCCAGCGGCCTCGACTGGACCATCGTGCGGCCGCCCGCCATTTACGGGCCTGGCGACCGGGAGATGCTGGAATTGTTCCGCATGGCGAAGCGCGGGATCATGCTGCTGCCGCCGGGCGGACGGCTGTCCCTGATCGAGGTCAGCGATCTTTCGCGGCTGTTGCTGACGCTGGCGGGGGAAAAGGAAGAAAGCCTCGCCCATTGCTATGAAGCTGACGATGGCACGCCCGGAGGCTGGGACCATCTGGAGTTCGGCCAGGCGATCGGCCGGGCTGTGGGGCGTCCGGTGCGGACCTTCGCCACGCCCAACTGGGCGCTGGGCCTGGGGGCGCGGCTTGACCGGATATTGCGCGGCAAGGGCGCGAAGCTGACGCAGGACCGGGTCAGCTATTTCTGCCATCCCGACTGGGTGGTGGCCAAGCGGAAGCAGCCGCCGAAAAAGCTGTGGCAGCCCAAGGTCGCGACCGATGAAGGACTGAAAGCCACGGCGGAGGCGTACCGGATCAAGGGCTGGCTTTAAGCCGTCGATTTCGCGGCTGTCATTCAGCGCCGGGAGACGGCTTGCGGGCGCGGCGTTCGGCGACGAATTCGCTGATCGCCTGCCCGCTGGCGTTGAGCAGCGGATAGGTGCGCGCGTCGGACAGCCAGTCGGGGCGGCGGGCGGCGCTGCCGTAGAAAGTATCGTAGACGAGGCTGAAGGCGAGGAAGACGAGCGTCGCGCCGATCAGACCCTTCACCGCGCCAAAGCCCGCGCCCAGGACGCGGTCGACAGGACCCAGCACGGATTGCCGCGTGCGGCGGCCGATGGCGTGGGCGAGAAGTTTGCCCGCGCCGAAAGTGATGCCAAAGACAAGAGTGAAAGCGAGCACTGCTGCGCCGCTCGTGGTGCCGACGAAGGGGGTCAGCAGTTCGGTCGCGGAGCCGTGGAAGAGGCGGATGGCGAAGATGCCCAGGATCCAGGCGATCAGCGATAATGTTTCGAGAACGAAACCACGCAGCAGCCCCAGCACGGCGCAACCGCCCAGCGCAAGGAGGACAAGGATGTCGACGGCGTTCATGCGCCGATGGGCTATCCGCGCCCGAGCATCTGGTCAACCAATTGGCTGAGCGCGCGATAGCCGCTGACGGAAATGCCCTTCACCCCGTCCGCCGCCGCGGCGGGCACATAGGCGCGGTTGAAGCCCAGCTTGGCCGCTTCCCGCAAACGCAGCGGCGAATGGGCGACCGGACGAATTTCTCCCGACAGGGCGATCTCGCCGAACAGCACGACATCGGCGGGCACCGGCCGTTCGGAAAGCGCCGACATCAGCGCGGCGGCCACGGCAAGGTCGGCGGCCGGATCGGACAGCCGGTATCCGCCCGCAACGTTCAGATAGACTTCGCAGGTCGAAAAGCTGAGGCCGCATCGCGCCTCCAGCACGGCGAGGATCATGGCGAGGCGGCCGCTGTCCCAGCCGACGACCGCGCGCCGGGGCGTCGCCCCGCTGGAAAGGCGGACGACGAGCGCCTGGATTTCGACCAGCACCGGCCGCGTCCCTTCCAGCGCGGGGAAGACGGTGGCGCCCGTGACATTTTCATCGCGATGGGTCAGGAACAGGGCGGACGGGTTCGCCACCTCCTCCAGCCCTTCGGCCACCATCGCGAACACGCCGATTTCATCCGTGCCGCCGAAACGGTTCTTGATCGCGCGCAGGATGCGATATTGATGACTCCGCTCGCCTTCGAAGCTGAGCACCGTATCCACCATATGTTCCAGCACGCGCGGCCCGGCGATGCTGCCGTCCTTGGTCACATGGCCGACAAGGATGAGCGCGGTCCCGCGCTGCTTGGCGAAGCGGATGAGTTCCTGGCTGGACGCGCGCACCTGGCTGACGGTGCCCGGCGCGCCTTCGATCAGGTCGCTGTGCATCGTCTGGATGGAATCGATGACGAGCAGCGCGGGCGGCTCCCCTTCCCCCAGCGTCGTCAATATGTCGCGGACCGACGTGGCGCTGGCAAGCTGGACCGGCGCGTTGCCAAGGCCCAGCCGCTGCGCGCGCAGCCGGACCTGATCGGCCGCTTCCTCGCCGCTGATATAGGCGACGGACAGCCCGCGCGAGGCGATGCGGGCCGCCGCCTGGAGCAGCAGCGTCGATTTGCCGATGCCGGGATCGCCGCCGATCAGGGTCGCCGATCCGGGCACGATGCCCCCGCCGAGCGCCCGGTTGAATTCGGCGATGCCGGTGCCGGTGCGCGCGGGAAGCTCCACATTGCTGTCCAGCCCCACCAGCGTCAGGGCGCGTCCCCCGGTCTGGAGATCGTGCCGCGCGGAAAAGACGGTCTCCGCCGCTTCCTCCACGATGCTGTTCCATTCGCCGCAATCGTCGCATTGCCCCTGCCAGCGGCCGGATACGGAGCCGCACTGCTGACAGACGAATTTGCGCTTTGCCTTGGCCATGCACGAGCTATGACGCGGCTTTGCGAACATTTCAAGAACAAAGCGCTGGCTTGGGCTTCGGCAAGCTCAGCCGGGCCCTTCGACTTCGCTCAGGGCGAACGGATAGCAAGGGTAAGCCCATCGTCCTGCCTATGGAAACCAGCCGCAGGGTGAGGCATTGTTTCGGGATGAAATCCATTCGCGTCGCCAGCTACAATATCCGCAAGGCCATAGGAACCGATCGCCGCCGCAACCCGGAAAGGGTGCTGGAGGTGCTGAACGAGATCGACGCGGACGTGATCGCCTTGCAGGAGGCCGATCGCCGCTTCGGCGTCCGGTCGGCGGCGATCCCGCCCCTGCTTCTGGACAGCCTGAGCCCCTACAAGCCCGTGCCGCTGAACGTGCAGGTGGATTCCATGGGCTGGCACGGCAATGCGATATTGGTACGCAAGGAGGCGGAGATCGGCGCGCATGACGTGCTGCATCTGCCCTGCCTCGAACCGCGCGGCGCGACCATGGCGGAGGTCACGCTGGCGGGGAAGACCATGCGCTTCTTCGGCATGCATCTGGACCTGTCGGGGCTGTGGCGGCGCAGGCAGGCGGCGGCGGTGATCCATGCCGCCGGGGTGCGCGAGACGATGCCGACCGTCCTGATGGGCGACCTGAACGAATGGAGCGCCAATCGCGGATGCCTGGCCGATTTCGCCCGCCACTACAGCTTCGCGCCCTGCGGCCGCAGCTTCCATGCGCGGCGGCCGGTGGCGCAACTCGACCGGATCATGCATTGCGGCCAGTTGAAACTGCTGGACTGCGGGGTGCATGATAGCGCTGCGGCGCGCAAGGCGTCGGACCATCTGCCCATCTGGGCGGAGTTCCGGGCCTGAGGGGGAGGGACGGGTGAAGATGCTTGCGGTGGGGAATAATGGCTGAACGGCGCGCGGGCGGTGTTGGAGGGGCATGCGTTCCGGGACAGGTTGCGGCCCCATGAAGGAACGCGAACTCCGCCTCGCGCTGGTCTGCTATGGCGGCATCAGCCTGGCCGTCTACATGCATGGCATCACCAAGGAGATCTGGCGGCTGGCGCGCGCGAGCCGGGCCTTTCATGACGGCGCGCCCACGGGCGGCAGCAGCGAGGCGATCTACCGCAAGCTGCTGGAGGAGCTTGAAACGGCGGGCGGCGTCCGGCTGCGCGTCATGCCCGACATCATCGCAGGCGCGAGCGCGGGCGGGATCAACGGCATCTTCCTGGCGCAGGCGATCGAGACCGGCCAGTCGCTGGAGCCGCTGACCGAAATGTGGCTGGAAAATGCCGATGTCGAAAAGCTGCTGGACCCGGACGCCCGGCCCGCGCGGCGGATCACCAAATTCTGGGCGGCGCCGCTGGTGTGGATGGCGGCGCGGCACCCCGGCGATACGGTGGAGCGCACCGTCGCCCCCGTAGCGCGGGAGGAAGTGCGCCAGAAACTGTCCCATTTCATCCGGTCCCGCTGGTTCGAGCCGCCCTTCGGCGGCGCGATCTTCACTGCCATGATCCTGGACGCGTTCGATGCGATGGAGGCGGCCGATCGCGGGCCGCCCCTGCTGCCCGAAGGCCATCCGCTCGACCTGTTCGTCACCGTCACCGACTTTGAAGGCCATCCGCAAAGCCTGAACCTCAACAGCCCGCCGCAGGTGGTGGAGACGGAGCATAGGCTGTCGATCGGCTTCACCGCGCGCGGGCGGGATGCGGGCGGGGGCGGCCGCGCCTTCGCCGATCCCGCCGAACTGGTCTTCGCCGCGCGGGCGACGGCCAGCTTTCCCGGCGCTTTCCCGCCCTTCGCCGTGCGGGAGCTGGACAAGGTGCTGGAGGAACGCAAGCGCCCCTGGCCGACCCGCGACGCCTTTCTGGCGCATGCCCTGCCCCGCCATTGGGCACGGGGCATGGCCGACGACGCCATATTGATCGACGGATCGGTGCTGGCCAACGCCCCCTTCGCCCAGGCGATCGGCGCGCTGCGCAACCGGCCGTCGCGGCGGGAGGTCGACCGCCGCTTCGTCTATATCGATCCCAAGCCGGGCCGCCGGTCGGTGCGGCTGAACCGGCAGGGCGCGGCGGAGGAGGACGCCGGGGGCGAATCGACGGCGCTGCCCGGATTTTTCAGGACGATCTTCGGCGCGCTCAGCGACATTCCGCGCGAGCAGCCGATCCGCGACAATCTGGATGCGATCGACCGGCACAGTTCCCGCATCCGCCGCATGGTGCGCATCCTCAACGCCTTGCGGCCGGGGATCGAGGCGGAGGTGGAAAGCACGATCGGCGGCCTGCTGTTCCTGGACCGCCCCACGCCCGCCCGCCTGTCATCCTGGCGCGCGAAGGCGCAGCAGCGCGCGGCGAATTCGGCCGGTTTCGCCTTTCCCGCTTATGGGCATCTCAAGCTGTCGGGCATTGTCGAGGATCTGGCCGCCCTGCTGTTCGACCTGAGCGGCGAGGAAAGCCCGTTGATGCGCGAAAGCTACCGGCAGGCGCTCTGGTCTCATGTCCGGGCGATCGGGGCGGACCGGCTGACGGAGGATGTGGGGCCCAATTCGCCGCCCGTCACCTTCTTCCGCACCCATGACCTGTCCTTCCGCATCCGGCGGCTGCGCTTTCTCGCGCGGCGGCTGGCGGAGACGCTGGAGGTCGAATCGCAGGCGGGCGATGATGTCATCCAGAAGATGCACGACGCCATCTATCAGGCGATCGCCCATTATACCGAATGCGAGGGGCATGATTTCTACGATGGCGCGATCCGGCAAGCGGCGGGCGAGGTGCCCAATGATCCCGCCACGGCGCTCGACGCGATCGCGCGGGCGCGCGGCCTCAATGAACGGGACCAGACCGCCGACCTGATGCTGGCCGAAGCATTGGCGGCCCTGCCCAAGGCGGAGCGGCGGGTGATGCTGCTCTCCTATCTCGGCTTCCCCTTCTACGACATCGCCACGCTACCGTTGCTTCAAGGACACGCCGCGGATGAATATGATCCGGTCAAGGTCGACCGGATTTCGCCGGAAGATTGCTCGGCGATCCGCGCGGGCGGCGCGGAAGCGACATTGAAAGGCATTGAATTCAACAACTTCGGCGCCTTTTTCAGCCGGGCCTACCGGGAAAATGACTATCTGTGGGGGCGGCTGCACGGGGTCGAGCGGCTGCTGGACATCGTGAATTCGGCAGTTCCCGCGGCAAGCCGCCTTTCCGAAGACGCGGTGCGGGCCTATAGGCGAGCCGCTTTCATGGCGATTCTCGATGAGGAGGAACAGCGGCTGCCGCATGTCGCTGACCTGATCGCGACATTGCGGGAGGAAATCGTTGGGCGCACGGGTGGGGCTGTTTCCGATGATGATGATACTGGCGCTGGCCGCCGGTTGCCGTGACGCGTCGGACGAAGATGCGCCCGCCGCCAATGCGATGACGTCCGCCCCTGCCCCGGCCGCCAATATCGTGGAAGCCGCGCCGCCGGTGGAAAATGCCGCCGCGCCCGCCCGGCCATCCGCGCAGGTGACGGTCAGGGCGCATCCCGCGCCGCGCTCCTCGCTGGACCTGCCCCCATCCCCTGACGCGGCGCAGCTCACCGCCTTTCCCGGCGAGGTGACCAGCTTCATGGTCGACCGCGACAGTTGCGATCATTTCCGGGGCGAGGAACCCTATGACGGCGAACGGCGCGTCTTCCTGGCCGAAAGCATCGCGGAACTGTGCACCGGCACCGACGCGCGGCTGGCACTGCTGCGGCGGCGCTATGCGAACGACCCCTCCGTCATCGCGGCGCTGCGGGGATATGAGGACCGGATCGAAACCGCGCGGCAGAACTGACCATCGCCGGACGCGCGCGGCAATGGTCGCTCTGTTCACATGACGGGCTTTCGCTTATGGCCCGGCCATGTCCGATGATAGTCAGCCCTGCCAGATCGCGCCGACGCGCGCGCAGATCGAAACCCTGGCGCTGGAGGCGTTGTCGCGCCTGCCCGACCCCTTCCGCTCCCACCTGTCCAACGTCGTCCTGTTCGTCGAGGAATTCGCCGATGCGCAGGTGCTCAAGGACATGGAGATAGACGATCCGTTCGGCCTTACCGGCCTGTATAGCGGGCGGCCGGTGGGCGACCCGGCGCAGACCGGCGACAGTCCCCCCACGGTGCATCTGTTCCGCAGGCCGCTGCTGGACGAATGGGTGGAAACGGGCGTGCCGCTCGACGCGCTGATCACCCATGTGGTTGTGCATGAGATCGGCCATCATTTCGGCCTGTCCGACATCGACATGCAGGTTCTGGAGGACATGGTCGCGCCATGAGCGGAGCGGCGCTGCGCCTGTCGGGCATTGCCTGCGCGCGTGGCGGGCGGCTGCTGTTCCGGGGTGTGGACCTGCATCTGGAGGCGGGCGGCAGCGCCCTGCTGCGCGGCCCAAACGGCATCGGCAAGTCCAGCCTGATGCGGATCTGCGCCGGGCTGCTGCGCGAAGCGGCGGGGACGGTCGAACGGCACGGCCGGATCGCGATGGCGGACGAGCGGCTCGCGCTGGATATGGAGCAGCCGCTGATGCAGGCGCTGTCTTTCTGGGCGAAGCTGGACGGGGCGGACGCGGCGGCGCTGGATGGGGCGCTGGCGGCGATGGCCCTGACGCCGCTGCGCGATGCGCCGGTGCGGATGCTCTCGACCGGGCAGCGCAAGCGGGCGGCGCTGGCGCGGGTGATCGCGAGCGGCGCGGTCATCTGGCTGCTGGACGAGCCGGGCAACGGGCTGGACGACGCATCGCTGGCGCTGCTGGGGCGCTGCGTGGAGGCGCATCTGGCGGGCGGCGGGATCGTGCTGGCGGCGTCGCACCAGCCCCTGCCGCTGCGCGCGCCGGTGCTGCTGGACCTTGCGGCCTATGGTGTCGAGGAAGCCGCATGAGGGTGCTGGCCCTGCTGGTGGCGCGGGACCTGCGGCAGGCGTGGCAGTCGGCGGGGCTGTGGCTGCCGGTCGCCTTCCTGCTGCTGGTGGCGAGCCTCTATCCCTTCGCGGTGGGGCCGGACGCGGCGCTGCTGCGGCGATCGGGCGGGGGCATGCTGTGGATCGCGGCGCTGCTCGCCAGCCTGCTGCCGGTCGATCGCCTGGTCGCGCCGGACCGCGACGCGGGCGTACTGGACCAGCTGGCGGCGCGCGGCATCGGCGAGGAGATGGTGGTGCTGGCGCGGCTGGCGGCGCACTGGCTGGGCTTCGGCCCGGCGCTGATGCTGGCGGCCCTGCCCGCCGCCGCGCTGCTGAAGCTGGACGGCGCGACGATCGCGCTGGTGGAGCTGGGGCTGCTGATCGGCACGCCCGCGCTGGCAGCGCTGGGGCTGCTGGTGGCGACGCTGACGGCGGGGCTGCGGTCCAGCGGGGCGCTGGCGGGACTGCTGGCGCTGCCGCTGGCGGTGCCGCTGCTGATCTTCGGCGCGGGGACGCTGGGCGACGGGAGCGGCGCCGCGTTCAAGTTCCTGGGCGCGGCATCGCTGTTGCTGGTCGCCATCACCCCCATCGCCGGGGGAGCGGCGATCCGCGCGGGACGGGAATAGGCTCAATGCCAAACTCGACAGCGCGGCGCGCATGGGCCAAGGCGCGCGGATGATCGCGCTGGCCGCCTCCATCCTGTTCGTCCTCATCTGGTCCACCGGCTTCATCGTCGCGCGGGCGACCGTGCCCCATGGCGCGCCGGAACTGATCCTGAGCCTGCGGCTGACGCTGACGGCGCTGCTACTGGGGCTGATCGCATGGCGGGCGCGGCAGGCGCTGCCCCCGGCCGGGCGGCTGCGGCAGCATCTGGCGGCGGGCGCGATGCTGCACGGCATCTACCTGACCGTAAGCTGGTGGGCGGTCTATCATGGCATGCCAGCGGGCATCATGTCGCTGCTGGGCGCGCTGCAACCGCTGATGGTGGCGGTGGCCAGCGTCGCGCTGCTGGGCGACCGGCTGCCGGGGCGCGCCTGGGCAGGCCTCGGCATCGCCATTGCGGGCGTCGGATGCGTGCTGCTGCCAGCGATCGAGCGGTCCGGCGTGGATGGCATCCCGGTCCTGCCCGCCATTGCCGGGCTGGCCGCCATCATCGCCATGACCGGCGGCACGCTGGTCCAGCGGGGTTCGATTTCCGGCGACGGCATCTGGATTTCGGGCGCGGTGCAGAATGCGGGCGGCGCGCTGGTCGCGATCGCGGCGGCGCTGACGATCGGCGAAGCGCGGTGGGACAATGCGCCGCTGCTGTGGATCGGCCTCGGCTGGTCGGTGCTCGGGTTGTCGGCGGGCGGGCTGTCGCTGCTCGTCTGGCTGGTGCGCACACAGGGGGCGGCGCGCATGTCGATGCTGCTGCTGCTCGTCCCGCCCCTCGCCGCGATCGAGGCATGGGCGCTGTTCGGCGAGCGGCTGGGCCCGGTGCAGCTCATCGGCTTCGCGCTGGCGCTGGCGGGCGTGCTGCTCGGCCGCTCGCCGGGAAGGCGCGAGCCAGTGGCGGAGCCTGCCTAGGCTCTAGCTTTCCCGCAGCCGCTCATGATGGCGGATCACCTCATCGATGATGAAGCGCAAGAATTTCTCGGTGAAATCGGGGTCGAGCTTCGCATCGGTCGCAAGCTGGCGCAGGCGGGCGATCTGCCGTTCCTCCCGCCCCGGATCGGCGGGCGGCAGCGCGTGGGAGGCCTTATATTCCCCCACGGCCTGGGTGATCTTGAAGCGTTCGGCGAGCATGAACACCAGCGCCGCGTCGATATTGTCGATGCTCTCGCGATACCGGTTCAAACTGTCGTCCACGCCTGTCCTCCAAATTTCGCGCTTTTTTGCGCCTTCCCGCTGAACGCGCAAGCTATTCCCGCTTGCCATCTGCATTTTGCACCGCCACATGGGCCGGGTCATGACCGCACCTGCTTCCGGCAATGTCCATCCTATCGGCCGCGCCAACGGCGCGCCTTCGCTCGACCCGATGATGGCCCTCGTCGCCGGGGGCATGAACCAGGTGAACGCGGTGATCCTGGACCGGATGCAATCGCGCATCCCGCTGATCCCGGAACTGGCCGGCCATCTGATCGCGGGCGGCGGCAAGCGGATGCGGCCGATGCTGACGCTCGCCTGCGCCGACCTCGTCGGCTATGCCGGGACGCGCCACTACAAGCTGGCCGCCGCGGTCGAGTTCATCCACACCGCCACCCTGCTGCATGACGATGTCGTGGACGGATCGGGCCTGCGCCGGGGCCGCAAGACCGCCAACATCATCTGGGGCAACAGCGCCAGCGTGCTGGTGGGCGACTTCCTCTTTTCCCGCTCCTTCGAACTGATGGTCGAGGCGGAATCGCTCAAGGTCCTCAAGATCCTGTCCAACGCGTCGGCCGTGATCGCGGAGGGCGAGGTCAACCAGCTGACCGCCCAGCGCCGGATCGACACGAGCGAGGAGCAGTATCTGGACATTATCGGCGCGAAGACCGCCGCCCTCTTCGCCGCTGCCTGCCGCATTTCGGCGGTGGTCGCCGACCGTGATGAGGCGGAGGAAAAGGCGCTGGACGTCTATGGCCGCAACCTTGGCATCGCCTTCCAGCTCATCGACGACGCCATCGATTATGAATCCGACGGCGCGACCATGGGCAAGGATGCGGGCGACGACTTCCGCGACGGCAAGGTGACCTTGCCGGTGATCCTGGCCTATGCGCGCGGATCAGAAGAGGATCGCGCCTTCTGGAAGCAGGCGATTGCGGGCAACCGGACCAGCGACGAGGATCTGGCCCGCGCCACCCAGTTGCTGCGCTCCACCGGGGCGATCGACGACACGCTGGCCCGCGCGCGCCATTATGGACAGCGGGCGATCGACGCGCTCGGCCGATTCGACGCAGGCACGGCGAAGGCTGCGCTGGTGGAAGCTGTCGAGTTCGCCATCGCGCGCGCTTATTGAGGGTTTTTCCTCCCCTCACGTTCCCCTTAGCGTCCGGCGAAGGGACGACCCCGTCCGCCTTGGCCGCGGCAAGCGGAATCAGAGCGGAGCGTCAGCTGAACATATGCGGTCATGATCCTTTCTCCTGAAACGCTCGGCTTCCTGATCGCGGCGGCGCTGATGGCCGGGTGCATCGACGCCATGGCGGGCGGCGGCGGCCTCATCACCCTGCCCGCCCTGATGGCCGCAGGCGTGCCGCCGGTCGCGGCGGTGGCGACGAACAAGCTGCAATCGTCCATCGGCACCTTCGGCGCATGCATCGCCTATGCGCGGGCGGGACATATGGACGTGCGCGCCTATCGATGGCCGATCGCCGCCGCCTTCGCCGGGTCGGTGGGCGGGGCGTGGCTGTTGCAACGGGTCGACCCGTCGATCCTGGCCGGGCTGATGCCGGGGCTGCTGATCGCGCTCGCCGCCTATTTCACCTTTTCCCCCCGGATCAGCGAACTGGACCGGCACAGCCGCCTCGGCATTGCGGGGCTCAGCCTGCTGATCGGCATGGTGGGCTTTTATGACGGCTTCTTCGGCCCCGGCGCTGGCGCTTTCTACACGACCATCTTTCTGGCCATGGGCGGCCTGGGGCTGGTGCGTGCGACGGCACAGACGAAAGCGGCCAACCTTGCCAGCAATGTGGCCGGTCTGCTGACCATGATCGCGGGCGGCCATGTGATCTGGGCCGCTGGCCTCGCCATGGCGGTGGGCAGCATCACCGGCGGCCAGATCGGATCGCACCTCGCCATGCGCTTCGGGAGCAGGCTGATCCGCCCGCTGCTGATCATCATGTCGCTGGGGCTGACGGCAAAGATGCTGCTGGACCCGAAAAATCCCGTGCATCAACTGCTGTTCGGCTGAGCCCTAAATCCTCCCTGTCGCAAGAGGCGGAAGGGGATCAACCGTAAGGCTGGTGGAGGGGAAGTGCGCGCCCTTCGCCCGTTTCCCATCCACCAACGGCTGCGTCGGCAGTCCCTTCCCCACGTCTTCGGCACAGGAAGGATTTCACGAGCCGATAAAAAAGGCGGCGCTCCTCAGGAACGCCGCCTCTCTTGTCTCGACCGTCAGGCCGCGAGGATGATCAATCCTCGCTGCGGACGTCGCGGCGCTCGGCGATGCGAGCGCGCTTGCCGGTGCGGCCGCGCAGATAATAGAGCTTCGCACGGCGCACGACACCGCGGCGGACCACGGTGATCGAATCGATGTTCGGCGAATAGAGCGGGAAGACGCGCTCCACACCCTCACCGAACGAAATCTTGCGCACGGTGAAGTTGCTGCCCATGCCCTTGTTGGAGCGGGCGATGCAGACGCCTTCATAATTCTGGACGCGGCTGCGGTCGCCTTCGACGACCTTCACGCCGACGCGCAGCGTATCGCCCGGACGGAATTCCGGGATATCCTTGGCGAGAGCCGCGATGTTTTCGGCCTCGATCTGCTGGATCAAGTTCATTCAACTCAGTCCTTCGTTTCGCGTTGCGCACCAGAGGGCGGCTGGTCCCGAACGCCGATATGACGTTCCCAAAGGTCCGGCCGCCTTAGCCGTGTGTCTTCTTCCGCCCTTTGTTTCCGCCAGGCGGCGATTTTCGCATGATCCCCCGATCGCAACACTTCAGGGATCGCGCGCCCTTCCCACAGAGCGGGCCGGGTATAGTGCGGATATTCGAGAAGGCCGCTTTCGAAGCTCTCTTCATCCCCACTGGAAGCCGCGCCCATTACTCCGGGAAGCAGCCGAATGCAAGCGTCCAGCAGCATCAGCGCGCCCATCTCTCCGCCGGACAGGATGATGTCGCCCATGCTGATCTGCTCGACGGGACGCGCTTCGAAAATGCGCTCGTCAAATCCCTCGAACCGGCCGCACAGGATGGTTGCGCCGGGCCCGGCGGCCAGTTCCCGCACCCGCGCCTGGGTGATTGGCCTGCCGCGCGGGGTCATGGCGATCACCGGCAGATCGGGCCGCTTCTCCAGCGCATGATCGATGGCAAGCCCCAATATGTCGGCGCGCAGCACCATGCCCGCCCCGCCGCCCGCAGGCGTGTCATCGACGGTGCGATGCCTGTCCGTCGCAAAGTCGCGAATGTGGATGGGGTCGCAACTCCATTTCCCCTCCATGAGCGCCCGTCCGGCGAGCGACAAGCCCAGCGGCCCGGGAAACATCTCCGGGTAGAGGGTCAGGATCTGGGTGGTGAACGTCATATTTCGCGGAGCCGGGAACGCACTATGCCACAGTCATGCTGAACGTGTTTCAGCATGACGCTAAAAGCGGATGGCCGTTCCAGCCCATCAGACCGCAAACGCCGCCTCGATCACCGCGCGATCCCCGGCAATCGTCACCGCATGCATCGGCGCCATGAAGCGCTTGCCGTTCGGCCGCTCGACCTCGATAATGTCGCCCGCGCCGAAATTCTCGACCGCCACGATATTGCCCAGCCCTTCACCTTCGGTAGAGAAACAGGGCAGGCCGATCAGGTCGGCATGATAATATTCGCCCTCTTCCAGCGGAGGCAGGGCAGAGCGGGGCACCGTAAGTTCCGTGCCGCGCAAGGCTTCCGCAGCGCTGCGATCGCCAATCTCGGCGAACCGCGCGACAGCGCCATTGGGGCCGGGGCGCACTGATTTTAGCGTCAGCACCCGTCCCGCCGCATCGAAGCTCTTGTAGGATTTGAGGGCCTCGGCCCCCTCTCCGAACAGCTTCAGGCGGACTTCGCCCGTCACCCCATGCGCGCCGATGATGACGGCCAGAGTGACGGGTTTGCCGGTCAAGTCGATCAGCCTTCGGCCTGTTCTTCAGCCGGAGCAGCTTCGGGCGCGGCTTCTTCGGCGGGCGCTTCGGCCGGAGCGCTGGCGGCTTCTTCAGCGGCCTTGCGGGCTTCCTCGGCCTCCGCAGCCTTGGCGGCGCGGTCTTCGGCGCGTTCCTTGGCCTTCTGGCCCGGCTCCGCCTTCTTCGGGTTGCTGCGGGCGGCGCGTTCCTTCACCCCAGCGGCGTCCAGGAAGCGGGCGACGCGGTCGGTCGGCTGCGCGCCGGCGGCAACCCAGTGCTTCGCGCGCTCGACGTCCAGCACGACGCGCTTTTCATCGCCCTTGGGCAGGACGGGGTTGTAGCTGCCGATGCGCTCGATGAACTTGCCGTCGCGCGGGGCGCGGCTGTCGGCCACGACGATGCGATAATAGGGACGCTTCTTGGAACCACCGCGCGAGAGACGAATGGACGTTGCCATGAACTTGACCTTACCTTTCTGACTTAACCTGTTGAAACTGTTTATTTCTTTATGAAATTCTGAAAACCGGGCGGCAGGTTCGGCATGCTGCCGCCGCCTAGCCCCGGAAGCCCGCCCAGGTCGGGCCCGCCAGCGCCGCCGGGTCCGCCAAGCCCGCCCAGCATCTTGTCCATGCCGCCGCCGGTGAACATCTTGGCCAGCCCTTTGAGGCCGCCCATCTTGCGGATCTTCTTCATCGCCGTTTCCATCTCCTGATGCATTTTCAGGAGCTTGTTGACTTCCTGCACAGTGCGGCCGGAACCCTTGGCGATGCGTATCTTGCGCTTGGCGTTGATAACGGCGGGCTTCTCCCGCTCCTTGGGCGTCATCGATCCGATCATCGCGTCCAGATGGATCAGCGTCTTGTCGTTCGCGCCGCTCGCCGCCATTGCCTGCTGCGCCTTCTTGAGGCCCGGCAGCATGCCCGCCAGCGCGCCAAGGCCGCCCATGCGGCGCATCTGGTTGAGCTGCGAGCGCAGGTCGTTCATGTCGAACTGACCTTTCGCCATCTTCTTGGCGAGCTTGTCGGCTTCCTCCGCGTCGATCGTCTCGGCGGCCTTTTCGACCAGCGATACGACGTCGCCCATGCCCAGGATGCGTTGCGCCACGCGCGCCGGGTGGAAAGGCTCGATCGCGTCCAGCTTCTCACCGGTGCCCGCGAACTTGATCGGCCGCCCCGTGACCGCGCGCATCGACAGCGCCGCGCCGCCGCGCGCATCGCCGTCCATGCGGGTCAGCACCACGCCGGTCAGCGGCACCTGAGCGGTAAAGCTGGTCGCGACATTGACCGCGTCCTGACCCGTCAGCGAGTCGACCACCAGCAGGATTTCAGCCGGGTTGGAGACTTCGGCGACCGCCTTCATCTCGTCCATCAATGCCTGATCGACGTGCAGACGGCCCGCCGTGTCGAGCATCACCACGTCGAAGCCCTGGAGCTTCGCCGCCTGCAACGCGCGCTTGGCGATCTCGACCGGCTGCTGGCCCGGCACGATCGGCAGCGTCGCGACATCGGTCTGCGCGCCGAGGACCGCAAGCTGCTCCTGCGCGGCCGGGCGCTGGACGTCGAGCGACGCCATCAGCACCTTCTTGCGCTCTTTTTCCTTGAGGCGCTTGGCGATCTTCGCGGTGGAGGTGGTCTTGCCCGACCCTTGCAGGCCGACCATCATGACGACCGCGGGCGGCGCCACGTCGATCAGCAGGTCGGACGCTTCCGACCCCAGCGTTTCGGTGAGGGTATCGGAGACGATCTTGACGACCATCTGCCCCGGCGTGACCGAACGCAGCACGTCGCTGCCCACGGCCCGCTCGGTCGCCTGCTCGACGAACTGCCGCACGACGGGAAGCGCGACATCGGCCTCCAGCAGCGCGATTCGCACCTCGCGCATCGCGGCGCGGACATCGTCCTCCGTCAGCGCGCCGCGCCCACGAAGCTTGTCGAATACCCCGCCCAGACGATCGCTTAGCGAATCGAACATCATCACCTCATTTGAGCCGCAAAGGCCCGGAAAACAGCGCCACCCCGCCAAACGACAAAATCGCCGGCGGGCGAAACCTCGCCGGCCAGCGTCCATCCGGTGCCCCTGTTGAGCGCCATGGATTTGTCAGGGTATCGGACGGCAAGCCGCCTGATTGCGAGCGCCCTTTAGCGCATGGCGGGTCACCGCGCAACCATCTGTTCCCTCGTCACCCCGGATCAAGTACGGGGTGACGGAAGCCGGCATAGATCCGCGCAAGCGCCGCTCTAGCCTTTTCCCGACGCGCGCCCTACATGCGCCCGTCTATGGGACGCTTCTCCAAGATGCACGGCTTAGGCAATGATTTCGTCGTAATCGACGCGCGCGAAGGCGGGGTCGAGATGACGGCGGCGCGCGCGCAGGCCATTGCCGATCGCCATGCCGGTATCGGCTGCGACCAGCTGATCCTGATCGGCGCGTCCGAACGCGCGGACGTGTCGATGCGCATCTTCAACAGCGACGGCAGCGAGGTGGAAGCCTGCGGTAACGCCACCCGCTGCGTGCCCCTGTTCGCGGGGCGCGACGTGCTGATCGAGACGAAGGCAGGCCTGCTGGACGCGAAGGCCGTCGACGGCGGGGCGAGCGTCGACATGGGCGCGCCGCGGCTCGATTGGGACGCCATCCCCCTCGCCTACGCCATGGACACGCTGGCGATGCCGGTGAGTTGGGAAGAATTGCCCGCGCCCGCAGCGGTCAATGTCGGCAATCCCCATGTCATCTTCTTCTGCGATGATCTGGACGCGGTTGACGTCGAGCGGCTGGGTCCACTGATCGAGACCGATCCGCTTTTCCCCGCCCGCGTGAACGTCAACTTCGCGCAGATCATCGGCGAAAACCACATCCGCCTGATCGTCTGGGAGCGCGGCGCGGGCCTGACCCGCGCCTGCGGCACCGGCGCCTGCGCCACGGCGGTGGCGGCGGTGCGGCGCAAGCTGGTCAGCGGCCCGGCGAAGGTCAGCCTGCCGGGCGGCGACCTCGTCATCGACTGGCGGCCTGGCGGGCACATAGTGATGACCGGGCCCGCCACCCATGTCTTCGACGGCGAGGCTGACTGGGCGCGCTTCTGACATGAGCGGGCCGCAGATCATCACGCTCGGCTGCCGCCTCAACATCGCGGAGAGCGAGGCGATCCGCGAGATGGCGGGCGGGCAGGACGATCTGGTCGTGGTCAATAGCTGCGCCGTGACCTCCGAAGCCGTGCGCCAGACGCGCCAGGCCATCCGCCGCGCCCGGCGCGAACGGCCCGGCGCCCGCATCCTCGTCACCGGCTGCGCCGCGCAGACGGAGCCCGGCAGCTTCGCCGCCATGGCCGAAGTCGATGCGGTGATCGGCAATCGGGAGAAGATGGCGGCGGCGTCCTACGCCACATCCGTTCGTGTCGAGCGAAGTCGAGACACGGATGCGCAAGCGCTTCTCGACTTCGCTCGAAGCGAACGGAGCGAGGGAAAGGTCCGCGTCTCCGACATCATGGCCGTGCGCGAAACCGCGCCGCATATGGCCAGCGCCTTCGCCGAACATGCCCGCGCCTTTCTGGAGGTGCAGAATGGCTGCGATCATCGCTGCACCTTCTGCATCATTCCCTATGGCAGGGGGAACAGCCGCTCCGTCCCCGCGGGCGCGGTGATCGGCAAGGCGCGCGAGTTGGTCGACGCTGGCTACAAGGAGATCGTGCTGACCGGCGTGGACGTCACCAGCTACGGCCCCGACCTGCCCGGATCGCCCTCCCTCGGCCTGCTGGTCGAGCGTATCCTGAAAGCCGTGCCGGACCTCCCTCGCCTGCGCCTTTCCTCGATCGACAGCGTGGAGATTGATGAGCGATTGTTCGACCTCATCGCCCATGAGCCGCGCATGATGCCGCACCTCCACCTTTCACTCCAGGCGGGCGACGACATGATCCTCAAGCGCATGAAGCGGCGGCATGGCCGCGCCGACGCCATCCGCATCGTGGAACGGCTCAAGGCCGCCCGCCCGGCCATCAGCATCGGCGCGGACATCATCGCCGGTTTCCCGACCGAGGACGAGGCGATGTTCGAAAACAGCCTGAAGCTGGTGGAGCAATGCGCCATCGTCCACGGCCATATCTTCCCCTACTCCCCACGCGCAGGCACGCCCGCCGCCCGCATGCCGCAGGTCGATCGGACCACGATAAAGGCGCGCGCCGCCCGCCTTCGCGCGGCCTGCGAGCGGCAGCGGCAGGCCTGGCTCCAAGGCCTCATTGGCTCCACCCAATCCGTGCTGGTGGAGCGCAATGGCCTCACCGGCCACGCGGAAAATTTCGCTCCGGTGCGCTTCGCCGCGTCCCGGCCCCCCTCCTCCATCGCACGTGCCGTCATCACGGGCCTTGAGAATGGCGTTCTGATCGCGCAAGAGGCCAGCAATGACTGAACCCGGCACCAGCTGGCGCGACCGCCTCTTCGGCGGCTTGAAGCGCACCTCCGACAAGCTCGGCGAGAATCTCACCGGCCTCTTCACCAAGGCCGCGCTGGATGAGCAGACGCTGGATGAAATCGAGGAAGCGCTGATCGTCAGCGACCTTGGCCCCGCCATGGCCGCCCGCGTGCGCGACCGCCTGTCCGAAGGGCGCTACAACCGCGAACTGACCGAGGAATATCTGCGCGAGATCATCGCGGAGGAGATTGAGAAGGTGCTCGCCCCCGTCGCGCGGCCGCTGGAGATCGAGGCCTTTCCCCGGCCCCAGGTGATACTGGTCATCGGCGTCAACGGCTCTGGCAAGACCACCACCATCGCCAAGCTCGCCAACCTGTTCCTTGAGCAGGATTATGGCGTAATGCTGGCCGCGGGCGACACGTTCCGCGCCGCCGCGATCGGCCAGCTCAAGGTCTGGGCGGAGCGCCTTGGCATTCCCATCGTCGCTGGCAAGGAAGGCGGCGATGCCGCGGGCATCGTCTTCGACGCGGTGAAGCAGGCGACCGCCACCGGCATCGACGTGCTGATCGTCGACACGGCGGGCCGCCTCCAGAACAAGACCGAGCTGATGGACGAGCTGTCCAAGATCCGCCGCGTGCTGGGCCGGTTGAACCCCGCCGCGCCGCATGACGTTGTGCTGGTGCTGGACGCCACGACGGGACAGAACGCCCTGAGCCAGATTGAGGTGTTCAAGGAATTTGCGCAGGTGACGGGCCTTGTCATGACCAAGCTGGACGGAACCGCGCGCGGAGGCGTGCTGGTGGCGGCGGCGGAAAAATACCGCCTGCCCATCCACGCCATCGGCGTCGGCGAGAAGATCGAGGACCTGCGCCCCTTCGATCCGCGCGACATGGCGCGGGCGATCGCGGGGACGGCCTATGCGCGATAGGCGAGAGAAGCCATGAGAACCGTTCGGGCTGAGCTTGTCGAAGCCCTGCCCTTCTCCTTGAAGAAAAGTGCGGCCCTTCGACAAGCTCAGGGCGAACGGAAGGATCAATAATGGCGCAGGACAAAACCGCACCCAAACCCGCCCATAACGGCAATCTCAGCCTCGCGCTGGATTTCGGCCCCCTGCTCGTCTTCTTCCTGACCTACAAGGGCGCTGGCTGGATCTGGGGACCCGGCAATCCGATCACCGCGATGAGCCTCAGCACCGCCGCCTTCATGGCCGCGATCGTCATCGCCGTCATCATATCCAAGGTGAAGCTGGGCCGCGTGTCGCCGATGCTGTGGCTGTCGGCGATGCTCGTCCTCTTCTTCGGTGGGCTCACCATCTATTTTCAGGACCAGAGCTTCATCCAGGTGAAGCCGACCATCATCTACAGCTTCTTCGCGCTGATGCTGTTCGGCGGGCTGCTGCGCGGCAAGGCGCTGCTCAAATATCTGTTGCAGGCGGCCTATGACGGGCTGACGGACGAAGGCTGGCGCAAGCTGTCGCGCAACTGGGCCTTCTTCTTCGCGGCCATGGCGGTGGCCAATGAAGCGATGCGCCATTCGATGAGCTTCGACGCGTGGCTGGCGGTCAAGGTCTGGGGCGTCACCATCGTGTCACTGCTGTTCGCCGCCGCCAACATCCCGATGCTGATGCGCCACGGCCTTGCGCTGGGCGACAAGCTCGACAGCGAGGAAATCGGCGAAACCACGCCGCCGCAGGGCTGATCTTCACGCTCCGGCCGTTCGCGCTGAGCCTGTCGAAGGACCTCACTTCTTTGGAGAAAGAAAGAGACTTCGACAGGCGCAGCCCGAACGGATTGGGCCCGTCGATCACCCGCCGTTGAAGTTGATCATGCAATAGAGCATCGGCAGCGACAGCAGGGTATTGGTCCGCGAAAAGATCATCGCCGTCGTCGCGGCCTTCGCCTTCGCCGCATCTTCCGCCGGAACGATCCCCAGCGCCTTTTTCTGGTTCGGCCAGATCACGAACCACACGTTGAACGCCATTATCAGCGCCAGCCACATGCCGGTGCCGATCAGCACGAAGCCCGGCGTCAGCGTCAGCGCTTCGACCAGATAGGCGCTGCGCCACGCGATGATCAGGCCGGTCAGCACCGTCAGCGCCGCGCCCCAGCGGAAGAAGAACAGGGCGGATGGCGCGATGAACTTCGACACGCCCGGCTTCAACTCCGCCGGAACCTTGGGCATGGTGGGTATCTGGACGAAATTGAAATAGTAAAGCAGCCCGATCCACAGCACGCCGAAGAACAGGTGAAGCCAGCGCAGCACCGCCTGCTCTGGAATCGTATTAGCCGGAATCGCGAAAATCACCGCCAGCGCCAGCACCAGCCCGGCGGCAAGCACAAGATGCAGATTGCCGAAGAATTTTGCCATTGATCCATCCCCCATTGTCCGGCCGCTGCTTCCGAGCGGCCTGACCGGCGATTCTATGCCATCGTTACGCTGCTGTCACATGGATATTTCCTCGCCCCCCAATCAAAATATCCTGTTTTCCGCAGCGCGGTAAGACTGCTACGGGACCGGGAGCCTTCCGGCGGCATGTCCGTTATGCCGCCATCCATCCAAGAACCCGAGGAGTTCCGACATGGCTTTTGTTCTGCCTGACCTGCCCTATTCCAAGGACGCCTTTGGCGACATCCTTTCGGCCGAAACCTTCGATTATCACCATGGCAAGCACCACAATGCCTATGTCGTGAAGGCCAATGAACTGATCGCCGCCGATCCCGCCCTCCAGGGCAAATCGCTGGTCGAACTGATCAAGAGCAGCAAGGGCGCGCTGTTCAACCAGGTCGGGCAGATCTGGAACCACACCTTCTACTGGCACTCGCTCTCGCCGGAAAAGAAGCAGCCCTCAGGCCAGCTTCTCGACCTCATCAACGAAGGTTTCGGCTCGGTCGACGCGCTGCTCGACAAGCTGAAGGCCGAAGCGGTCGGCCATTTCGCCAGCGGCTGGGCCGCGCTGATCCTGAAGGACGGCAAGCTGGAAGTGACCAGCTATCATGACGCCGACACGCCGGTCGCGCACGGCCATACGCCGCTGCTGATCCTCGATGTGTGGGAACATGCCTATTATATCGACTATCGCAACCTGCGCCCCAACTATGCCGAACGCCTGCTCAAGGAAGCGATCGACTGGGATTTCGTCGCGCTGAACCTTGACGGCGAAGGGGCGAGCCGGGCCGACCAGCCGGGCTGATGCCTGGACGCGCCGTCCGTTGTCCGAAAGGGCTGCGGACGGCGCCGATCCGTAAATTATGCAGGAAAAACCTGTTGTTAACGGCAGCCGTGTGAAAAGCATGTTCCACAATGCTTGGAAGCGGCCATGGACCTTCACCAGTTACAAAGCCAGCATGACGCGCTCGATATATTGGCGGACGCGTTTCTGCGCCTGATCGCCGACGATCGCGCGCCCCGCACGCTGGGCACCTTGCGCTGGCAATATGCCCGTCAGCTGATGGCCCATCTCGCGCTCGAAGATCAGTTCTTCTATCCCGCCATGCAACGGCAGGCCCATCTGCCGCTACGGGACGTGGCGGCGCGGCTGCAAACCGAAATGGCGCCGCTCGCGCAAAGCTTTTCCCACTATATGGCCCGCTGGAGCGATGATCGCATCGCCCGCGAATGGCCGGACTTCTGCCGCGAAAGCCGCCAGATGATCAACGCCATGATCAACCGCATGCGCAAGGAGGAAAAGCTGCTGATGCCGCTGCTCGCCCAGGCGGGGCTGATGCCGCCGCTCAAGCAGGCTGGCTAAGCGCGTCCGGCGCGAGGCCCAGCGCCTGCGCCAGTTCATCCAGATCAGCGCCCGGACGCACCAGCAGCCAGTCGCGCGCCTGCGCTCCATTGACCACCGTCACCGCACCCTTGGGGCAAACGCCCAGGCAGTTCACCTCAACGATCCCGGCCGCCGCCTTGCGCCCTTTCTTGAGCGAAAGATGCCTGCGCAGCGCCTTGGCCAGCCGCTCGCCGCCATCGGGGCCAAAGCCGCCGTCCAGCTTCTTCGAACATTTGCGGCAGACCAGCACCGCCTGCTGCCAGTTCGAACGGACATGATCCTTCAATCAACGGTCTCCCGCGGCTTCCATGTCCGCCTTTCCTCCGCCGACCGCAGCACTTCATAGGCGGCCTGGATCGTCTGGAAGCGCACGGCAGCATCGGCGTCGCCCGGCTTCACATCGGGATGATTTTCCTTCGCCAGCCGCCGCCAGCTTTTCTTCACCGCTTCGAAATCGGCATCGTCCTCAAGGTCCAGCGCTTTGAGCGCATGCAGTTCGTCCCGCGACCGGCTGCCGTCGCCCGGTCCGCCCCAGCCATGATAGGCGCTGCTCTGATAGCCGCCCGCGTCACGCCGCTCCGCGCGTTCGCGCTGCTCCCGTTCTTCCTGGTCCAGGCCCTGAAAATAGTCCCAGTTGCGGTTATACTCGGCCGCATGGTCCGAACAAAAATACCAGCGCTCGCGGCTGTTGGGCGATTTGGGCGCGGGGCAATCGCCGGGCTTGTCACAGCCGTGCCGGTCGCACAGCCGCACCTGCTGCGCTTCACGCGAGGACCCATATCCCCGCCAGCGTGGAAAACCCCAGTCATTTGATCGGCTGCTTCTTGCCATCGGTCCAAATTAAGTAAGCCGCGAGCAGAACGCCACCCCGGCGGTTGAATTTTGCCCATTTCAATCCTCCCGATCTTGCGATGAGGCGGAATCGATATGTCAGCACCGGAAGCGCAGAACAGCGGCGTTCGCACCCCGGCATCAGCCAAATGAAGGCGGGTCCTGTGCCAGAGGGCCTGTAAGCCGGGTTCTGTCCACCCCGTCGCCGGGGATGGGCGGCCATTCCTCTAGGGGACGGATTGCTCCGCCCCTCAAGCAACCAACCCGGGCGGTCTCGGCCGAAATCAGCCTAGCAGTCAAGCTGCGCGCCGCCCCTATTCGGTCTTGCTCCCGGTGGGGTTTACCGTGCCGCCTTGCGTTGCCGCAGGCGCGGTGCGCTCTTACCGCACCCTTTCAATTTCGCTGGGCCTAGGCCTTAGCGACCTGCTTTCTGTTGCACTGTCCCTTGGATCACTCCAGCCGGCCGTTAGCCGGCACCGTCATTTCGTGGAGCCCGGACTTTCCTCGCCGTGGAAGTTACCCGCCACGCCGCGGCCGCCCGGCCCTCTGGCGAAGGCGCTATACACGCTCGCCATGCGCGCGTCATCCCCGCTTATTCATCGCCCCTTGGCTTGGGCAGCAGCAGGGCGAGCAGGATGGCGCGGCATTCGCCGTCGATCACGCCGTCGATCAATTCGGGCCTGAAGCGCCGCTGGAAGGCCACGACGGCCGCCTGCGGATCGGTGATGTCATAGCCGAACCGCTCCAGCGCCAGCATGAACCCGCCGTCGCTCCAATGCGGGTCCATCAGATTTTTGGTCGGGCGCGGCAAGGCGAGCCGCAGCCGCGCAAGCTGCGCCCAGGGGAAAAGCTCGCCGGGGTCCTGCTTGCGCGCGGGGGCGATGTCGCTGTGCCCGACGATATTGCCGCGCGTGATGCCGTGGCGCTGCACGATGTCGTAGACCAGCGGGATCAGCGACCCCATCTGCGTTTCCGGGAAGGGGCGATAGCCCCATTCATGTCCCGGATTGACGATCTCTATGCCGATGCTGGCGGAATTGACGTCATCTATGCCGCGCCAGTGCGACCGCCCGGCGTGCCAGGCGCGCTTGCCCTCATCCACCATGCGGATGATCTGTCCGTCCTCGGTGACCAGATAATGGGCGGAAACCTTGGACTCCGGGCTGGCGAGCCAGTTTATCGCGCTCGCCGCATCGGGCATCCCCGTATAATGCAGCACCAGCATGGAAATGGGCAGGCTGCGCTCATCGAAATTGGGCGATGGGGTGTCGATCATCGGAATGTCGGTCATCGCCAGAAGCCTGTCACCACCCGTGTCTTCCCCGTCTCCGCGCCCGTCATGCCGCCGCGATGCAGGCCGACAATGGCCCAGACCAGTGGGACGATCAAGCGGCCCCAGCTTCGCACATGCGAAAAGACCGGAGCGGCGCCGGGCGTTCAGACCGCCCAGCGCGACCGCTTTTCCTCCAGAACCGCTTCGGACGGCTTGCGCCCATAGCCGCCGCGAAATTCGGGATGGGGCGCGAAATCCTCGCTGTGGCCGATCACCGTCTCCCCCGCGCCCAGCAGCAGGACGGACCCGGCATGGCTGTGCCGGGCGAGCAGGCGCAGCACCTCCTGCCGCTTTTCCGGGGTGAAATAGAGCAGCACATTGCGGCAAAGCAGCAGGTCATAGTGGCCGGACGGCGCCTGCGGATGGAACAGATTGTCGGTACGGAATTCGATCATCCGCCGCAATTCGGGGCTGGCATGCCATTCATCGCCGACAGGCTCGAACCATTTGATGAGGTCGCCCACCGCCAGGCCGCGCTGCACGTCCATTTGCGTGAACACGCCCGATCGCGCCTGGTCGATCGCGGCCGTCGACACGTCGGTCGCCAATATCTCGATCCGCCACCCGCGCCAGCTGGCGATGTCGTTGCGCAGCTGGATGGCGAGCGAATAGGCCTCTTGCCCGGTCGAGCAGCCCGCGCTCCAGACCCGCAGCACCCGGTCCTTCCGGGTCGCGTGAAAGGACGGCAGGATCTGCCGGTTGAGCATGTCGAAAATCTGGAGATCGCGGAAAAAGCTGCTTTCATTGTTCAGCAGCGCGTTGATCACCGCTTCTTCCAGCTTGCCGTCGCGATGGGCGATCAGCTTCGCCGCCAGTTCGTCCATATCGGCGACGCCATTGGCGCGCATCACCGGCTTTAGCGCCGTTTCCATGCGCCACGCCCGGTTTTCGGACAATATCTGTCCGGTGCGCGAAGCGAGCAGGGCGGAAAAGATGCGGACGCCCCCTTGCGGGGATGGTTCAGCCGATAGCGTCAATGTGTCAACCCTTTGCTCTTTCCGCGCCGTGCGACGAAATCCATGATCGCCCTTGGTTCCAGCAGCGCGCAGCTCAGCCCCGCGCTCGCGACGGAACCGGGCATGCCCCAGACGACGCTGCTCGCTTCATTTTGCGCGACGATCCATCCCCCGGCGGCGACGATGTCGCGCGCGCCCACCGTGCCGTCCCGGCCCATGCCGGTCAGGACGACGCCCGCAGCGCCCGCGCCATAGACGTCCGCCATGCTGGCGAACATGGGATCGACGCCGGGCAGGTTGCCCGCTGACGTCCGTTCCCGGTTCAACCCCACCATGACCCTGCCGTGCAGCCCGCGCCGCACCTGCAAATTGGCGTCGCCGGGCGCCACATAGATGATGTCCGGCCCAACGATCTCGCCCTGTTCGGCCGTCTTGACGCGCAGCGGCGTCATCCGCGCAAGCTGCTGCGTGAAATAGGATGTGAAGCTGGCGGGCAGATGCTGCGTCAGCAGGACCGGCACGCCCAGCGGCGCGGACATGCCCGCGAACAGCTGGCTGAGCGCATGGATGCCCCCCGTAGACGCGCCGATGCCCAGGCAGGCGATCGGCGCCTTGGCCTTCTGGCGCGTCACCGGCACCCGCACGGCCTTCCCCGCGGACAAGGGCGCGTCGCCAGCCGCCAGGCGGGTCAGCCGTTCGATCAGCATCTGCGGGAAATATTCGCCATAGCTGCCGCTGCCCGGCTTAGCGCAGATGTCGCTCGCGCCCAGCGCCAGCGCCTCGACCGCGGCCTCGCTTCCTTCGTCGCAATTGCCCGACAGGATCACGACCTTGGCGGCCGGATTGGCGCGCAGGATGGCGGGCAGCGCCGCCAGCCCGCTCTGCCCCGGCAGCTCTATGTCCAGCAGGACAAGATCGACCTGGTGCCCGGCAAGATAGGACAGCGCATGTTCGGCGCTGTTCGTCTTGTGCACGACCTGAAATGCCGGATCGGCGTTCAATATGCGTTCGATCACCGTCCGCACGACCACCGAATCGTCGACCACCATCACGCGGATCGCGCTGGACCCGCTGCTGTTGGCCTTGATCGGCAGGACGACGGACATCAAATGACTTTCAGGCAGGAAGCGATGGAGCGAAGCGGAATCGGCGGCCGTCAGATGACCCCCACGATCGACAGCTTGCTTTCCAGCGTTTCGCGGTCGAACGGTTTCATGACATATTCGTCCGCGCCCGCTTCGACCGCTGCCTTGATATGGCTGATGCCGTTTTCCGTGGTGCAGAAGATGACCTTGGGCCGTGCCGACAGCTTGGCTGTGGGCAGGGCCTGGAGGAATTCCATCCCGCTCATCACCGGCATGTTCCAGTCCAGCAGCACCACGTCAGGCGCCGCCGCCTCGCACTGGTTCAGGGCGTCCTGTCCGTCCACCGCTTCGCTGACCGAAAGGTCGAGCGATTCCAATATATGCCGCGCGACTTTCCTGATGACTTTGGAATCATCCACCACAAGACAGTTTTTCATGATTGGCCCTTTGAGAATTTCTGCAACCCGCTGTCCGGCTTAATCGACAAAGGCGAGTAATTGGTAAACGCGGCCTCCATCAGGCCGCCTGGGCGAGAGAACCCATTTCGACGAAGCTGGCGAGCGAGACGAGCAGATGAGGCTGGCCCTCATGCTCCACGATCGCGCGGGCATAGGGGAGCCATGCCGGGTCAAGCTGCCCCCGCAGCGGCAGGCCCCCGTCCGGCACCTGGCAAATGTCGTGCACCGCATCGACCATCAGGCCGTAGCTGTGGCCGCTGATGTCGGCGATGATGGCGAAGCCGCGCTGCGCGGCGGGCGCCGCCGTCCCCCGGATCAGGGCGGACACGTCGATGATGGTCAGCACCCGGCTGCGCAGGGCGGAAAGGCCCGCGACATGGGCGGCCATGCCCGGCACGGGCGAGATGTCGTTCAGGCGGACCACCGCCTCCACCTCGCCGGTTTCCACCGCCACCCTGGTGCCTGCAAGCGTCGCCAGAAGATAAAGCTGTTCCATGGATCGCCCTCCTTACCGTCCAGCGCCTGCGATCGCCGCCATCAACGCATCCTGATCATAGCGATAGATGCTGCCGTCCTGCGGCCCTGACGGCCGGGGCGAGGCGCGCAGCTGCACCACGCGGCAGCCCAGGATCTCCGCCGCCTTGGCCACGTCCGGCCCGGAACTCAGCACGATGTCGCGCGGATCGACCGGCGCGTCGTCCGGCAGGCCCAGCACAACCTCATGCCCCGCCTGCCGCAGCAACGGCGCCAATATCTCGCGAGTCCAGCCATCGTCACCATCGGCCAGCACGCATCGGCCGCGCGAAGGCGCGCGCAACGCCTCGCCGGGCAGGGCCGCGAACAGGGCGAAGGGATTGACCACCTCCAGATGCTCGCCGTCGATCACCGACACGCCGCTCAGCACCCCCTGCATCGCCACCATGTCGGGGACGATCGGCATGTCGACGATGTCCAGCACCGCCGCGACGGGATAGCAGGCCTCCTGCGCGCCGTCGCGGATGCGCAGCGCGGACACATGCGGCGTATCGAAACTGTGGATCCCATTGACCACCGGCACCAGACGGCCGTCCAGCCGGACGAAGGCCCGCCCGCCCGACCGGCCGAACAGACCCGCGTCGATATCCTCGACCCGTTCGACCAGCGACAATTTGATGAGCCGCCTTTCCCCGGAAAGCTCCTCGAACCGCAACGCCGGGACCATCTCCGTCGCCGCCTCGCCGGCTTCCTCCTCTTCCGCCTGGCGTCTTGCGCAATCGTCGGCGATGTTCGGCAGCTCCGCCGCATTGGCAAGGCCCGCCGCGTCCAGCAGCAGCATGGGCCTGCCATTGTCGGGCAAGGTCATGCCCGCATAGACGCCGCTCGCCATGATCAGCGGAGAGGCGGGACGGATAACCAGTTCCTCATGATTGTCCACCGCCGCCACGCCCATGGCGTAGGGGACGCCCGTCCCCGATCGCACCACCATGATGGTGCGCGGACTGCTCTGGGGCAGCTTTTCCATGCCCAGCACATCCTCCAGGTCGATCATCGAATGGCGCACCGACCGGATCGTGGCGATCTTCGCGCCGCCGATTTCGGCGATCCGCAGCATCTCGTTATTGTCGTGCAATATCTCGACCACGGCCGCGCGCGGCATGGCGAAGTGCAGCCCGCCCGCCCGGACGATCAGCCCCGGAATGATCGTCAGCGTCAAAGGCACGCGCAACATGATGCGCAGCCCCTTGCCGGGTTGATTGTCGAGCGAAATCACCCCGCCGATCCGCTCCACATTGGCGCGGACCACATCCATGCCCACGCCCCGGCCGGAAATGGCGGTGATCTGCTTCGCCGTCGACAGCCCGGCATGGAAGATGAGGTCCAGCTTTTCCGCTTCGCTCATCCGCGCGGCGGCATCCCTGGTCAGCCTGTCCGCGGCGATGGCCTTTTCGACCAGCTTCTGCGTGTCGATGCCCTGCCCGTCGTCGCTGATCTCGATTACGATCTGGTTGCCCGACTGGCGCGCCTCCAGCTTCAGCGTTCCGGTTTCCGGCTTGCCCAGCGCGCGGCGCTTCTCCGGCGTTTCTATGCCATGGTCGATGCTGTTGCGGACGATGTGGGTCAGCGGATCGACCACCATCTCCACCATCTCGCGGTCCATTTCGACGTCGCCGCCTTCCAGCACCAGCTCGATGCGCTTGCCCAGTTCCCGGCCCAGGTCGCGGACCATGCGCGGGATCGCCGTGAACAGGCGGTCGACGCGCTGCATCCGCGTCTTGGAAATGGCGTCGCGCATGTCGGCGACGCAGGTGGACAGCCGTTCGAACGCGCTTTCCAGTTCGGGGTCGCCGGACCGTTCGCGCAACTGTCGCGACAATTCGTTGCGCGCCAGCACCATGTCCGATACGCCGTTCATCAGCTGGTCGATCAGCGACAGCGGCAGGCGGATGGTCCGGGGCACCGCCTGAGCGCCGCCCTGCCGCACAGGCTGTCCCGCAACCGGGGACGCTGCCGGTCCCTCTTCGGGGGCGCTGCCCTTGTCGTCCCGCGCGGACAGCGCGCCGATCAGCAGGTCGTCATTCTCGTCCGGCAACGCCGCGCCGACGGCCACTGCCTCTGCCAGTTCGGCGATCCGGTCCATGATGCCCAGCACCGCGCTGACCGTCGCGGGATCGGCGCTGCGATTGCCGCTGCGAATTTCCGACAGCACATCCTCGGCGGCGTGGCTCAGCCTTTCGAAACGCGGCAGGTTCAGGAAGCCGCAGCTACCCTTGACCGTGTGGAAGAAGCGGAAGATGGCGTCCAGCCGGTCGCGGTCGCCCGGATCGGCTTCCCAGGCGACGACTTCGCCTGCCAGCGCCTCCAGCGTTTCCTGCGTTTCGGCTATGAATTCCTGAAGTAGATCGTCCATTCCCCACGCCTCACGGATACGCGCCGCGGCACAATGGGGATTGCGTGGTTAAATCGCCGTTAAAGACGTTGGAGCGCGCATGAAAAAGGACGCCGCAGCCTTGGCCGCGGCGCCCTTCGGCTCGCTATGGGAGCGAAAACTTAGTGGTTTTCCGACTTTTCGACCGCGTCAGCGGCATGTTCGCCAGCGTCGCGGGTCGCATCGGCCTTGTTCTCCAGGGCGTCAGCAGCATTTTCAGCGGCGTTTTCAGCATTGCCGGACAGGTTGTCGGCCATCGCTTCCATGTTGGCGGCCTGGTTGTCGAGTGCGTCCGCCTGATTCTCGTAAGCGTTCTCGACCTTGTTTTCCTGCTTGGAATCGCACGCAGCGAGCGCGACCAAGCTGGCAAGGCCAAGGACTGAGACGATGGTTTTCACGGCGTTTTCTCCTGTTATGCCCCCCTGGGGCTGACGTCATTCGGCACGGGTCAGGGCCGCGCGATGCGACCCGAACCCTGACGGCGATCAACTGGTCGCGCGCATGTTGGTTCCCGTCGCACACTCCTTTCGTCGCAGAAACGAAATTATTTTTTCAGGGAATCCCTGATCTCGCGCAGCAGCATGATGTCTTCGGGCGTGGCGGCGGGCTCGCCGGAAGGCTTGGGCATCAGCCGGTTCACCGCCTTCACCAGCAGGAAGATGATGAAGGCCAGGATCAGGAAATTGACCAGCACCGTCAGGAATTCGCCCCATCCCAGCATGGCGACGCCAGCGCCTTTCAGGTCGGCATAGCTTTCGGGATTGCCCTTGAACCCGGCGGGAATCTCGCCCAGCCGGATGAAATAGCGCGAAAAATCCGCCCCGCCGAACAGATAGCCTACCACCGGCATGATCAGGTCGTCCGTCAGCGACTTGGTGATGGTGGCGACCGCCCCGCCGATGATGACGCCGACGGCCAGGTCGATCACATTGCCGCGGTTGATGAAAGCCTTGAACTCGGAGACCAGTCCCATAGCGAAGCCTTTGTCCTGATTGCGATCAACGCAGAATGGGCCGTTGCGCGCGGCTCGACAACCACCTATTTCCGGGAGCGCAACAAAAGCTGAGGTTGTTACATGACGATCCTGCGCCGGATTTCCTTCCTCCTCCTGTCCTTCATGGGCGCGCTCGCCCTGTCCGCATGCGGCATCAACAGCGTGCCAACGGCGGAAGAAGCCGCAAAGGCCAAATGGGCCGACGTGCAGGCGCAATATCAGCGCCGCGCCAACCTGATCGGCAATCTGGTCGCCACGGTGAAGGCGGCGGGCAAGCAGGAACAGGACACGCTGGTCCGCGTGACCGAAGCCCGCGCCAGGGCGACTTCCGTCCAGGTCAGCGCCGACGACCTGTCCGATCCCGCCAAGGTCCAGCAGTTCCAGCAGGCGCAGGCGCAGCTTTCGCAGGGCCTGGGGCGGCTGCTGGCGTCGGTGGAGGCCTATCCCGACCTCAAGACCAACCAGAATTTCCTCGATCTCCAGTCGCAGCTGGAAGGGACGGAAAACCGCATCGCCGTCGCCATCCGCGACTATAATGAGGCCGTGCGCGCCTATAATACCCGCATCCGCACCTTCCCCGACGCGATCGGCGCGAAGCTGATCCACGGCGCAAAGCCGATGACGCCGTTCCAGGCGACGACGCCGGGCGCGGAAGAAGCGCCGAAGGTCGATTTCGGCAACTGACCGCGCCATGATCCGCCGCCTGCTCCTTTTCCTGCTGCTGCTGGCGGCGATCGCCCCAGCGGCGCAGGGACAGACCTTTCCCAAGCTGACGGGACGCGTCGTCGATGACGCTGGCCTGCTGTCCCCGCAGCAGGAACAGGGCCTGACGGACAAGCTGGCGGGGCTGGAGCGGCAAAGCGGACGGCAGCTGGTCGTCGTCACCCTGCCGAGCCTTCAGGACTATGACATAGCCGATTATGGCTATCGCCTGCTGCGCCACTGGGGCATCGGCAGCAAGGAACGCAATGACGGCGCGCTGCTGATCGTCGCGCCCAATGAACGCAAGGTCAGGATAGAGGTCGGCTACGGGCTGGAAGGCATATTGACCGACGCCCTTTCGTCCCAGATCATCCGCAACAATGTGACGCCGCGTTTCCGCGCCGGGGACATGGCGGGCGGCATAGAGGCGGGGACCGACGCGCTGATCACCCTGCTCAACCTGCCGCCGGAAGAAGCGCGCGCCCGTGCCCTGGCGGCGGAAAGGGAGCAACGCGCGAGCAATAGCGGCGGCAGTCCCGTCATGCTGATCTTCTGGATCGCCATCGCCATTTTCGTGATCGTGCCGATGCTGTTCGGGCGGCGCGGCGGCAGGCGCTATGGCGGCGGGCCGGTGGTCATCTGGGGTCCGGGCCTGGGCGGCGGATGGGGTTCAGGTTCCGGCGGCGGAGGCTGGGGCGGTGGCGGCGATTGGGGCGGCTTTTCCGGCGGGGGCGGCAGCGGCGGGGGCGGCGGCGCCTCCGGGAGCTGGTGATGCACCTGCATCTGAACGAAGCCGATCACAAGCGCGTCAGCGACGCCGTCGCGGAAGCGGAGCGGACCACGGATGGAGAGATCGTCACCATCGTCGCCCGCCGGTCCGACGCCTATCATGATGCGGGCCTGCATTGGGCCATCGGCGCGGTGTTTCTCGCCCTCTCCGTCATAGCGGCTTTCCCGGCGCATTTCCGCGCCTTCTGCGCCTCGCTGCTCCACAACTGGGAGCATGAGGTCGAGGATTGGAAGCTGCTGACGGTCCTGCTGGCGCTGCTGGTCGCGAAATTCCTGATCGTCCGCTACGCCCTGGCCTGGACGCCGCTGCGCATGGCGCTCACCCCCGCCTCCACCAAGGCGCGGCGGGTGCGGCGGCGGGCGATCACCCTGTTCCGGGCCGTCGCGCAGGGGCGCACGCGCGGGCGCACGGGCGTGCTCATCTACCTGTCGCTGGACGAGCATCGCGCGGAAATCGTCGCCGACGCCTCCATCAACGAAAAGGTCACGCCGGATGTGTGGGGCGACGCCATGGCCGCCCTGATCGAAGCGGCACGCGACGGCCGCACCGCCGACGGCATGATAGAGGCGGTGCGACAGGTCGGCGCGATCCTCAGCCGCCATTTCCCGCATCTTGACGACAATCCCAACGAACTGCCCGACAGGTTGATCGAACTATGAGTGAACAGGATATGGCCGCCGGTGAAGAGGTCATGTGGGCAGGCCGCTTCATCAGCGCCAAGCGGCGCGGGCGCTGGGAATATGTCGGCCGCGCGCGCGGCATCCGCGCCGCCGCGATCCTGGCGATCGATGAGGATGCGGACGGCCGCCGCCATGTCCTGCTGGTCGATCAGTTCCGCGTGCCGCTCGGCCGCCGCTGCGTCGAACTGCCCGCTGGCCTCGTCGGCGACGAGGAGGAGGGCGAGGACGCGGCGATCGCGGCCGCCCGTGAATTGGAGGAGGAGACCGGCTACCGCCCCGATCGCGTCGAACTGGCGGGTGAATTTTGCAGCTCCCCCGGCATGGTGTCGGAAAGCTTCTTCCTCTACCGCGCGCATGGCCTGCAAAAGACCGGCGAGGGTGGCGGCGTCGGCGGTGAGGATATCCGCGTCCACCGCGTCCCCCTCGATGAACTGGACCAGCATGTCGCCGCATGGCGGCGCGACGGCTTCGCCCTCGACGTCAAGCTGCTCCTGCTGCTGGGCGGAGCGATCATGGCTTGAGGAGTTGGAGGGGGGTCGAGGCATGGCCATGTCTCCCCCCTCCGGTCCTCCTGAGTAGCCACTGAGCGAAGCCGAAAGGCGTATAGAAGGATCAGCGCTCGAAGGATGTTTGATACGGGACTACGGCAGGCTCAGCCCCTCAGCACGAACGTCTCATATCAAGGCCGATCCTCTACATCACCCCACCCGATACCAATCCGCCACCCGGTCGAGCGCGAGCGTCAGCACCAGCTTGCCAGCCCGGCTTGGCCAGCCCAGCGCCCGTTCCGCCGCCACCAGCCCCTCCCCCGCGCAGGCCACGCGCCACAATATGTCGCTTAGCCCCGGCCCCGCCGCCGCGATCGCCGCATGGAAGCGGTCCCGCGCCGCCAGTTGCCGCATCGTGGGATCGGCCGGACGCCCCGCGCCCCTGCGCCCGCCCTGCGGCGGCGCAGCGTCCCAGCGCATCGTGACCTGCGCGGCCATGCCCGCTTTCTCCCAATCGGCGCGCAGCAATTCGCCCGCACGATAATGCCGCTCGCTCAAATGCCCGCGCGCATGCAGCCAGGCGAGCGGCGATTCGCCGATATTCACCACGACGCGCTGCTCCCGGCCTGCCGGGTCCTCGATCATCTGTTCCACATATTGCATGCCCATCTGCGCCTCCTTGCCTTTAACCGGGCCGGGGGCTTGCCATGGCGGCACTATTGTAGGAAAGAACAAAAACCAAATAGGTAAAAATATCAGGAACAGCCATGATCACCCGCATCCGCGAAGTCCGTAAGGCGAAGGGGCTTACCCTTGAACAGGTCGGCGCATTGTGCCAGCCGCCGACCACGGCGCAGACGATCGGCCGCCTGGAAACCGGCACGCGAACCGTATCGGTCAACTGGCTGAACCGCATCGCCAAGGCGCTGGGCGTCGCCTCGTCCGAACTCGTCGCCTTGCCGGGGCAAAGCGCGGTGCCGGTCGCCGCGCTGCTCGGCCCCGAAGGCGCACGCGCGCCCACCCGGTCGCTCTCCTTCCCGCCGCCCGTTCCCGCCGACGCCATGATCGGGGTCCAGGTATCGGCCAGCATCGGCGATTACCGCAGCGGCGATGAAATCTGGTGCCGCCGCATCGGTCCTGACGAATTTGCCGGCGCGCTCAACCGCGACATGCTGCTGCCCCGCCATGCCGGACGCTTCCTGTTCGGCAGGCTGATCGGCCGTGAAGGCGACCGGCTGCACATCCTGCCGCTGGGCAGCGGCAGCCGCCAGCAGGTCATCACCGATCCGCCCTGGGGCGCGGTGGCGGTGCAGCTGGTGAGACAATTATAGCCAAGAGGCGGCTTCATCCCTTAGTCCTAACTTGCAATTAACCGCGGCATAGTAGGCAGGCGCCATGACTTTGAACGTCCTTACGCTTTCGACCCTGTTCCCGGACATGAGCCGCCCCAATTTCGGCGTCTTCGTGGAACGGCAGGCGCGCGAGCTGGCGAGCAGGCCCGATGTCAAGGTGACGGTCGTCGCGCCGGTCGGCATTCCCATCTGGCCCTTCAGCCTGGCCGGGCGCTATGATCCGCTCCGCTCCCTGCCGCGCAAGGAACGGTGGCAGGACCTGACCGTCTACCGCCCGGTCTTCCGCACGGTGCCCAAGGTCGGCGCACGCATCAATGTCGGCAACATGACCCGCGCCATCCTGCCGCTCGTCCGTCACCTGCACCAGCAGCAGCCATTCGACGTCATCGACGCCAGCTTCTTCTTCCCCGATGGCCCGGTGGCGCAGCGCCTGTCAAAGGCGCTCGGCATCCCCTATTCGGTCAAGGCGCGCGGGGCGGACATCCATTATTGGGGGGCGCGCCGCGACACGCGCAAGATGGTGAAGCGCGCGGCACAGGGCGCGGCCGGGCTGCTCGCCGTGTCCAACGCCATGCGCCGGTCGATGATCAAGATGGGCATGGATGGCGAAAAGATCCGCGTCCATTATACCGGCGTCGACCTCGACCGCTTCGAAATCGCTGACCGGGCAGCGGCCAAGGACGTGCTCGGCTTTGAAGGGCCGGTCGTGCTGTGCGTCGGCGCCCTGATCCCGCGCAAGGGGCAGGAACTGCTGGTGCAGGCGCTCCCCCGCCTGCCCGGCGTGACGCTGCTGTTCGCTGGCCAGGGGCAATATCGCCGGGCGCTTGAAAAGCTGGCGGAGGAACTGGGCGTGGACCGCCGCATCGGCTTCCTCGGCTCCGTGCCGCACGACCGCCTGCCGCGCATCTATGCCGCCGCCGATGTCATGGCCCTGCCATCCTCGTCCGAAGGGCTCGCCAACGCCTGGGTAGAAGCGCTCGCCTGCGGCACGCCGATCGTGATCAGCGATGTGGGCGGCGCACGGGAACTGCTCGACCGCCCCGAAGCGGGCCGGATCGTGGAGCGCGACCCCGAAGCGATCGCGGCCGCCATCGGCGCCCTGCTCTACAACCCGCCCGAGCGCGAAGCGGTGCGCGACACCGCCCTGCGCTTCACCTGGACCGCCAACGCCGACACGCTGCTGCACCACCTGCGCGGCATAGCGCGGCAGGCGTAGCGTTGGGCCATGGATTGCGGCTGCCAGCCTCGCTGACCAGTTGCTCTAGTTGAAAAGCAAACGCGCCCTGCCGCTGTCCGTCGGAAAACGCCCCCCGTCAAAAGGAATCTCTCCCCAGCGCCACGGCGTCAGCTCGTCATAGGCAGGGTTGGAAATGGGGCCGTGCCGCCGCAGGTTCAGCAGCCTTCCGCCCTCATTCTGATAAGCGGTCAGCCGCGCATATTCGCGATAGATTTCGGCGGGCCGGTCATAGTGAAAGGCGTCACCCCATCCCATGGCTTGGCTGACGCGGGTCACGCTCCACCAATCGGGCTTCGCCTCGCCGGGTAAGGAAAAAATCCGCCGCTGCCTGCTGATCAGCCGGTCCGCTCCGGTCAGCGTGCCGTCCTTTTCCGCCCAGACCGGCGAAGGCAGCATGATCACCTGCTGGCCCTTCAATTGAGGCTCCGCCCATGGCGTCGACAAAATGGTGAACGGCACCTGCTCCACCAGCCCATGCAGCGCATGCCCGGCAGGCGGCATGCCGCCCAGCATCCACAGCGCCTTGATCCGCCCCGCGCCGATCGCCTCCGCCAGCGCGCCACCCTCCAGCCCCGGCCCGGCCGCCATCGTCCGCCCGCCCCAGAAGCGCGCAGCCCGCGCCACCGAAGCGGCGGAAAAATCCATATGCGCCGCCAGCTCGCCGCTGAAGCATCCCGCTTCCCGACCGCCCATCGCATTGGGGGCGGCTGGCAGCGGCATGGGGGCCGCGCCTTTCCTGCCGATCCACCCCATCGCCAGATGCAGGTTCAGCACCGCGCGCGCCAGCTCCCCGCTCCCGGCCCGGCCGCCCTGATGCAGCGTGACGACGCGCCCGCTCGCACCCAGCAGGTCGTAAAAGGCCCGCAATTCCGCCGGAGCCAGCCCGCAACGCCGGGCGACCGACCATAGGTCATGCCCGGCCCTCAGCCCGTCCCAGAAGCCCGGCGGCGCATCCACGCTCCGGTCCAGAAATTCGCGGTCCAGCGCGCCGCTGTCATGGCAATGGACCAGCAGCCCGTTCAGCAAGGCCCCCTGCGTCCCCGCGGCCACGGTGACGGTCAGGTCAGCGCCCTTCACCGGCAGCTTCCCGCCGGACGCCAGCACCACCAGCCGGGCTGCTCCCTCCTCCCGCGCCGCCTGGATGCGGTCCATCACTATCGGGTATCGCTCCACCGCCGCCGCATCCGTCAGCAGGATGATGTCCGCCGCGTCGATATCCTCATAGGTCCCCGGCGCCACATCCTCGCCCGGCGCGGCGCGATAGGCCCCTTCGACATCGTCGCTGCGCCAGCCTGCATCGATATGGGCCGACCCGATGAACCCCTTCATCATCTTGTTGGCGGCGTAATAATCCTCCGTCAGCAGATTGCCCGGCACATGAAGGGCGACGCTGTCCGGCCCATGCCGCGCAAGGATGCTGGCCAGCCTGCGCGCGATCTGCGCGATCGCCCGGTCCCATCCGGCGCGGCGGCCGCCCGCCATCGGATGGAGCAGCCGCCCGTCCAGCGGCGCCATATCCTCGATCGCGCCGCTTTTCGCGCATAGCTGGCCGCTATTTGCCGGGTGGACGGGATCGCCCGCAAAGCTCAACTCGCGCCCCTCGCCCGTCACGGCGCGGATGCCGCACCCGACCGGGCACTGGCCGCAAAGCGTTCGCACAATCGCCATGACCGGATCAGGTCACAGGCGTCATTTCTGGCAGGCGACGATCGCGTCGATCACCGACAGCGTTTCCTGCGGATCGCGCACCCGCACCGTGTCCAGTCCCAATTCCTTGGCCGGATAGTCATTGCCGCCGGGAAAGATCGCGTCGCCGATGAACATCATGGCCTCCAGCGCGATGCCGCTCGCATCCCGCAATTTCTTGAGGCCATAGGCCTTGTCCACCCCTTCGCGCGTGATGTCGATCGATGTCGCGCCGCCCATGTTGATGGAAAGCCCCGGCAAGCGCTGGCGCAAATCCGCCTGGATCACCCGGCGCTTGGCGAAATCGGGATCCCAGACCTCCTTGGCATGGATGGGCGCCTGCTGCCCCAGCGCGGAAAAGGTGATCTGGCTGCCGCGATCCTCGATCCGTTCGCCCCACACTTCCTCAGGCACGAATCCGGTCGCCTCCAGCGATGCGTCGAAGGCGGCGAAGATCTGCTGCTTCTGCGCCTCGTCGAACAGTTCGGCATAGACGGGCGACCATGCGCCGTCCCTGTGGGTGTAGAGCTTCGTCCCCGTCGTCGGCATCAGCCACAGGCGCGTCCTGTCCGCATGGGCGGGCAGGCGGCTGGCGACCTGCTTGTCGAATTGCGGCCAGTCCCCGCCGGAAATCACCGCGACATGCGCCACGGTCAGCAGGCGGGCGATCGCCTCCCCCATCTCCTCGCCCAGCGGCTGCTTGCTTTCGGCCAGCGTTCCGTCCAGATCGAACGCAATCAGCTCCTTCATTCCACAAGCTCCCGCAAAGACTGACAAAGTGGCTCGCCACCCCGGCCCGCTATCATCAAATTGGCTGTCGGCAAATGCCGCAAAAGGGAATAAATCGGCCCGGCTCGCCATTCCCCAGGCGGCTCGCCCATATTGTCCCAAGGAAATCCCCGGCACATGGCCTCTCGACCGAAAGATGACTGGGTGCTGCTCGGCAAGGGCAAAAGCTCGCACGTCTTCCGCATCGGCGGCGGCCAGATCATCAAGGTGTTCCATGCGGCCGTTTCCGAAGAGATGATCCAGCGGGAAATGGCCGCGGCCACGCTGGCGGCGGCTCATGATCTTCCCACCGCCGCCCCCGCCAGCCGCACCGCCGTGGACGGACTGCCCGCGCTCATTTATCCCGAAGTCACGGGCGCGCCGCTCGCCGCCACGATCCGCAAATATCCTTATCGCGCGTCCGCCCTGCTCGGCGAGATGGCGGAGCTTCTGGCGGCGATCCACGACCGGCGGGTATCCGGCCTGCGCACCGTCAATTCGGTCATCGAAACCGACATCAATTACGGCCCCGCCCCCGCCGCCCTCAAGCGGGCGGCCTGCGCCCATCTCGCCACGCTGCCGCTGCCGGACCATCTGCTGCATGGCGATTTCCACATCGACAATATCATCATCCGCGACGGCCGCCCGGTGATCCTCGACTGGGCCAAGGCCGCCATCGGCCATCCCGCCGCCGACATGGTGCGCGCCGAAATGCTGATGCGCTTTGGCGAAGGCCCCGCCGATCCGGTGACGGCGCTCTGGCGCGACTGGGCCGCCGGACGCCTTGGCCGCGCCTACCGCCAGCACAGCGGCCTCCACCGGGAACAGCTATCGCTCTGGCGGCCCGTGGTCGCCCTCGCCTGGCTGCGCGCCCGGCCATCCGTGCGCGACCGGGCCTTTCACGCCTATCTGAACCGCGCCCTCGCCAAGGCCGGGCTGCCGCGCTTCGTGCCTGTTTAACGCTTCGGCTTTCCGTTCGCCCTCAGCTTGTCGAAGGGTCCGGCTGAGCGAAGCCGAAGCCTTCGCCGCGCTCAGGGGCCCGCTCAGGCAAGGGAGGGCTTCGACTTCGCTCGGCCCGAACGGACGCCAGCTATTATCCAGGCTCACCCGGCCCGCTGCAACGCCACCGGCCGCCTGTCCTTTTCCACCGGCAATGGCTTCGCATCCCGCGTGGAGCACAGCCGCTCCACCGCGTTGCGCACCAGCATGGTCAGCCCCTTCTCGCTCAGCAAGCCGCCGCGAATCAGGCACCGGTCGATCAGCACCCGCCGGAACGCCGCATACAGCAGCTCGTCCGGCGCGCCGGGGTCCAGCCAGAACTCGTCCAGCGTTCCCTTGTAGACGACCCCCGGCACCTTGTAGACGGCATGTCCCAGCACGACCACCGGCTTGCCCGCGTTCAGCGCCAGCGTGCCCACGGTGCTGTTCACCGTCACCACCCCCAGCGACCGGCCCACCACCTGCGCAATGTCCCAGTCCGCCAGGTAGAAGACCCGGTCGCCCACGCCATAGCGCGCCGCCAGCCTGCGCGTCAGCCTTTCCCAGGCGACCAGTCCCGAATCCAGCGGATGACGCTTCACCAGCAGCGATGTTTCGGGCGGGGCGTAGCGGGCGAAGCTCTTGATCACGAAGCGCAGCGCCGCGCGCATATTGCCGAAGGGCGAATGGACGCGGATCTGATAGTCCGAATCCAGTTGCAGCGGCAGGGTGAAATAGGGCCTGTCCTTGACCTTTTCCCATTCCGCCTTCGCCGCCAGCTTGTCGCCCTTGCGCAGCATCAGCTTCTTGAACCATCCGGCCGCCTCCAGCGCGAAGCTCTGCGGCCGGTGCGTGCGATAGAAGGGGAAGACCGGCCGCATCATCGCTGACGCCAGGCCGTTGCGCGTCGTATTGACCGCGCGCTGGCGGAAGGTGGACGGGATCTGCGGCTCCGTCCCCCCCTGTTCGGGCGGCAGGCCGCGCGCCTGTTCCAGATACCATTGCGGGTCCAGCGGCAGGGTGGAATTGCCGTTCACCCCGTCTTCCTGCAACGTCATGAAGTCGGGCCGGATATAGCCTTCCTCCAGCACATGGACGCGCAGGCCGCGCAGCCGCGCCATCTTGTGCGCCGACGCATGATAGGGCCTGCAATCGCCATAGAGGATGAGGTCGGTCACATCATGCTGAACGATGAAATCATCGAAGAAAAGCGGCCAGTTGCGGAAGGTGCCGCGATAGTCCGTCGCCTCCCCCGGCCAGTCGACCTTGTCGCCGCCATTGATGTTGATCCGCAACGCCTTGTGCCCGCGCTCCCGCAAGGCGTCGGCCAGCATCGCGAAAAAGGGTCCGTGCGGCCCCTGAAGGAAAAGGAAGGTCTTGGCAGGCGCGTCAGCCATGGAGACGCTCGGCGGACAATGTCATAAATCTTTGTATTTTTCCCTGAACCATCCGCAACCGGACCAGCCATGATATTGGCGAGTGCGCACCGGCCGCCATCCGCTCCACCATGATTTCAGGACCACAGGGCAATTGCGTGACCGGGTCCAGATAGCGAGGATAGAGAATGAGGGCGGCCGCCACAAGCTGGTCGATGGTCAATCGGCGGCCCCTGCGCGGATTGGACGGGGCCAGATCGCGCGTCAGGCCCCATCCGGCGTAGAAAGGCATGCCGTGCACCGTCACCGGCCGGTCGCGCAGCAGCGCCTCGAACCCGGTGAGGGACGAAAGCACATGCACGTCATCGACGGCCTGCACCAGCCCCATCAACGGCGCGCCGGTGTCGATGACATCGGCATGGCGCAGCACCGCCGCATCGCTCAGATGCCCTTTGCGCAGCCCCGCCTGCACGTCAGGATGCGGGCGGTAGATGATATGCGCATCCCGCTCCACCTCCCGCGCCCGCTCCAGCAGGCCCAGATTGCCCGCGACCCCCGCGCCGCCATGCTGCACCGACAGGTCGTCCTCCACCTGCCCGACCACCAGCACGGTCCGCTTGCCGGAGGGGAGATGCGGCATGCCGCCCGCCTCCAGCCCATATTTGGTGACGCCCCCCGCCCGGATCGCAGAGCGCAGGCGGCGCGCGCGGTCCAGCAGCGCGGGCGGAAATTCATGGGTGGCGAGCAGCGTCTCCAGGTCGCTTGGGCTGCGCGCGTCATAATAGATGCCGGTCCGGTCAACCACCACCGATCCGGGCGGCGTCAACGCCGCGCCCAGCCCCCTGGACCGCAGAAAACCGTCCTCCACCTTCACGGCGGCCACGCCCTGCGCCTTGGCATCGGCGATGAAGGTGGCGGGCACGCGCGATGGCCAGAAGGCGACATCGCCCTTTTCCCGCCCGGCATAGCGCAGCGCCGCTGGCGGCGTCAGTATCGGTGGAGGCCGCGTGCCGTCCCACAGGAAACGGCGCACCGCCTCCCGCTTCCACCAGGCCATGCCCGTTGCCGCAGCGATGCCGCGATTGGCCTCCAACATGCGCCGCCAGTCGCTGAGTTGCCGCACCGCATCGGCGGCGCTGGCGGGTTCGCCGGTAAAGCAATCGCGATAGCTCGCCGCAGCGATGGCCGCCCGCGCCGCCTGCCGCAATCGTCGCGGATCGATGCGGCGGCCATCGGTCCCAAGCACCGGCACGTCCAGCAGGCCAGCGACGATCGCCAGCTCATCATCCTCCGGCGCATGGACCGCTTGCGCTCCGCCGATCAGCGCCCAGGGGTCCACCGCTTCGTCAATCCGGGCGCCCTGCTGCGATCCATCCGTAGCGCCCACGACCGCGATCTCCGCAGCGGGGACAGGGTCAAACGTCCCCGCCGGAACAGCCATCCCCGCACGAACCACCACGCGAAAGCCTGTGCGGACCGCCCCCCAGAAAGCACCCCCCACCCGCGCGCGGGCAATCTCGTCCAGCAGTTCGTCCGGCACCGCGCCCGCTTCTCCCTCGCTGGCCATGCTGACCGCCGCCACCGAAGGGGCAATGCCGGGAAAGGGAGGAGAACGGAGAAAGGGAAGACGGTTCATGCCTTGCAATCCTGCCGAACCATCATTGCGCCGCGACAGGAACAGGAAGAAACAAAGCGTTGCCGCGCACCAGTAAGGGCCATGTCCACATCGCCCTATTGATGAACTGGTGAAGGCAGGTCAAGTAAAGGCCGACGCCGTTACATCATCCAGCAACTTCATGACGGTATCGAAATATCCGCCCCATGTCGGCGCGCGCCATGCGGCGATCCGCTGCAACTGGGCGGCCCGTTCCGCCGAATCCGGGCGGCGATAGGCGTCGATCATCGCCATCCATCCCAGCCCGTCGAGCGGGTCGAGATAGTCGGGCGCATCGCCCCCCACCTCCCGATGGGCGACGATGTCGCTGCAAATCACCGGCACGCCCGCCGCCAGAGCCTCGACCACCGGCATGCCGAACCCTTCCTCGAAGGACGGCATCACCATCGCGCGGGCATGGGCGACAAGCTGCTGCATTTCATTGTCGGACAGTTCGCCCGCCTCGATCACATGGCCGCGCAATATCTCGCCGCGCTCCAGATGATCGACCACATTCTCATTTTCCCAGCCCCGGCGGCCGATCAGCACCAGCACCGGCGCGTCATCGCCCAGCCGCTCGACCAGCCGCCGCCAGATGTTCAGCAGCAGCAGATGGTTCTTTCGCGGCTCGATGGTGGAGATATAGACGAAATAAGGCCGCGATGGCATCTGAAAGCCCTCGGCGGCGGGCATGTCCGGCGGATCGGCGCCGAAATGGGCGACGCAGATCGTCCGCCCGTCCAGCCCCCGGCTCATATGGGGGCCAAGCGCGTCGATCGTCGCCTGGCTGTTGCCGATGATGCCATGGGCGTAGCGGTCGATCGTGCGCACCCGCCGCCGATGCTCGTCAGCGCCCTGCGGACGTGCGAATTCGGGATGGGTCAGCGGGATGACATCGTGGACCAGCGTCACGAACCGCGCCCCTTCCGCCCGCAGGATCGCGCCGACCTGATCGGCATCGTCCAGATGATGCGGCGACACTTGCAGATAGACGCGCGGCCCCTTGGCGCGCGGCACCGGCCGGGGACGCAGCGCGATCAGGTGGCGGATGATCGCCGCCCGGCCCGTCTTTTCGTCCGGCCTCTCCGCATTGCGCCAGCGCGCGGCGGTAAAGGCCAGGAACTGCCTGACCGCCGCTCCGTTCAGGCGGCCATAATAGCCGCCCGCCGGGTGAACCGCGGCAAAGGCGAGCCGGTCGGGAATGCGCTGCAACAGCTCGCGCGCATAGACGAATTCCACCCGGTCGATCCCGGTCGGCGCGGAATGGAAGCTGCGCGACAGCAGGCGCGACAGGTCCAATATGACCTCCGCCTTGCCATCGCTCGCGGCGAAAGACGGGCTGGCAGGCTTGGCCCGAAGCGCCAGCCGCGCGCCGGGTGCCTTGAACGGCTTGAGCGCCATGCTACCGCCCCGCTTCCCCGAAGCCGCCCTGCCGCTGTCCGCGCCGCATTTCAGAACTGCGCACGAATCTCTTCCGCCAGCGCTTCCAATGCGGCGGGATCGGCGAAATTGCCCTGCGCATGGGCGGAAAAGCCCGCCGGGCCGCCCGCCCAGCGCGGCACGATATGGAAATGCAGGTGGAACACGGTCTGCCCCGCCGCCGCGCCGTTGAACTGCGCGATGTGGATGCCGTCCGGGTCCAGCGCCTTGTGCGTGGCGGCGGCGACCTTCTTCACCGTCGCCATCACCTGGGCCAGCGCCTCATCCTCGATCTCCAGCATGTTGCGCGCCTTCGACCATTTGGAAATGACCAGGCTGTGCCCCTTCGACTGCGGCTGAATGTCAAGGAAGGCATAGGTGTGCTCATCCTCATACAGCCTGGTCGAAGGGATTTTCCCCTGAAGGATCAGTGCAAAGACATTGCCCTCGTCGTAAACGCCCTCAAGGCTCATGCCACATTCCTCAGCTCAGATAATGAGCCGTTGTCTTAGCGGCGACTTCCTCCGCCGTCACGCCCGGCGCGAGTTCGATCAGCTTGAACGGGCTGTCATGGTCCGGCCGCTGGAACACGCACAGGTCGGTGACGATCATGTCCACCACATTCTTGCCGGTCAGCGGCAGGGTGCAGGCGGGGATGAATTTGGGGCTGCCGTCCTTGGACGTATGCTCCATGACGACGATGATCTTCTTGACGCCCGCGACCAGGTCCATCGCGCCGCCCATCCCCTTGATCATCTTGCCGGGGATCATCCAGTTGGCGATGTCGCCATTTTCCGCCACTTCCATCGCGCCCAGCACGGTCAGATCGATATGCCCGCCCCGGATCATGGCGAAGCTGTCGGCGCTGGAAAAATAGGCGGAGTTGGGCAGTTCGCTGATCGTCTGCTTGCCCGCGTTGATCAGGTCGGCATCCTCCTCCCCCTCATAGGGAAAGGGGCCGATGCCCAGCATGCCGTTTTCCGATTGCAGCGTCACTTCGACCCCCGCCGGAATATGGTTCGCCACCAGCGTCGGAATGCCGATGCCCAGATTCACGTAGAAGCCGTCTTTCAGCTCCTTCGCCGCGCGCGCGGCCATCTCGTCTCTGGTCCAGGGCATCAGGCGGTCTCCCTCTGGCGAACGGTGCGGAATTCGATCTTCTTCTCGTACGGCGCGCCGACGATCATGCGCTTCACATAGATGCCGGGCAGGTGGATCGCGTCGGGGTCCAGGCTACCGGCGGGCACCACCTCCTCCACCTCGGCGACGCAGATCTTCGCCGCCGTCGCCATCGGCGCGTTGAAGTTGCGCGCCGTCTTGCGGAAGATCAGGTTGCCGCTCTCGTCGGCCTTCCACCCCTTGATGATCGCAAGGTCGGCGAAGATGCCGCGTTCCAATATATATTCCTGTCCGTCGAAGACCTTGACTTCCTTCCCCTCGGCCACCGCCGTGCCGACGCCCGTCTTGGTGTAGAAGCCCGGAATGCCCGCCCCGCCTGCGCGGCAGCGTTCCGCCAGCGTCCCCTGGGGGCAGAATTCCACCTCCAGCTCGCCCGCCAGATATTGCCGCTCGAACTCCTTGTTCTCGCCGACATAGGAGGAGATCATCTTCTTCACCTGCCGCGTGCGCAGCAGCTTGCCCAGCCCCTCGCCGTCGATCCCGGCATTGTTGGAAGCGATGGTAAGGTCCTTCACGCCCGAATCACGGATCGCGTCGATCAACCGCTCAGGAATTCCGCAAAGTCCAAAACCGCCCGCGCATAATTGCATGCCGTCGAAGAGAAGGCCCTCCAACGCAGACGCAGCATCGGGGTAGAGCTTCTTGACCATCGCTTTTCCTCCTCCTGAACCGGCTTTGCCCATAGGGCGAAGCGGCCGGAGGGTCAATTTGCTGCGATGGCGAAAGTGCGGGGATATGCAGATGCCGGAGGCGGATCGCACATTTGGAACGCCCCGCTCAGCTTCATCGCCATCCTGAACTCGTTTCAGGATCCATGGTGCATCCATCCACGGCTGCGCGAAACTGCCGGTTGCTCAGATCAACCCCGCCAGCGGACTCGACGGATCGGCATACATCCGCTTGCCCATCCGCCCCGCGCGATAGGCCATGCGCCCCGCTTCGACGCCAGCCTTCATCGCGGCGGCCATCAGCACCGGGTCCTTGGCCTCCGCGATCGCCGTGTTCATCAGCACGCCGGTGCAGCCCAGCTCCATCGCCTCGGCCGCTTCGGATGCCGTGCCCACGCCCGCGTCCACCAGCACCGGCAGCTTCGTGCCCTCCACGATCAGGCGGATCGTCACCCGGTTCTGGATGCCCAGTCCCGACCCGATCGGCGCGCCCAGCGGCATGATCGCCACCGCGCCCGCATCCTCCAGCCGCTTGGCCGCGATCGGATCGTCGACGCAATAGACCATCGGCTTGAAGCCTTCCCTGGCCAATATCTCCGTCGCGCGCAGCGTTTCCACCATGTCGGGATAGAGCGTCCGCGCCTCGCCCAGCACCTCCAGCTTGACGAGGTCCCATCCGCCCGCTTCCCGCGCCAGCCGCAGCGTGCGGATCGCCTCCTCGCCGGTATAGCAGCCCGCCGTGTTGGGAAGGTAAGTGATCTTCTTCGGATCGATATAGTCGGTCAGCATCGGCGCCTTTGGGTCGGACACATTGACCCGCCGCACCGCCACCGTGACGATCTCCGCCCCCGAAGCCGCGACCGCCGCCGCATTCTGCTCGAAATTCCGATATTTGCCCGTGCCAACGATCAGCCGCGACCGGAACGTCTTGCCCGCCACCGCCCAGCTATCGTCATCCACCGCCGAAGCGTCGCCGCCGCCGACGAAATGCACGATCTCCAGATCGTCGCCATCCTCGACGCAGACCTGGGCCAGGGTCGATCGCGGCACCACCTCCAGATTGCGCTCCACCGCCACCTTTTCGGGTACGAAGCCCAGTTCGCTCGCCAGTTCGGCCAGCGTCATGCCTGCACGCACGCGGCGATGCTCGCCATTGATGGTGATCGATAATGTGCCGTCGACGTGCAATGCTCTTGTCCTGTCTTCAATCGAAAGAACGTGTCTCGACTTGGCGCGACACGAAAGGCTAAGGATCAGCGCAGCATATAGGGGCCGCGACGCCCCTGCCGCAACATGCTTAGGGGAAATGCCATGGCCGACGCGCGGAAAATCTATGTGTTGAACGGCCCCAACCTCAACATGCTGGGCACGCGGGAACCGGAAATCTACGGCTATGACACGCTCGACGACATTGCAGAACGGATGGAGGATGCAGCGCAGCGCGCGCATGTGGAGATTGATTTCCGCCAGTCCAATCATGAAGGCCATCTGATCGACTGGCTTCAGGAAGCGCATGAGGAAGGCGCGCATGCCGTCATCCTCAATGCCGGCGGCCTCACCCACACCTCCATCGCCCTGCACGATGCGATCAAGGGCGTCACGGTGCCCGTCATCGAAGTGCACCTGTCCAACCCGCACAAGCGCGAACCCTTCCGCCACAAAAGCTATGTCGGCATGGCGGCGAAGGGAACCATCGCGGGCTTCGGCGCGATGTCCTACATGCTGGCGCTGGAAGCCGCGCTCGAATTGTGACTTGTCGTTCGAAAGTTGCGCTTCGCCCCAAATGCGCATAGGCGCGGGCATCATAAACGATATTCACCGTCCAGGGACTTCAAATGAACGACAAGGCTGAAAAGGGCGCAATGCAGGTCGACGTGCAGCTGGTGCGGGATCTCGCCGCGCTGCTCGACGACACCAACCTGACGGAGATCGAGGTGGAGGACGGCGATCGCAAGATCCGCGTCGCGCGCAAGGCGGGCGGCGGCAACGCCATCGCCTATGCGCCCGCCCCGGTCATGGCAGCCCCCGTGGCCGCTCCAGCACCTGCCGCCGCCGCTCCAGCCGAAGCCGCCGCGCCCGCCGCCGCCGCCAACGCCGTCCGTTCGCCGATCGTCGGCACCGCCTATCTGGCCGCCGAACCGGGCGCGGCTCCTTTCGCGCCGGTCGGTTCGACCGTGAAGGCGGGGGACACCGTGCTGATCGTCGAAGCGATGAAGGTCATGAACGCGATTCCCGCGCCCAATGCGGGCACGGTCAAGGCTGTCCTGGTCGAAAACGGCCAGCCGGTCGAATATGACCAGCCGCTGATCGTCATCGAATAAGGCCGCGCATCCCATGGCCATCGAAAAGCTGCTGATCGCCAACCGGGGCGAAATCGCCCTGCGCATCCACCGCGCCTGCCATGAAATGGGCATCAGGACGGTCGCGGTCCACTCCACCGCCGACGCCGACGCCATGCATGTGCGCCTTGCCGACGAAGCGATCTGCATCGGCCCCCCGGCGGCCAAGGACAGCTATCTCAACATCGCCGCGATTATTTCCGCCGCCGAAATCTCCGGCGCGGACGCGATCCATCCCGGCTATGGCTTCCTCTCCGAAAACGCGCAGTTCGCGGAGATTGTTGAGGCGCATGGGCTGGCCTTCGTCGGCCCCAAGCCCGAACATATCCGCATCATGGGCGACAAGGTGGAGGCGAAGCGCACCGCAGGCGCGCTCGGCCTGCCGCTGGTGCCGGGCTCCGACGGCGCGCTCGAAAGCGTCGAGGAGGCCAGGCAAGTCGCCGCGAAGATCGGCTACCCCGTCCTCATCAAGGCGGCGTCGGGCGGCGGCGGCCGCGGCATGAAGGTCGTGCCGTCCGAAGACCAGCTCGAAACGCTGATGCGCCAGGCCGGCAGCGAGGCGAAGGCGGCGTTCGGCGACGACACCGTCTATATGGAAAAATATCTGGGCAACCCCCGGCATATCGAATTCCAGGTTTTCGGCGACGGCAACGGCAACGCCATTCACCTTGGCGAGCGCGACTGCTCGCTCCAGCGCCGCCACCAGAAGGTGCTGGAGGAAGCGCCCTCCCCCGTCCTCTCCACCGCAGAGCGCGACCGGATGGGCGAAGTGGTGCGCAAGGCCATGGCCGACATGGGCTATCGCGGCGCGGGCACCATCGAATTCCTCTGGGAAAATGGCGAATTCTACTTCATCGAGATGAACACCCGCCTCCAGGTGGAACATCCGGTGACGGAAATGATCACCGGCGTCGATCTCGTCCGCGAGCAGATCCGCGTCGCCGAGGGCAAGCCCCTGTCGGTGGAGCAGCAGGACATCGAATTCCACGGCCACGCCATCGAATGCCGCATCAATGCAGAGGACCCGCGCACCTTCGCGCCCTCGCCCGGCACCGTCACCAGCTATCACGTGCCCGGCGGCATGCACGTCCGCGTCGATAGCGGCCTGTATCAAGGCTATAAGGTGCCGCCATATTATGACAGCATGATCGGCAAGCTGATCGTCTACGGCCGCACCCGCGAAGGCTGCATCATGCGGTTGAAGCGCGCGCTGGAGGAATATGTGATCGAAGGCATGAAGACCACGATCCCGCTCCACCAGAAGCTGCTCAAGGACCCCGATTTCCTCAACGGCGACTATACGATCAAGTGGCTGGAAGAGTGGTTGGCGAAGGACGATCAGGCATGAAGGCGACCATCTGGCACAACCCCCGCTGCTCCAAGTCCCGCGCCGCGCTCGCGATCCTGGAAGCCGCGCCGGGCGTTGAGGTCGAGGTGGTCGAATATCTCAAAACCCCGCCCACCCGCGCCGAAATCGAAGCGGTGCTGCGACAGGCGGGCGTCCGCGCGTCGGAAGCCGTCCGCAAGGGCGAGCCCGCCGTCAAGGACATCGGCCTCGACGTGACGGACGACAAGGCTGTCCTGGACGCGATGGCGGCGCATCCCATCCTGATCGAACGCGCCATCGTCATCACGGAAAAAGGCGCCGTGATCGCCCGGCCGCCGGAACGGGCGAGCGAAGTCCTTCAACGCGCAAGCAGAAAATTTTCTGACTTCTAAGCTCGGCGAAAACGGGTTTCAGCCCAGCAGCTTGACTCAGATGCGAGGCAAGATGCTTTAGATCCGTGTCCAATCAAAACATTGATTAACGGGGGAATTCTGTGCATATTCGTTGGCTGGCGGCCATTTCTGCCTTGGCGATGTTATCGAGCTGTGGAGGGGGAGGTGCCGACTCCGAGACACCAGCAGCGGGTCCCCAGCCCACGCCTTCGCCAGCACCTACTCCAACGCCAGCTGCGACAGTATTTGGCGCTGTAACAGCAGGCCCGATGCTGGCGCCGATCTCTTTTGATTTTGACAATGACGGCAGGGTCGACGCGATAACGACCACATCCGCCACCGGACTGTTCGGCCAGGACGTCGCAGTGCTACCGCCGTTCATTGGGTTCGGATCTGTCCCTTCATCACCCACCGGCAGAATGAGCGTTAGTCTTGGGGTCGATGCGGCAACCGGGATGATCATCGGAGACATGTCCGCTCCGCCTGGCGCATCGATCATTTCTCCTCTCACCACCGTAATAGACGCGCAGGGGAGCTCCAGCTCCGTGCGAACGGCGCTGGGCTTGGACTCCGGCGGCTATGCATTGAGAGCGGGAACTAATCTGCTCACTTTCAACCCAGTGCGTAACTGGCAGAGCAGCGACGCTGGCGTCGCGCAGGATGCTGGCCGTCTTACAACGATCAATCTGCAACTTTTAGCTCTTGCGGCTTATTTCACAGACACAAGCGACCCCGAGGACTATGCGATATCGCTAAGGAAGGTGTCGCGCCACATCAGTGCTGCAATGGTGACGAGCGGGTCTCTGGATTTTACCACTCCTGCCAGCATCGTAGCTTTGATGACAGCATCAGGGCAGGCATCTGTACTTGATCCGCCTGTTCCCACCGACTGGCGCGACGCTAAAGCCGATCTTATTGCGAAGTATATGACGGCGATGCCCCCCAGGATCAGGGACGAGGCGGACATCAGGGCTTGGGTATATACGTTTCGATTCTTTATCATGCCGGAACTGAACATTCTCGGTTATCGCTGGCCAAATCCGGCAGCGCCCAGGATCGCAGCGATTCAGCCCGCCGATATCACAGCGGTAGCGGAGTATTTTCGGTCAGCACCAGCACCAGTGGCCGGGCCGTTGATGGCGGCACCAGACTATCGTGAAATTACCGCTTCTTCATCAGCACCAAATTCATTGGTCCTTAGCGGCTGCGCCACGGCCGCCCCAACGCGGCTTCCGACCTGTAGCGATTGGCTACTTTTCCGAGGTAGCGAAAACACGGAGCTGACTGCTGCCGACGCCGTCGAGCCTGCCAAGCTGACAGCCAGCTTGATCGACGGAAATCTCCATCTCACGCGAGCAGGAACATTCCTTGGATTGACACGCGTTACTTACCAAACACGCAATTCAACGGGCGATATGGCTACCGGCATCATCTTCGTGCGGGTCCGCGCGCCGGACTGAACTGAGATTGCCGACCTGAGCGCGATGGCAAGCCTGTTTGCCAACGCCCACTGGAGCCCTCCGCCCTAACCCGCTATCCCCTCGCACCATGTCCCAGAATCATCTCTACCTGGTCGACGGCAGCGGCTATATCTTCCGCGCCTATCACCAGCTTCCGCCGCTCACCAATCGCCATGGCCAGCCCGTGGGCGCGGTCTATGGCTATACCACGATGCTGTGGAAGCTGGCCGACGAGCTGGGCAAGGCGGAAGGGCCGACGCACCTCGCAGTCGTGCTGGACAAGGGCAGCCACACGTTCCGCAATGAGATGTACGATGCCTACAAGGCGAACCGTCCGCCGCCGCCGGAGGACCTTGTCCCCCAATTCCCGATGATCCGCGACGCCACCCGCGCCTTCTCCCTCCCCTGCATCGAGGAAGCCGGGTTCGAGGCGGACGACATCATCGCCAGCTACACAAAGGCCGCCGTCGCGAAGGGCTGGCACGTCACCATCGTCAGTTCCGACAAGGATCTGATGCAGCTCATCCAGCCCGGCGTCGACATGTACGACACGATGAAGAATGAGCGGCGGGGCGCCGACTATGTCATGGCGAAGTTCGGCGTGCAGCCGCAGCAACTGGGCGACGTCCTCGCGCTGATGGGCGACAGCATCGACAATGTCCCCGGCATTCCCGGCATCGGCCCCAAGACCGCCGCGAAGCTCATCACCGAATATGGCAGCCTGGAAGCCGCGCTCGAAGCCGCCCCTTCGATGAAGAAGTCGAAGATGCAGGAAAATCTGATCGCCCATGCCGACATGGCCCGCCTGTCCCGCAAGCTGGTGGCACTGCACGACCGCATGGACCTGCCTGAACCGCTGGAGGAACTGACGCTCAAGGGCATTCCGGCCGAACCGCTCCAGAATTTCCTGGAGCATCACGGCTTCAAGTCGCTGCTGACCCGCCTCGGCGCGCCCGCCGCCGCCGTGGCGATCGCCACCGCCGCGGCCGCCGTCACCGAAGCCACCGCGCCCGCCGCCCCGGTGCTGGAAGAAGAACCGCCCATCGACCGCAGCCTCTACGAAACGGTGGTGACGGAAGACGCGCTCGACCGCTGGATCGCCGCCGCCCATGCGGAAGGCATCGTCGCCGTCGACACAGAAACCGACATGCTCGACTGCGTCTCCTGCGCGCTCGTCGGCGTCAGCCTGGCCGTCGGCCCCAGCGCCGCCTGCTACATCCCCGTCGGCCATGGCGGGAAGGATATGTTCGCCGAAAAGCCTGAGCAGCTTGCCCTCGACCTCGTCCTTGCGAAACTCAAGCCGCTGCTGGAGGACGACAGCGTCCTCAAGATCGGCCAGAACCTCAAATATGACCTCACGGTCATGCGCCGCCACGGGATCGAGATAGCGCCCTATGACGACACCATCGTCATGAGCTTCGACCTCGACGCAGGCCAGAGCCTGGCGGGCCACGGCATGGACGAGGCGGCGAAAACCCACCTCAACCATGTCTGCATCAGCTTCAAGGATGTGTGCGGCACCGGCAAGAACCAGATCAGCTTCGCCGAAGTCCCGCTCGACAAGGCGACCGAATATGCAGCCGAGGACGCGGACGTCACGCTGCGCCTGTGGAAGCTGTTCAAGAACCGCATCGCCAATGAAGGCGCGACCCGCGTCTATGAACTGGTCGATCGCCCGCTCGTCTCCGTCATTGCCAAGATGGAGCATGAAGGCATCAAGGTCGATCGCGAAGCCCTCTCCCGCCTCTCCGCCGAATTCACCGCCGAAATCGCCAAGCTGGAGGGCGAAATCCATGGCCTGGCTGGCCAGCCCTTCGCCATCGGCTCCACCCAGCAACTGGGCGCGATCCTGTTCGACAAGATGGGCTACAAGGGCGGCAAGAAAGGCAAGTCCGGCGCTTATTCCACCGATGTCACCATACTCGAACAGCTAAAGGCCCAGGGCGCGGAAATCGCCGGGAAAATCCTCGACTGGCGTCAGCTTTCGAAGCTCAAATCCACCTATACCGACGCGCTCCAGGCCCAGATCAACAGGGATTCAAGCCGCGTCCACACCAGCTACAGCCTGTCGGGCGCGCAGACCGGCCGCCTGTCCTCCACCGACCCCAATCTCCAGAACATCCCGATCCGCACCGAAGTCGGCCGCCAGATCCGCCATGCCTTCGTCGCGGAGCCCGGCAATGTCATCCTCGCGGCGGACTACAGCCAGATCGAACTGCGCCTCGCCGCCCACATCGCCGATGTGCCCGCCCTGCGCGAAGCCTTTCTGGCGGGTGAGGACATTCACGCCGCCACCGCCCAGCAATTGTTCGGGGAGGTCAATCGCGACACGCGCGGCCGCGCGAAAACGATCAACTTCGCGATCCTTTACGGCATTTCCCGCTGGGGCCTCGCCGGACGTCTGGAGATCAGCGCCGACGAAGCGCAGGACATGATCAGCCGCTATTATGAGCGCTTCCCCGGCATCAGCCTCTATATCACCGAAACGCTCGAAAAGGCCCGCGCGCGCGGCTACACCGAAACCCTGTTCGGCCGCAAAACATGGTTCCCGCGCATCAAGGCCCCTATCCAGCACGAACGGCAGGGCGCTGAACGCGCCGCGATCAACGCCCCGATCCAGGGCACCAGCGCCGACATCATCAAACGCGCCATGGCCCGCATGGGTCCCGCCCTCGCCGCGGAAGGGCTTCATAGCGTGAAGATGCTGCTCCAGGTCCATGACGAACTGGTCTTCGAACTGCCCGAAGGCGATGTGGAGCAAGCCAGCACCGTCATCCGCCGCGTCATGGAAACCGCCGCCGAACCCATCGTGAAGCTGAGCGTGCCCCTGGGCGTGGAGATCGGCCATGGCCCAAGCTGGGGCGCGGCGCATTGATTTGATTCGCGCAGAGCCCGCAGAGGGCGCTGAGAGGTTTGGAAGATATTGTTCACGCGGAGACGCGGAGAAGGTCACGGCCGGACCGATGCATGATCTTCCACAATGGCGCGCAGCGCAGGAAAAAATACCTTACCTCCTACGCGATGAAGGAAAGAAAAAGCGGCATATGCCGATACCCCCTCCGCGTCTCCGCGCCTCCGCGTGAAATAATTCTACTACGATCGCCGCGCGCACCCTCAGCGCCCTCTGCGGGCTCTGCGCGAACCAAAACCCCCGCTTCCGCACATTACGGCTACAAAGCGGAACCTGTCATCCGCACCAACATACGGGCCGCGTAGCAGTTTTCCACGCGGAGGCGCAGAGGCGCGGAGGATTCGCATGCCGCGCAAGCGGCCGTAAACTGGATCGAGTTTGGAGGAAGATGACGGCGGGGCCGCAAGGCGGCGATCTCCGCGCCTCCGCGTGAACCCAAATTCAATCCCGCGCGTAGCGGTCCTCATAACGGACGATGTCGTCCTCGCCCACATAGGACCCCGTCTGCACCTCGATGAACACCATCGGGATACGGCCCGGATTTTCGATCCGGTGCACCGCGCCAACCGGCACATAGACCGACTGGTTTTCCGACAGCAGTTGTACCTCTTCGCCCACGGTGACCTTGGCGGTTCCCTCCACGACGACCCAATGCTCGGACCGATGGAAATGGCTTTGCAGGCTCAAGGACGCGCCCGGCAGCACGGTGATGCGCTTGACCTGGAAGCGCGCGCCCACCACCAGGCTTTCATACCAGCCCCAGGGCCGGTGATCCTTGGGGAAAGCTTCCGCCTGGCGCGCACCCTTGCGTTGCAGCGCCTCGACGGCCAGCTTCACATCCTGCGTGCGCGCCTTGTCCGCGATCAGCACCGCATCGTTCATCGCCACCGCGACGATGTTGCTAAGGCCCAGGCCGACAATCTCCAGCCCTTCGCTTTCCGATCGCAGCAACGTGTCGCGGCAATCCAGCGCGGTCGCGCCGCCCGATAGCGCAACGCCATTCCCGTCCGGCTGCGAATGGCTCCACACCGCATCCCAGCCGCCAAGGTCGGACCATTCCGCATCGAAGGGCACGACCGACAGATTGTCCGCCCGCTCCATGATCGCATAGTCGATGGCGACGCTCTCCGCCTTGCCCCAGGGCTCCGCCGCCAGCCGCAGGAAGCCGAGGTCGCTTTCCGCCTGCTCCACCGCCGCGCGCACTGCCGACAGGATTGATGGCGCATGCTGTTCGAACGCTGCAATCAGGTCCTTCGCCGCGAAGAGGAAGATGCCCGCATTCCAGAGATAATCGCCGGTCGCCAGCATCTCTTCGGCGCGCGCCAGATCAGGCTTCTCGACAAAGCTCGCCAGCTTGATGGGCGCGCCCGATCCATCCGGCCTGCTCTGCGCCTGGAGATAGCCATAGCCTGTTTCGGGCCGCGTCGGGCTGATCCCGAAGGTGACGAGGTCGCCCGCCAGCGCCGCGTCCAGCCCCTTGCCCACGGCCTGATGAAATGCGGCCACATCCGGCACCACATGGTCGGACGGCGCAACCAGCATGACCGCGTCAGGATTGCGCGCGGCCAGATGCAGCGCCGCCGCCAATATGGCGGGCGCGGTGTTGCGCCCGTCCGGCTCGATCAGGATCGCTGCCGGATCGATATTCTCCTTCGCCAGCTGCTCCGCGACGATGAAACGGAACAGCGAGTTGGTGAGGATCAACGGCTGCCCGAAGGAGAAATTCTCCGCCGCGCCCGAGAGGCGGCGCGCGACCGACTGGAACAGCGTGGTATCGCCCAGCAACGGCACGAACTGTTTGGGATAGGATTTGCGCGACAGCGGCCAAAGCCGGGTGCCCGATCCTCCCGCCAGGATGACGGGCGTGATCTCGACCGAAGGAGCGTTGGTTCCCGGCATGAAAATCCTGTTCGCGAAATGAAGCCTGCCCGAGCGCTCTAAAGGATCGCCCGGACGAGACAAGGGGGCAGCTTTCCTCCCCATTCCACCAGTCGCGAAAAAAAGGCGGCGCCAGGGCCGCCCTTTCATTAATCGAACAATTCTTCCAGGAAGCTTTTCTTGCGCTTCTTCTGATAATAGCGGCCGTCATCGCGATAGTCGCGGTCGGGCCGGTAATGCGCCTGCTGCTGCGGCGGCGGAGCGGCGGCGGCGGACCCGGATCGCTCGATGATCTTGTCGAGTTCTCCCCGGTCCAGCCACACGCCGCGGCATTGCGGGCAATAATCGATCTCCACCCCCTGCCGGTCCGTCATGGAAAGTCCCACATGACAGACCGGGCAGAGCATGGCCGACACGGCTTCTGGCGTCCGCATCATTATTCCCTGTCACCCGTCAGGCTCAGCAGCATCTGGAACAGGTTCACGAAGTTCAGGTACAGCGACAGCGCGCCCATGACCTGCATCTTTTCCGCGATCTCATGGCCGGCATAGTAGAAATATTCCGACTTGATGCGCTGCACGTCCCAGGCGGTGAGGCCGGTGAAGACCACGACGCCGATGATGGAAATCACCATCTGCATGGCCGACGAGCCGATGAAGATGTTGATGAGGCTCGCGACCAGGATGCCGATCAGGCCCATGATCAGGAACGAACCCATCTTCGACAGGTCACGCCCCGTGGTATAGCCCCACAGCGCCATCGCCAGGAACATCACGGCCGCCGAGAAGAAGGCCTGCGCGATGCTCCCCCCGGTGAAGATCAGGAAGATGCTGGCCAGCGACACGCCCATCACGGCGGAAAAAGCCCAGAAGGCCATCCGCGCGCCTGCGGTCGTCATCTTTTCGATGCGGAAGCTGAAGAAAAAGACGAACGCCAGCGGCGCGAAGATCGCGACCCACTTGAGCGGCGTGCCGAAAATGGCGGCGGCCAGCACCGGCGTATTGCCGATGAAGGCGGCCACAAGGCCGGTGATGACCAGGCCGATCCCCATGTTGCGGAAGACGCCCAGCATGTGACTACGCAGCCCGGCGTCATATTGCGCCGCCTGCGTCGTCCCATAATTCGATGTACGAACGGGATTGTTCACGGCGTAGAAACTCCATCCTTCAAAACAAACGTCATGTGGATCGAGTGGCCCGGCGCGGTCTTCGTGAGGCTTGAGGGGGGAAAGCCCCACGAACCTGCACCGAGCGCACTCGATGCGGTCCGACATCGCAACTGGATCATCCAGCCGCCAGAGGGGCCCGGCCCGCACAGGCAATATTGGAAGTCGAACGCGCAAACGCAAGCCATCGGCACGCCAGCAACAATTTGTTACGAATCAGGAGGGGTTCGGAAGGGGTTCGCGCAGAGGCGCAGAGGACGCTGAGGGTTTGGAAGATTTTTGTTCACGCGGAGGCGCGGAGACGCGGAGGAGGTTGCGGCTGGATCGATACCTGCTCTTTCATGACAGCGCGCAGCGCAGGCAAAGAGTGGATTGTTGCCTTCGGGGGACTGTCAGGATTTCCGTGTGTGGCCGGGCATAATGGGCAACAAGGA